>DATAAF010000117.1:0-6133 GCA_036260255.1 Acidimicrobiales bacterium | reverse complement strand
CCCCCCCCCCCCCCCCACGTCGGGCCTAACCTCGGCCGTTGGTGCTGAACGTCACCTTCTTCGGCGTTCGGGCGTCGGCGCGCCGCGAGGGGGCTCCCAGCCGGTACGGCGGCCACGGCCGGTGCGTGGCGCTCGAGGTGCCCGACGGCGACGCCCTCCTGCTGGACCTGGGGACCGGCGCCGGCGCGTGGGCGGCCACGGTCGAGCCCGACCATCCGTCGCGCGCGCACGCCCTCCTGACCCGCGCCCACCCCGATCACCTGGCCGGGCTGCCGGTGTTCGCGGGCGAGGTCCTCGGCCCGCCGCCCGGGAGCGGCCCGGGGGGCGCCCGATGGACCGTCGTCGACGACGAGGAGCTCGCGGTGGGCGACGCCAAGGTCGCGGTGCGACGGCTGCCCGGCCTCGACCCGGTCAACGGGTACCGGGTGGAGTGGCAGGGCGTCGCAGTGGCATACCTGGCTGGGCACGAGCCGCTCGGGCTCGCCGACGGGGTCGACCTGCTGGTCCTCGATGTCGCCGGGCACCCGACCGCCGAGGAGGCCCTCCTGGTGGCCGACCGAGCGGGCGCTCGCCGGGTGGCGCTGTTCGCCCTTCCCCCCGAGCAGGGCGACGACGAGCTCGACCGGCTGCTGGTCGGATCCCGGGATGCCGCCGCCCGTCTGGGCGTCGACGAGGTGCTGGTCGCGGCCGAGGGGACGACCGTGTCGTTCGAACGGGGAGGCGGCCGGTGAGCGGCGACCAGGCTCCCGACGACCCGCTGGCGCCCGTGCCCGAGGGGGCCGACGCCGATGCCGCCGCCGACATCGACACCGCCCGGTTCCGTCAGGTGCTGGGCCACTTCGCCACCGGCGTCACTGTCGTCACCACCGCCGACGAAGGAGAGCCGAGCGGGCTGTCGGTCAACTCCTTCACGTCGGTGTCGCTCGAGCCTCCGCTCGTGGCGTTCTGCGTGGCCTCGGTGTCGAGGACGTGGCCGCGCATACGCGCCATGGGCTCGTTCTGCGTGAACATCCTCGCCGAGGACCAGGAGCACCTGTCCCGAGCGTTCGCCCGGCGCAGCACGGACAAGTTCCGCGGCGTCGGCTGGCGCCCGGCCGAGTCCGGTGCGCCGATCCTCGCCGGCGCGCTGGCGTGGCTCGACTGCTCCGTGGAAGCCGAGCACGGCGCCGGCGACCACGTGATCGTCGTCGGGCGGGTCCGTGACATGGGCGTGGCGCACGAGGGAGGGCCCCTGGTCTTCTACCGTGGTGGATATGGCCGCTTCGAACCCTGAGCCGGCGTCGCCGCCCGTGGCCGAGGTCGTCGAGTCGGACGCCATCGTGGGCGTCTACCTGGTGACGCCCACCCAGTTCGGCGACGACCGCGGCCGCTTCGTCGAGACCTACCGGCGGTCGTGGTTCCCGGACGGACGGGAGATGGTCCAGGGCAACCGCTCGGACAAGGTGGCGGGAAGCCTCGTCGGCCTGCACTACCACCTGCGCCAGGCGGACTACTGGTACGTCGCCCGCGGAAGGGCCCAGGTCGTGCTCCACGACCTCCGCGAGGGGTCGCCGACCGACGGCGCCACCCTCGAGCTGGAGATCGGCGACCGCAACGAGCAGGGCGTGTACATCCCGCCCGGGGTGGCCCACGGGTTCGCCGCCCTCACCGACCTCATCATCACCTACCTGGTCGACCAGTACTACAGCCCCGACGACGAGCTGGGCGTCGCCTGGGACGACCCCGAGGTGGCGGCCCGTTGGGCCGTCGCCGACCCCGTCCTGTCCCGGCGCGACCAGACGAACCCTCGCCGCGCCGACATCCCCCACGGCGCCCGTCCCCTGCTCGGGCCCGACCCCGAGCTTCGCGTCCCGTGACCGAGCACGGCGAGCGGGGCCGCCGGGACCTGCCTCTCGCCCGCCGCCCGCACGTGCCGGCGGCCCCCCAGGGCGAGCCGGGCGCAGGTCACGGGGAGAGATCGTGACCGCCCTGGGCCCCAACGCGCCGTGCTGGTGCGGGAGCGGGGTGAAGTTCAAGCGGTGCCACCAGCCGTCCACCCAGCCGGTACGGGCGGGGCGGATCAGCCCACGGCGCGCCGTGCCGGCGGGCATCGCCCGGCCGTCCTACGCCGAGTCGGGGATCCTCGACCGGTGGGCCGAGCCGCTGGTCAAGTCTCCCGACGTCCTCGAGCGCATGCGCCGCACCTGCCGGGCGGCGGCCGACGTCCTCGTGGCCGTGGGCGAGGCGGTGGCGCCCGGGGTGACCACCGAGGAGCTCGACGCCCTGTGCCACCAGCTGATCCTCGACATCGGCGGCTACCCGAGCCCGTTGAACTACGGCGGCGGCGGGGCACCGTTCCCCAAGGCGCTGTGCACGTCGGTCAACGAGGTCGTGTGCCACGGCATCCCCGACGACCGTCCTCTGCGCGAGGGCGACATCGTCAACCTCGACGTCACCGTCTACCGCGAGGGCGTCCACGGCGACACCAACGCGACGTTCGCGGTCGGCCGGGTCGACGAGGAGTCGGCCCGGCTCATCGCCGTCACCCGCGAGTGCCTCGAGCGGGCCATCGCCGCGGTTGCCCCGGGCGAGCCGCTCAACGTGATCGGCCGGGCGATCCAGGAGCACGCCGAGGCGCACGGCTACGGCGTGGTCCGTGACTTCGTGGGGCACGGGATCGGCGAGCAGTTCCATGCCGGGCTCAGCGTTCCCCATTACTACGAGCGGCGGGCGACGACCGTGCTCGAGCCGGGCATGACCTTCACCATCGAGCCCATGATCACCATGGGCGACTGGAAGGTCCGGATGTGGGACGACGGCTGGACCGCGGTCACCGCCGACCGCCGCCGCACCGCCCAGTTCGAGCACACCCTGGAGGTCACCGACCAGCGCGCCGAGATCCTGACCCGACCTACCGACGAGTCACGCCACCCCTACTGGAACGTCGCCGGCGTCAGCGCCGGCTGAGGGCCCAGCGCTCGACCGCGTCGGGCCCGACCAGGCGGGTCTGGACCCGGCCGTCGGCGTCGGCGAGGACGGCGGTGGGGGCGCTGCGTACGTTGAAGGCCTTGGCCAGGAGCGGCTCCCGGGTGGCGTCGACCCGCACCACCCGGGCGCCGGGATCGGATGCCCTCAACCGCTCTTCGACGGGTCCGCAGTTGGCGCAGTAGGGCGACGTGAAGAGCACCCACGTGCGCTCGGCTCCGGCCCGCACGGCGTCGGGAACCAGCGGGTGGGCGTCCGGGCGGACGTCGGCGGCCGCGGCGCGCGACTTCCGTGCGCGGTAGAGGCGGGCCACGAAGAGGATCGCCAGGACCAGTACGAGGGCGAGCACGGCGCGGGTGGGGATCACGGGAGCCTCAAGCCGCCAACCGGGTCCCCCGCCGGCGGGCGAGGAACAGCCAGATCTCGCATCCCACGCAGATGCCGGTTGTGGCGGCCAGGCCGGCCAGGACGGCCACCACCAGGGCGAGGGCCCATCCGACCACCGAGCTCCCGACCATGAAGGCGACGGTGGACGCGGCGAGGAACAGAACCCCGACGGCGGCGGCGAAGCGGGGCGGCCGGGGATCCTCGAGGGTCGTGGGCGGTGCCAGCCGCGGCCGGATGACCTCGCTGTAGAGGCGCAGGAAGGGGCCCCACCGCGGTCCCAGCGCCGCTCCGGCCAGGAGCACGACCGCCACCGCCGGCACCACGACCGGCGCGTCGAGCACGAAGCCGACCAGCAGCAGCAGCGTGACCATCGCCTGGTTGAACCGGGGCCCCCGTGGGTCGATCGGGGGAGGCACGGGCGTTGTAGACATGTCCCAAGTGTAAACCCGACCTCATCGGTCGGCATTCCGGCGTACGCTGGTGGCGTGCACGGGGGGCAGGGCCAAGATCAGGTCGGAGGCGGAGGCGGCGGCTCCCGCCCGTCGCTCACCGGGACCATGGCCATCGTGGCCCTCGACGCCACCGGCGAGGAGAGGACGGCGGCCATCGCCCGGGCCCTGGCGGCGGAGGGGGCCACCGTGATCCTCGTGACCGGGGGCGGCGACCGGGGTGGGCGACTGGCCTCGGTCCTGCACGAGGAGGCCCAGGGGCGGGTGGCGGTGTTCTGCGCCGGCTCCGACCCCGCCGCCGACCTCGAGGCCCTGACCGAGCTGGCGGCCGAGCTCTCGCCCCGGTCCTGAGCGCCGAACGGCACGACGTCCCGTACGCTCGGTCCCACATGAAGCCCGTCATCGGCATCTCCGCCTTCCCGCGCCTGGTCGACACCAGCCTTGGCGCCACGCTGCTGCACACGACGTCGCGCTTCTACGTCGAGGCGGTGGAGCGGGCGGGCGGCGTGCCGGTGGTCCTGCCGGTGATGAGCCCGGAGGCGGTGGAGGACCTCCTGCCCGCGATCCACGGCGTGCTGCTCTCGGGCGGGGGCGACGTCCAGCCGGCCCGCTACGGCGCCAAGCCGGTGGCCGAGACCAACGGCGTGGACCCCGCCCGCGACGACTTCGACTTCCGCCTGCTCGAGCTGGCCATCGAGTCGGAGCTCCCGGTGCTGGCGACCTGCCGGGGGATGCAGGTGCTCAACGTGGCCCTGGGCGGGTCGCTCATCCAGCACGTCCCCGCCGTCACCGGCCAGGTCCACTACCGCAACGACCGGTGGCGGGAGGGCGTGCACCGGGTCAAGATCGAGCCCGACAGCCACCTGGCCGAGGCGCTCGGCGCCACCGAGGTGGAGGTCAACTCCATCCACCACCAGGCGGTCGACCAGGCCGCCCCTGGCACCAGGGCGGTGGCGTGGGCAGAGGACGACACCGTCGAGGCCATCGAGCTCCCGGGCAGCCCTCACGTGGTCGCCGTGCAATGGCATCCCGAGCTGCTGGAGGACTGGCCCGAGCAGCAGGGGCTGTTCCGCCAGCTGGTGGAGCGCGCCCGCCGCCGGATGCCCCGTTCGGCCGGCCGGGCCCGCGGGTAGGACCTGACCAGGGCAGGGCAGGCCGAGGCCCCGCCGGCCGGGGATGAAGGTCGGCGGGCCATTTGTTACTATCTGTGTAGGAGAAATTCCCCCGCTTCGCGACCCCCTGGAGTAGGTGCGCCGATGGCCACGACTGAGATCGATCTCGGGCGCTACAAGCTCGGCTGGATCGACCCCACCGAGGAGTACATCTTCAAGCCCAAGAAGGGCCTCAACGAGGACATCGTCTCCGAGATGTCGTGGATGAAGGGCGAGCCCGACTGGATGCGCCAGTTCAGGCTCCGCGCCCTGAAGCTCTTCGAGCGCAAGCCCATGGCGCCCTGGTTCGCCGTCAACATGCCCGATCTGGACTTCCAGGACATCTACTACTACATCAAGCCAATCGACAAGCAGGTCGACGCCTGGGAGCAGCTGCCCGAGTCGGTCAAGGCGACCTACGAGAAGCTGGGCATCCCCGAGGCCGAGCGGAAGTACCTGGCCGGCGTCACCGCCCAGTACGAGTCGGAGGTCGTCTACCACAAGAACCGCGAGGACCTCGAGGCCCAGGGCGTCCTGTTCACCGACATGGACACCGCCCTCCGCGAGTACCCCGACATCGTGAAGGAGCACTTCGGCACCGTCATCCCGCCCGGCGACAACAAGTTCGCCGCCCTCAACTCGGCGGTGTGGTCGGGAGGCTCGTTCATCTACGTGCCCCCGGGCGTCGAGGTGGACATGCCGCTGCAGGCCTACTTCCGCATCAACGCCGAGAACATGGGCCAGTTCGAGCGGACGCTGATCATCGCCGACGAGGGCTCGCAGGTGCACTACATCGAGGGCTGTTCGGCGCCGGTGTACACCAGCGACTCGCTCCACTCGGCCGTGGTCGAGCTCGTCGCCAAGCCCGGGTCGCGCATCACGTACACGACGATCCAGAACTGGTCGAACAACGTCTACAACCTGGTCACCAAGCGGGCCCGCGCCGAGGCCGAGTCCCACGTCGAGTGGATCGACGGGAACATCGGGTCGCGGCTCACGATGAAGTACCCGTCGGTGTACCTGGTCGGCCCGAAGGCCCGGGGCGAGGTGCTGTCGGTGGCCTACGCCGGCCCCGGTCAGCACCAGGACGCGGGGGCGAAGATGTACCACTACGCCCCGGAGACGACGTCCACGATCGTGTCGAAGTCGATCTCCAAGGACGGCGGTCGCACCTCCTACCGG
>DATAAF010000116.1:0-50254 GCA_036260255.1 Acidimicrobiales bacterium | reverse complement strand
GGCCAGGCCGCCGGCGAGGCCCCCGACGCCGAGGCACCCTCGCCGCCCGCCCCGCCCCGGGCCCGCCGGGCCAGGAAGGGCCCGGCCGCCGGGGGCCAGGTCACCGACGAGGCCCCCGCCGCGGAGGCACCCTCGGCGCTCGCCCCGGCCCGGCGGTCAAGGAAGGCCTCCGCCGAGGCGGTGCCCTCCGAGCCACCGCCCGCGCCCCCCCGAGCCCGCCGGTCCAGGAAGGCCCCCGCCGCCGAGCCCGCGTCGGTCCCGGTCGCCGCCGAACCGTCGCCTCCCGAGCGGGCGCGGGGCGAGGAGCCGGCGGCCAACACCCGCCGGCGGGCGAGGAAGGGGGGCGCCGAGCCCGCGTCGGAGACGGCCGCCGCCACCGAGTCCCCCGCCGCGCCGGCCCGCCGCCGAGCCAAGAAGGCGGCCCCCGAGGCGGAGACGCCGGCTCCGCCGGTCGCTCGGCGGGCCAGGAAGGCGGCCGCCGGGCAACCATCGGAGACCCTGGACTCGCCCCCCGAAGCCAAGCCCCGGCGGGCGACCAAGAAGGCGGCGGCCCCAGTCAAGAAGGCAGCCAAGCGCGCCTCGTCGCCGCGCCCGACGAAGGCAGGCGGCTGACCCTGCGCGTCGCCACCTGGAACGTCAACTCGCTCAAGGCCCGGTTGCCCCGGGTGGAGGAGTGGCTGGGCTACGCCAAGCCCGACGTCCTCTGCATGCAGGAGACCAAGGTGGCGGACAGCGCCTTCCCGTCCATGGCCTTCTCGGCGTTGGGCTACGAGGCCGCCTACTGCGGGCAGGGCCAGTGGAACGGTGTGGCCATCCTGTCGCGCGTGGGGCTCGACGACGTCGTCGCCGGCTTCTCCGACCAGGCCGAGGACGAGGTGGTCGAGGCCCGGCTGCTGTGGGCGACGTGCGGCGGGGTGCGGGTGGGGAGCGTCTACGTCCCCAACGGGCGCCGGGTGGGGAGCGAGCACTACGAGGCCAAGCTCGAGTGGCTCGACCGCCTGCGCCGCCATGTCGAGGCGACCTTCGACCCGTCGTCCGAGCTGGTCATCTGCGGGGACTTCAACGTGGCGCCCGACGATCGCGACGTCTGGGACCCGACCAAGCTGCACGGGGGCACCCACATCAGCCCGCCCGAGCGGGAGGCGGTCGCCGCCCTGCGGCGGTGGGGCCTGGTCGACGTCTTCCGCCAGCAGTACGAAGACACCGGGCTCTACTCGTGGTGGGACTACCGGGCCGGCGACTTCCACAACCACCGCGGCCTGCGCATCGACCTGGTCCTGGCCACCGAGCCAATCGCCCGCCGGGCGACCTACGCCCTCATCGACCGCTTCGCCCGCAAGGGCAAGGCACCGTCCGACCACGCCCCCCTGCTGGTGGACTTCGACCGCTGAGCCTCGGTCAACCGGCGGGGGCGCTACTCGACCAGGCGGGCGCGCAGCTTGGCCAGGCCGCTGGCCAGCGCCTCCCGCACCTCGGTCCGCGGGAGGCCGAGATCGGCCCGCAGCTCCTTCATGCTCCTCGGGGGAGAGCCGTCGAGTCCGTAGTGCGCTCGGACCACCCGGCGCTCGAGGGGATCGAGATCGTCGAAGAGGTGAGGCGGGGCCGCTCGGAGCACCAGGGCGTCGTCGTCGACGGACTGGTCCAGGTCGACCGTCTCGCGATTGACGCCGTCGGGGTACGGCCAACCGTCCTCGTTCGGCCACAGATAGGTCATGGCTCAGTTTGTCGCGCTGCCGCCCACGGCCGTCAACGCCCGGCAGGTCAGCCGGTGTCCGCCCGGGCACCGGCGACGACGTCGAGAAGGGCTTGGCCGTAGCGCTCGGCCCGGACCGGTCCCATCCCCGGAAGGGCGAGGAGGGCTTCGCGGTCGGCGGGGCGCGCCTCGGCCACCGCCGCCAGCGTGCTGTCGTGCAGGACGACGTACGCGGGCACGCCGGCCGCCCGGGCGGTGTTGGCGCGCCACGACCGCAGGGCGGCCAGCACGGCGGGATCGGCCCGTTCACCGAGACGCGGCCCGGCGGTGCGGCCGCCGGCGGGCCCCGACCGGGGCGCCGCCCGCACCCGCGCCCGGATGTCGTCGAGGAGGCGGCGCCAGTCGACGTCGGTCTCGGCTCCCGACAGGGCGGCGACGGCGGCTTCGACGGTGGCCAGCCACGGGCTCGGGGCGCGGCTGACGGTGCGCGTGCCGAACGTCCGCCGCTCGGCCCACGAGCAGTGCAGCTGTGCGACGGCACGGGTGAAGGCGACGTAGAGCAGCCGCCGCTCCTCGGCGCGCGCCTCGGGCGTGTCGGCGCGCTCGACCGGGACGAGACCGGCCTCGAGGCCGACGACGAAGACGACCTGCCACTCGAGGCCCTTGGAGGCGTGGAAGGTGGCGAGGTCGACGGCGTCCACGTCGCCGGCCGGCTCGCTGGGGACGGCCGTCTGGAGCCAGGCGAGGAAGCCGCCCACCGAGGCGGCGGGATCGAGGGCGAGCTGCTCGCCCATCATGCGCACCACCTCGTCGACGTCGTGGTCGTGGCCCGAGGACTCGCCGAGATCGGTCATCGCCGTCGAGAGGGCTGTGCCGTCGGGCCGGGCGCGGAGATCGGCGAGGGCGGCGCGCACGGAGGGCCGGTCGAGGAAGCTCACCGTGCCTCGCACCCGGTATGGGACGCCGGCGGCCCGCAGCGACTCCTCGAAGAGCACCAGCTGGGCGCGGGTGCGCGCCAGCACCGCCATCTCCGACCACGCCCGGCCGGCGGTGTGCTCGTTGCGCAGGCGGCGGGCGACGCCCGCCGCCTCCTCCCGTTCGCCGGCGTAGGCCGTGACGGTCGGGACCGGCCCGGCCGTCCGGGTGGCCCGCAGCTCTCGGGCGCCGGAGGCGCGCCACCCGTCGAGCACGGCGTTGGCGACGGCGACGACCTGCGGCGACGACCGGTAGGTGTCGTCGAGGTGGACGACAGTGGCGCCGCCGAAGCGGGACGGGAACCGGGTGAGGGCCGACGGGTCGGCGCCGTTCCACGCGTAGATCGCCTGGTCGGGGTCACCCACCACGCAGAGGTCGTCCCGGTCGCCGAGCCAGCCTTGGAGCAGTCGGAGCTGGGCGGGGTTGACGTCCTGGAACTCGTCGACGAAGAGATGCCGGAAGCGCCATCGTTGGGCGGCGGCGAACCGGGCGTCGGACTCGAGGGCCTCGGCGCAGAGGAGAACCAGGTCGTCGAAGTCGACGAGGCGCCGGCGTCGCTTCTCCTCCTCGTAGCGACCGAAGATCGACGCCACCGCGCCGGCCGCGAGCGGCGGGCAGCGGCCGGCGGCGGCGAGCGCTTCCTCGTACGTCTCGGGGGTCACCAGGCGGGCCTTGGCCCACTCGATCTCGGCGGCCACCGCGGCGGGCTCGGCGGGGGCGCCCAGGCGCCGGGGGAGCAGCGTGACGAGCAGCCTGACCTTGTGGTCGAGCAGGGTCGGCGCCCATTCGCCGTGGTCGGCCCACCGGCGGCGCAGCTGGGCGTAGGCGATGGCATGGAACGTGCCGGCGGCGACGCGGTCGCGCACGCCCAGGGCGCCCAGGCGCCGGCCCAGCTCGCTCGCCGCCTTGCGGGTGAAGGTGAGGGCCAGGACGTGGGGCGCCAGCGCCGAGCCGGTGGCCACGCGGTGGGCGATGCGGCGGGTGAGCACCCGGGTCTTCCCCGAGCCCGCCCCCGCCAGGATGCAGAGCGGGCGGGCGTCGGCGGTGACGGCGTGGCGCTGGGCCGGATCGAGGCCGGACAGCAGCTCGAACGTGTGGTCGGTCGACATCGGCCCGACCGTACCGATGAGGTGTGACGCGAAGGGTGGATGGTCGCGGAACGGCCCCGAGTAGCCTTCGAGCCGGAGCTCTCCGTGCTCCTCGGGGCCGGACCTCGGCCTGCGCGTCCACGTCCGGGCTCCTTGCGGCACCCGTTCGCTTCGGCCAGACCACCGACGAACCCTGCCTCCACGGGCCCGCCGGGCGGCGACCTGGGGTCGCCGGCGCCGGGGGCTCGGCTTGGCCGGGCCGTGCCGGCCCACGCATCATGCGCCACCCACCCGGGCCCGTCAAGGGGCGATGTCGTACCCGCTGGCTAACCTGCGGACCCATGCTCGTGGGACTCGATCTCGACGGTGTGCTCTGCGATTTGGGGCCAGGCGTGGCCGCCCGCATCGCCGAGCGCTTCGGGGTCACCACCCATCCCGCCACCTGGCGCTCCTACGACCTCCGCCACCTGCACCTCGGCCTTCCCCACGACCGGTTCTGCGCCTTCCTCGACGAGCTCTTCGCCGACGCCACGCTCTACGCCGCCGCCCCCGCCACCTGCGGGGCGGTCGAGGGTCTGGCCCACCTCCGCCGGGCGGGCTGGGACGTGGTGGGCATCACCGCCCGCCCCACCCACCTCGCCGATGCCACGACCCGCTGGCTGTCCGAGCAGGGCCTCGAGCTCGACGCCGTGCACCACACCGTGATCGGGGCCAAGTCGGCCGTGGCCCGCCGCCTCGGCGTCGACGTCGCGGTGGAGGACAACCCGACGGAGGCGGAGCTGCTCGGCCGGGTGTGCCGCTCGTACCTGCTCGACCACCCCTACAACCGCGACGTCGCCCTCCGGCGGGCGTACCGCCTCTCGTCCTGGGACGACCTGGTGGGGCGTCTCTGCCAGCTCCGGCTGTTCGCCTAGGACCTCGGGCGGCGGTGCCCGGAACGGCTGTGGAGGTCGACGCCTTCGAGGCCCGGGACGTCCACCAGATCGACCATCTCGACGGCCGGCTGTTCCTCGACCGGGTGTCGTCCTCCGAGGCCGCCTTCCGCCGCAGGTCTACCGGTAGGACGTAGCCTCGCCGCCCGTGCCGTTCCCGCGGAGGCTGCTGAACGAGGACGAAGAGGTGGTCGTCGACGTCCGCCCGCACTGGATCGTCATGGCCCGCCCGTTCCTGGCCCTCGCCGGCGCCATCGCCGCCGCCATCGTCGTGTCGGCGAAGACGGACAACGATCCTCTGCTGCTCGTCGTGCTGGCCGTGGTGCTCGTCGTCCTGGTGTGGTTCCTCTACCGCCTGGCCAGGTGGGCGACGACCAACCTGGTCGTCACCAGCGATCGGCTGATCGTGCGCTCCGGGATCGTCGCCAAGCGGGGGCGGGAGATCCCACTCGAGCGCATCAACGACATCACCGTCACCCAGTCCATCGTCAACCGCCTGCTCCGCAGCGGCGACCTGGTCGTCGAGTCGGCGGGGGAGCGGGGGCAGGAGTCGTTCCCCGAGTGCCCCCGCCCGACCAGGGTGCAGAACGAGATCTATGTCCAGATGGAGGCCGCTCGCGACCGCGAGCTCGACCGCCAGGTGGGGCGGCGCCCGCTGTCGCCGCTCGAGCAGCTCGAGAAGCTCGACGAGCTGCGGCAGCGTGGGGTGATCTCCCAGGCCGAGTTCGAGGTGAAGAAGGCCAAGCTCCTCGACCAGCTCTGACCACGGGTCAACCGACGGTTTCTGGCGCGGAGAGTGGTTGATCTCCAACCGCTTTCGTCACCCAATTCGGAAGTCAGGCGGTGGGTGTCTCCGCGGGCACCACGCCGTGGACGTCGGCGCCCAGTGCGGACATCACCGCGACGGTGTGCCGCCAGGACCGCTGGAGGTCGGCGCGGTGCGCCGGCGGAGTGGCGGGGTCGTTCAGGGCTCGAGCGACGGGGAGCACCCGGTACGTCCCCGGCTCCACCCACGTGGGGTGGTAGCTCACCCGGGTCACCACGGGCGTCTCGTTCCTGACCTCGACCGTGACCAGGACCACCACCCCGTCCTGGCTGTGGGCCGGACAGCACCTCGCCGTCTGGTTCGAGAGGAGGTTGCCCATGCCGTAGACGACGTACTCGTCGCCGATCCTCTCGACCGGCTGCACGACGTGGGCGTGGTGGCCGAGGATGAGGTCGACGTCCGGCGAGGCGAGCAGCTCGGCGGCCAGGGCGCGCTGCTCCGGCGTCGGATCGGTCTGGTACTCCGCGCCCCAGTGGATGCTGAGCACCACGAACCGCGCTCCGGCGCGCTTCGCCGCGCCGGCGTCGGCGAGGATGCGGCCGGCGTCGATGAGGTTGACCAGCCACGGCTGGCCGGCGGGCACCTCGAGGCCGTTGAGACCGTACGTGTACGACAGATGGGCGACCGCCACACCCGCGACCGGGCGTGGAGACGAGACGGCCGCCGCCGCCTCCTCCGGGCTGCGAGCCGTGCCGGCATGGCCGACGCCCGACGCGTCGAGCACGTCGAGGGTGGCTTGCACACCAGCGTCGCCGCGGTCGAGGGCATGGTTCGACGCCACCGAGCAGGTGTCGTAGCCGGCCCCGGCGATGGCGGTCGCCAGCTCGCCTGGGACGTTGAAGACCGGGTATCCCGACAAGCCCCCGCCGTCGGGGGACAGGGGTGTCTCGAGATGGCAGATCCCGAGGTCGGCCGTCGACACGAACGGCGCGATGGGCTCCAGCATGGGGCCGAAGTCGTAGGCCCGCCCCGATGCCCGCCCGTACGCCGCCGCCCGGGCGACCACCGGACGGTGGGCGAGGAAGTCGCCGGTGGCGGCGATGGTGAAGACGACCGGCGGCGCGGCGGTCGTCGGAGGCGCCGCCCGAGCGGTCGGAGGGGGCGCCGCCTGACCGCTCGGGGCCGGAGAGGCGGAAGCCGCCGGTGGCGGCGTCGCGAACGGGGCGGTCATCAACGGCGCCGGAGCGGCAACGCGTGCCACCGGGCTCACCGCCCCGGTGCGGCCGAGATCGGCGGGCAGAGCCAGCGCCGCCGCCGCCGAGAGCACGAGGGCAGGACGCAGGGCCCGCCGCCACTCGGGCCCGGCGCGCCTGGCCCGGACGCGGGCGCCCTCTCCCACACGACGCTCGGGTGTCGTGAGCGGCAGTCTACGGACGGGGTCGCTAGGGTCCGTCGCCGATGGGACCGCTGCACGGCGTGCGGGTGGTGGAGGTGGCCAGCATCGGGCCGGGCCCGTTCACGGCCATGCTGCTGGCGGACATGGGCGCCGAGGTCGTGCGGGTCGACCGGGTGCCGGCGCCGGGCAGTCCGGCCGACGCCTCGCCCACCGCGCCCGACCCGGCCGTCGACGTGCTGAACCGTGGCCGCCGGTCGGTCGCAGTGGACCTCAAGCATCCCGACGGGGCCGCCACCCTGCTGCGGTTGGCCGAGCAGGCCGACGTGCTGCTCGAGGGGTTCCGTCCGGGAGTCATGGAGCGGCTCGGGTTGGGCCCCGAGCTCTGCCTGGCCCGCAACCCCCGCCTCGTCTACGGGCGGATGACGGGGTGGGGCCAGGACGGCCCCCTCGCCGCCGCCCCGGGGCACGACATCAACTTCATCGCGGTGGCGGGGGCGTTGCGGGCGATCGCCCGTCCGGGCGAGCGCCCGGTGCCGCCGCTCAACCTGGTGGGCGACTTCGGGGGCGGCGGGCTGCTGCAGGCGTTCGGCGTGGTGTGCGCGCTGCTCGAGGCCCGGGCGTCGGGGCAGGGCCAGGTGGTGGACACCGCCATGGCCGACGGCGCCGCCCTGCTGATGGCGATGGTGTGCTCGCTGCGCGCGGCGGGGAAGTGGTCGGGTGAGCCGGGCGCCAACCTCCTCGACGGCGGCGCCCCGTTCTACGACACCTACGAGACGGCCGACGGGGAGTACGTCGCCGTCGGCGCCATCGAGCCCCGGTTCTACGACGCACTGCTGGCGGGCCTCGGCCTCGACCGCGACGAGCTGCCCGACCGCCTCGACCGCAGCGGGTGGACCGATGCCGAGCAACGGGTGGCCGCCGCCGTGCGCACCCGCACCCGGGCCGAGTGGTGCGAGCACCTGGAGGGCACCGACGCCTGCCTCTCGCCGGTGCTCGGCGTCGACGAGGCCGCCGGCCACCCGCAGCTGCGGGCCCGGCGCACGTACGTGGAGCTGAACGGCGTCGTCCAGCCCGCTCCGGCGCCCCGCCTCAGCCGCACGCCGGCGGCGGTCGCCGGCCCGCCGCCCCACCCCGGCCAGCACACCGACGAGGTGCTGGCGGCGTGGCGCCACACCGCCGAGGAGATCGCCCACCTGCGCCAGGTCGGAGCGGTGGCGTGAGCGATCACGGCGAGCGGGGCCGCCGGCACCGACCCCTCGCCCGCCGCCCGCAGGTGCCGGCGGCCCCACCAGGCGAGCCGAGCGCAGCGAACGCCGTGGTGGTCGCATGAGCACACTCGTGTGCTTCCACGCCCACCCCGACGACGAGGCCATCGCCACCGGCGGCACGATGGCCAAGGCGGCCGCCGCCGGCCACCGGGTCGTGCTCGTCGTGGCCACCCGGGGGGAGCACGGGGAGGTGGCCGAGGGCTTCCTCGAGCCGGATGAGACGCTGGCCCAGCGCCGGGTGGTCGAGACCCACCGGGCCGCCGAGATCCTGGGCGTGGCGCGCGTCGAGTTCCTCGGGTACGTGGACTCGGGGATGATGGGCACACCCGAGAACGACCTGCCCGACTCGTTCTGGCGGGCCGACGTCGACGAGGCGGCGGCCAGGCTGGCGGCGATCCTCACCGAGGAGGAGGCCGACGTCCTCACCGCCTACGACGAGAACGGGGTGTACGGCCATCCCGACCACATCCAGGTGCACCGGGTGGGCGTTGCCGCCGGCCGGCTGGCGGCCACGCCGAAGGTCTACCTGAACACGGTGAACCGCGACTTCCTGCAGCGGGAGACGGCGCGGGCCCGCGACGAGGGCGGCGAGTTGCCCGGCGACATGGATCCCGCCGAGCTGGCCGAGCTCGGCGTCGGCGAGGACCGGATCACCACGACGGTCGACGTCCGGCAGTTCCTGGCCGTCAAGCGCCGGGCCATGGCAGCTCACGCCAGCCAGATCTCGGAGACGTCGTTCTTCCTGGCCATGCCCGAGGACATGTTCACGGTGGGGTTCGGCCAGGAGTGGTACATCCTCGAGGGGGCCCCACCCGGCACCCGCGAGTCGGACGTCTTCGAGGGCCTGGGCGCCGCCGGCACGGGGTGAGCGGCCCCACCCTCGCCTGCCTCGTCGGCCTGCACGCCGGCTGGTCGTGGGTCGTGGTGGTGGGCAACGGGCTGGCCGGCCTGTGGTCGCTGGGAGCGGCGTGGCGGCCGTCGCTGCGGGTACGGGCGCTGTGGTGGTTCACCCTGGCCGCCGAGCTGGCGATCTTCGTCCAGGTCGGTCTCGGGGTGGCGTTGCTGGGCCAGGACCGCGAGGTCGAGGACCTCCACACCTTCTACGGCTTCCTGGCGATCATCGCCGTCGCGATCATCTACTCGTACCGCCAGCAGCTGCGGCACCGCCTGTACGTGCTCTACGGGCTGGGCGGCCTCTTCCTCATGGGCCTGTCGATCCGGGCCATGGTCGTGAGCCCTCCCTAGCCCTCCCGGCCCAGGAAGCCCTTCTCGGGACCCTGGTCGCGGAAGCTGGTCACGAACAGGTCGAGGGCGGCCACCTCGACGTCGTCGCAGAGGAGTCGGCGCCCCCAGGCGGTGGCGGCAACCGGCTTGGGCAGCGACGGTCGGGGCACCAGGAGCACCTCGCCGGCGTGCCGGGAGAAGACCTCGCGCAGCCGCGTCTGGGCGTCGGCGGGGAGGTCGGGCTTGTACCAGAGCACCACGTAGCCGTGCTCCATGGCGTGCACGATCTGCCCGTCGGACGGGACGGTCTCGGCCGTGAAGTTGCCCGCCGACGCCGCCTGGGGGTCGTGGTTGCCGCCCGACGGCGGGTTCACCGAGTAGGTGGGATTGGGCACGTGGTTGCGGCCGGGCCCGTCGTCGCGGTCGCTCCGGCGGTCGAACTGGCACGAGCCTTCCTCGAGGCGGTCGATGGTCGCCTCGGCCGACCTGCGGTTGCTCATCACCACCGCCACGATCGCCCCCACCACGACCAGCACCACTCCGGCCACCATCGCCCGGTTCCGGAGGGTCCGCCGGCGCCGGGCCCGCTGGGCGGCGGCCAGGCGCTCCGCCCGGGTGGAGCCCGAGCGCTCCTTCGCCGGGCGCTGGCCCTTGGTCGCCGGTGCCGGGGCGCGGCCCTTGGCCGGCTGCGCGGGTGCGGGAGCGGTGGGCGCCTTGCCCTGCCCGGGCTGCCCGGTGTGGCCGGTCGAGACCGCCTGTCCCTTCTGCCCCTTGGCCGCCTGGTGGCGGGACTGCGCGGCCGCTCGCTGGCGATTGGCGTGCTGCGGCGGGCGGCGGGCCTTGCCCCCCTTCTTCTTGGCCATTGTCGGGTCGGTTGCTCCTGCGTCGGAGGGGACGGCGAAGCCTAACCGGGGTCGGCGGGCCCCAACCGGCGCCCCCGTTAGGGTACGGCGGTGCCGACGTCACGGACCCGCCTGGTCGTGCTGTTCGGGGGCCGGTCGGCCGAGCACGACGTGTCGTGCACCACGGTCGTGTCGGTGCTGGCCGCCGCCGACCCGGACCGCTACGACCTGGTCCCGGTGGGCGTGACCCCCGAGGGGCGGTGGCTCCTAGCCGAGGAGTCGAGGGCGCGGCTGGCCGAAGGCGGGGCTGGTGCCCTCCCCCCCGCCCTCGAGGCCCGCGGCGCCGAGGTGGACCCGTTCGAGATGCTGAGCCCTTCGGGGGACGGCGCGCCCACCGTCGTCTTCCCGCTGCTGCACGGGCCGTTCGGCGAGGACGGCACGGTACAGGGTCTCTGCGAGCTGGCGGGCGTACCCTACGTCGGTTCCGGCGTGCTGGGGTCGGCCGTCTGCATGGACAAGGCGGTGGCCAAGCGGCTCCTGGCCGAGGCCGGGCTGCCGGTGGCCCGGTGGCTGGCCCTGCGAGAGTGGGATGTCACCGACGCCCTCGCCGACCAGGTGGCCGAGGCCCTGGGATGGCCGGTGTTCGTCAAGCCGGCGGGGCTGGGATCGTCGGTCGGGGTCGCCCGGGTCGACGGTCCCGACGCCCTCGGCGCGGCGCTGTCACAGGCGCTCGCCTACGACGAGTGGGTGGTGCTCGAGGAAGCGGTGAGGGGGCGGGAGATCGAGTGCGGCGTGCTGGGCGACAATCCGCCGGAGCCGTCGGTCCCGGGTGAGATCCGGCCCAGCCGGGAGTTCTACGACTACGAGGACAAGTACGTCGGCAGCGGGGCCGAGCTGCTCGTCCCCGCGCCGCTGCCCCACGCCGCCGCCGCCGAGGTGCAGCGCATGACCGTCCTCGCCTTCGGGGCGGTGCGGGCCGAGGCCATGGCGCGGGTCGACTTCTTCTACGAGGAGGACGGCCGGGGCCTCCTCGTCAACGAGGTGAACACCATCCCCGGGTTCACGCCCATCTCGATGTACCCCCGCATGTGGCAGGCGTCGGGTGTTCCCTACCCCGAGCTGGTCGACCGCCTGGTCGCCCTGGCCCTCGAGCGCCACGCCCGCCGGGCCGGCCGCATCGGCCGCCCCCGCGGGTGAGCACCGCCCTCTTTTACAGGTGCACCACCGGGCAGGTGAGCGTCCGGGTGATCCCGTCGATGAGCTGGACCCGGCTGACCACCAGCCGCCCGAGGTCGTCCATGGACTCGGCCTCGGCGCGGACGATGACGTCGTAGGGACCGGTGACGTCCTCGGCCGCCACCACGCCGTCGATCTTGGAGACCTCGTCGGCCACCTGGGCGGCCTTGCCCACCTCGGTCTGGATCAAGACGTACGCGTGGACCGCCATGCGGCTCCCCTCCCTGGGCGACGACGTGGGCATGGTAACCAGCCGGCCCGGCGACGTTCTGGGCGCGCTCAGGGTCTTACCACGACCCCGAGCGCGCCTGGAACGGTTTCAGCCGGCGGCGGTGAGGCGCTTCTCGAGGGCGACCAGCTCGTCGCGAAGGGCGTCGGGCAGGCGCTCGCCCAAGGCGGCGTAGTGCTCGTCGATGGAGGGCACCTCCTGCCGCCACTCCTCGACCTCGACCCGGAGCAGCTCGGCCATGTCGTCGGCGGGCACGTCGAGGCCTTCGGTGGGGACGGCTCCGGACGCGGGCAGCCGCCCGATCGGCGTGTCCACCGCCTCGCCCCGGCCCGACACCCGCTCGAAGATCCAGGCCAGCACCCGGCTGTTCTCGCCGAACCCCGGCCAGAGCCACCTGCCGTTGGCGTCCTTGCGGAACCAGTTCACGTAGAAGAGCTTCGGGAGCTTGTCGGGTGAGGTCGCCGCGCCGACGTCCAACCAGTGCCCCAGGTAGTCGCCCATGTTGTAGCCACAGAAGGGCAGCATGGCGAAGGGGTCGCGGCGGAGCTTGCCCACCGCCCCGGCCTGCGCGGCGGTGGTCTCCGAGGCCATGATCGAGCCCAGGAACACCCCGTGCTGCCAGTCGAACGACTCGTTGACCAGGGGGACGACGGTCGATCGCCGGCCCCCGAAGAGGATGGCCGAGATCGGCACCCCGGCGGGGTCCTCCCATTCCGGCGCGATCACCGGGCACTGGGCGGCGGGGGTGGTGAAGCGGGCGTTGGGATGGGCGGCGGGCGTCCCCTTCTCCGGGGTCCAGTCCTGGCGCTTCCAGTCCGTTAGGTGGGCGGGGGTCTCGTCGGTCATGCCCTCCCACCACACGTCGCCGTCGTCGGTGTGGGCGGTGTTGGTGAAGAGGGAGTTGCGGGTGAGCGTCCTCATGGCGTTGGGGTTGGTGGCGTCGGAGGTTCCGGGCGCCACGCCGAAGAACCCGGCCTCGGGGTTGATGGCCCGCAGGCGGCCCTCGGCGTCGAACTTCATCCAGCAGATGTCGTCGCCGACCGTCTCGACCTTCCAGCCCGGCAGCGTGGGGACCACCATGGCCAGGTTCGTCTTGCCGCAGGCGGAGGGGAAAGCCGCCGCCATGTAGCGGGTCTCGTCCTGCGGCGAGGTCACCTTCAGGATCAGCATGTGCTCGGCCAGCCACCCCTCGTCGCGGGCCATAGCCGAGGCGATGCGCAGGGCGAAGCACTTCTTCCCGAGCAGGGCGTTGCCCCCGTAGCCGGAACCGTAGGACCAGATGGCCCGCTCCTCGGGGAAGTGGACGATGTACTTGTTGTCGGCGTCGCACGGCCACGGGACGTCGGCCTGGCCCGGCTCGAGGGGGGCGCCCACCGAGTGCAGGCAGGGGACGAAGTGGCCGTCGCCCAGCACGTCGAGAACCGCCTGGCCCATGCGGGTCATGATCCGCATGTTCACGACCACGTAGGGCGAGTCGGTGAGCTGGACGCCGATGTGGGCGATGGGCGAGCCCAGCGGCCCCATGCTGAAGGGGACCACGTACATGGTGCGGCCCTTCATCGAGCCCCGGAACAGACCGGTGAGGGTCTCCTTCATCTCCACCGGGTCGCGCCAGTTGTTGGTGGGCCCGGCGTCGATCTGCTCGCGGGAGCAGATGAACGTGCGGTCCTCGACCCGGGCGACGTCGCCGGGGTCGGAGGTGGCCCAGTAGCTGTTGGGCCGCTTGTCGTCGGCGAGAGGGACGAGCGTGCCTCCCTCGACCAGCAGCTGGCACAGCCGGTCGTACTCCTCCTGGGAGCCGTCGCACCACTCGACCCTGTCGGGGGCGCAAAGGGCGGTGACCTCCTCGACCCAGTCGAGGAGCCTCTTGTTCGTGGTCGTGGGGGCCACCCCACCTCCTTCTTCTCGGGCGCGGGCGCCGGTCAGCGCGGGCCTTCCTGGCTGGGCGGGAACCCCGGTGTCCCCATGTCGACCTCCGAGCCCAGCCGCAGGCGGCTGGCCCGGCCCTGGTCGTCGAGATCGAACACTACTCGCTGGCCCTGGCGGAGCATCCGGAAGACCGAGCCCTCGAGGGCGTCCGGCGCCAGGTCGAACTCGCGGCGGTCGGCGTCGCTGACGAGCACGCCCTCCCTCGTCCCGGGGTCGTAGGACTTGATGACGCCCTGCAGAAGTGCCTCCTGGCTCCGTGCCCGGCGGGCGGGACCTACGCTGGCAGCGCGGCCGGGCAGCCGTCGGGTCGCCCCCGATCGGCCGGCGGTCCCTGACGACGGTTCCCCACGACGTTACCGGGAGGCGACGTTGACCGGCGAGTTCGCGATCATCGAACGGCTGCGTCACCGCCTGGCCGGCCCTCTGGGGCAGACCTGGATCGGCGACGACGTCGCCGTGGTGCGAGGACCGGCCGGCGCCCTGCTCCTCGCCGCCGACGCCACCGTGGCCGGTGTCCACGCCGACCTGGCCCTCGTCGGCCTGGACGACCTCGGGTGGAAGGCCCTCGTCGCCAACGTGAGCGACATCGCCGCGGTGGGTGGCACGCCCACCCATGCGCTGGCCATGGTGGCCGGGCCCTTGGGTGAGGTCGACGTCGACCTCCTGTACGACGGGCTGACCGCGGCGGCGGGCGCGTACGGCTGCCCGGTGGTCGGAGGGGACCTGTCCTCGGCGCCCACCCTCGTGGTGGCGGTGGCGGTCGCCGGCGACGCCGGGCCGGCCGACCCCCCGCCGGTGCTGCGCTCGGGCGCTCGTCCCGGCGACACGCTGTTCGTCACCGGGCCGTTGGGCTCGTCGGCCGCCGGCCTCGCCCTCCTGCGGTCGGACCGGGCGGGCGAGGCCCCCGATCTGGACCTGCTCCACCGGCGGCCCCGTGCTCGCCTCGCCGAGGGGGCCGTGGCCCGGACCGCCGGCGCCCGCGCCATGATCGACGTGTCCGACGGGCTGGCCGCGGACGTCCGCCACCTCGCCGACGCGTCGGGGGTGGGCGTGGTGATCGAGCACGTCCCGGTGGCGATCGGCGTCTCCCGGGTGACCGACCGGCCCGAGGAGCTGGCCCTGGGCGGCGGCGAGGACTACGAGCTGGTCTTCGCCGCCCCCGATCCCGACCGTGTCGAGGCCGCGTTCTCGGACGCCGGGCTCGGTGTGCCCTTGCGTATCGGACGCTGCACCGCCGAGCCGAACGAGCGCCGCCTGCGGGACGGCGAGCTTCCCACCCTGGGCTGGGAGCACACATGAGCGACCACCGGGAGCGGCGGGTCGCGCTGACCGTCGCCGGGTGCGACTCGGGCGGGGGCGCCGGGGTGGCCGCCGACCTCAAGACGTTCGAGGCGCACGGGGTGTGGGGGACGCTGGCCCTCACCGCGGTCACCGCCCAGAACACCCTCGGGGTGCACGCCACCGAGGCCGTCTCGCCCGAGCTGGTCCGGGTGCAGATCGGGGCGGTGGCGTCCGACATCGGCGTCGACGCGGCCAAGACGGGGATGGTGGCGACGGCCGAGGTGGCCGAGGCGGTGGCCGACGCCGTCCGCGACTTCGGCGTGCGCCCGCTGGTCGTCGACCCCGTCCTGCGGTCGTCGCGAGACGACGAACTCCTGTCCGCCGACGGCGTGGACGTCGTGCGCGACCGCTTGCTCCCGCTGGCCGCCGTGGTCACCCCCAACGTGGCCGAGGCCGCCGCCCTCACCGGTCGGGCCGTCGACGACCGGGCTGCCATGGAGGACGCCGCCCGGGCCCTCGTCGACCTGGGTGCGGAGGTGGCTCTCGTCACCGGCGGCCACCTGGCCGGCGACTCGGCGGCCGACTGCCTGCTCGCCCGAGGCGGCCGCCCTACGTGGCTGGAGGCGCCGCGGGTGGTGATCGAGCACACCCACGGCACGGGGTGCGTGCTCTCGGCCGCCGTCTGCGCCGAGCTGGCACGAGGGATGGAGCCGGCCGACGCGTGCGTGGCCGCCAAACAGTTCGTGGCCAAGGCCCTCGCCGGAGGGGTGGCGCTGGGAACGGGGCCTGGCGCGGTGGACCCCGGCTGGGAGCGCTGGGCCGGCCCGACCTACTAGGTGCAAGTCGCACCTATTGCCGCCCCAGCGCACACCTGTAGAGTCCGGTCCTCGGGCGGTCGGAAAGGCTCGGCGAGAAGGGAACGGAGATGGTGCGCAGGAGCACGGGCCGGCGGCGGGTGGCCGGCGGGTTGGGGACCCTGGCATTGCTCGCTTCGACGGTCGCGGTGGCGACCAACGTCGGCCCCTCTGGGGCCGCCTTCCCCGGCCGGAACGGCCGGCTGTTCTGCACGGTCTTCGTCCCTCTTCCCAACCCGCCACCCCTGCCGGCCCGGCAGAACCAGGGCGAGGTCTTCTCGATGAACCCCGACGGCAGCGATCGTCGGCTGCTGACGAACAACCTGCTAGACGACCTGGAGCCGACGCCCTCACCCGACGGGACCCGGATCGCCTTCACCAGCGCGCGGTCGGGTGACCAGGAGATCTGGATGATGTACCAGGACGGCAGCGGCCTCCGGCAGCTCACGTTCGCCCCCGGCGAGGACCGTCCCGGGACGTTCAGCCCCGACGGGACGAGGATTGCCTTCCACAGCGGCCGTTTCCCCAACGCGGGGCCCGGCGCCGGGCACAGCACCTTCGAGATCATGGTCATGAACGCCGACGGCACCAACCAGCAGCGGATGACCGCCAACAACTTCCAGGACAGCCTGGCCGCCTGGTCGCCGGACGGCTCCCGGATCGCCTTCACCAGCAACCGGACGACGCCGCCCGGCACCCCACAGCTCCAGCTCAGCAACTTCTTCGACGTGTACACGCTCGTCCCCGTCGACGCCAACAACGACGGCAACGCCGACGTGCAGACCCAGATCACGAACACGCTGGGCGAGGACGCGCACCCCCACTGGTCGCCCGACGGCCGGCAGATGACGTTCCACAGCCGCCGCGACTTCCTCCCCCAGCCCACCAACCTGCAGCTCGAGATCTACCGGATGAACGCCGACGGCAGCAATCCGGTGCGCCTGACCGGGCCCGACAACGTGTTCGACGTCTTCCCGGTGTGGTCGCCCGACGGCACGAGGATCGCCTGGCCCCGGGAGTTCCCGAGCGACGTCTACACGATGAACGCCACCGACGGTAGTGGGCGAGTCAACATCACCAACACGCCGACTCCCCTCGACGAGACGCGCTGCGACTGGGGGCGCCTGCTGCCGTGCACGATCACGGGGTCGGGCCAGATCGTCGGCACCGAGGGCGACGACGTCATCTGCGGCTCGTCGGGGCAGGACTTCATCGCCGCGCTCGGCGGCAACGACGTCATCTACCCGGGCGGCGGCAACGACGACGTGGCCGCCGGCGAGGGGAACGACATCGTCTTCGGTGACCAGGGCAACGACCGCATCGTCGGAGCCGGCGGGAACGACACCCTCTTCGGCGACCAGGGCAGCGACCAGATCTCCGCCGGTCCCGGCAACGACATCGCCTCCGGCAGCGAGGGCAGCGACCAGGTCGTCGGTGGCCGCGACGTCGACGAGTGCTACGGCGAGGCCCGCGAGGCCTGCGAGTCAGGAGGCACGGGCGCCCTCCAGTAACCGACGTTCGGGGGGCTCTGCGCCCCGGCAACTGCCCGAAGGCTCCCGTCGACGATAGGCGTCGAGGGCGGGAGGGTCAGCCGGCGGCGACCCGGCGGGGCGGCTTGGCGACCTTGCCCGCCTTGAGGCACGAGGTGCAGACGGAGAGGCGCCGGGGCGCGCCGTTCACCAGGGCCCGCACCCGCTGGATGTTGGGGTTCCAGCGGCGGCGGGTGCGGCGGTGGGAGTGGCTCACGCTCATGCCGAACGAGGGCCGCTTGCCGCAGACGTCACACACCGATGCCATGGCCCCGAGGGTAGCAGTGGTGCTTCGGCCCCCCGGTTAGCATCCGCCCCGATGGGGGAGCTCCAGCGGCTGAGTGCCGACCACCTGAAGGCGGTCGTCGTCGGCTACCGCGACGCCCTGCGCGCCCACCAGGAGGTCTTGAACCGGCTCAACGTCTACCCGGTCCCCGACGGCGACACCGGCACGAACATGGCGCTCACCCTCGAGTCGGTCGTCGCCGAGGTCGACGGGGCGGACGGCATGGCCGGCGTCTGCCGGGCCATCGGCCACGGGTCGCTCATGGGAGCCCGGGGGAACTCCGGCGTCATCCTGTCCCAGCTGCTCCGGGGCCTCGCCTCGCGGCTGGGCGAGTGCGACGGGGCGGACGGCGCCGCCCTCGCCGACGCCCTCACCGAGGCCAGCCGGGCCTCGTACCAGGCGGTCATGGAGCCGGTCGAGGGCACCATCCTCACCGTCGCCCGGGAGGCGGCCGAAGCGGCCGCCCGCGCCGACGGCGGGCTGGTCGACGTCCTCGACGCCGCCGCGGCCGCCGCCCGGGCCTCGCTGGAGCGCACCCCCGAGCTCCTGCCCGTGCTGAAGGAGGCGGGCGTCGTCGACGCTGGGGCCGCCGGATTCGTCCTCCTCCTCGACGTCCTCCTCCATGTCGCCGCCGGCCGCCCCGTGCCGGAGCCCGACCCGGCGGCCGCCAGCAGGGCGGTGCCCGAGGTGTCGACGACGGCCGACCACGGCGAGGCCCCCGCCGACGGCCCGCGGTACGAGGTCATGTACCTGCTCGACGCGCCCGACGAGGCGGTCGAGACCATGAAGGGGAAGTGGGCGGAGATCGGCGACTCGATCGTGGTGGTGGGCGGCGACGGGACGTGGAACTGCCACGTCCACACCGACGACATCGGCGCCGCCGTCGAGGCCGGCGTCGTCGCCGGCCGCCCGTACCGGATCCGGGTGACCGACCTCTACGAGCAGGTCGAAGCCGAGCAGTGCCGGCGGGAGGACGGCCACCGGGCCGCCGAGCCGACAGAGGCCACCGATGCCGACGCTCCGGTCGCGACCGCGGTGGTGGCGGTCGGCGCGGGCGAGGGGATCACCCGGATGCTCCGCTCCCTCGGCGCCCAGCGGGTGGTCGCCGGCGGCCAGTCCATGAACCCGTCGACGGCCGACATCCTCGCCGCGGTGGAGTCGTCGCCGGGCAAGGAGGTCGTCGTCCTGCCCAACAACAAGAACGTGGTGGCGGTCGCCGAGCAGGCGGCAGCGGCGGCCAGCCGCCCCGTCCGGGTCGTACCGACCAAGGCCGTCCCCCAGGGCTTCGCCGCCCTCCTCGCCTACGACGCCGACGCCGATGCCGAGACGAACGCCCGGGCCATGGCCGAGGCCGCCACCGGGGTGGTCACCGGCGAGGTCACCCACGCCGTGCGCGACGCCACCACGCCGGCCGGCCCGGTGCGGGCGGGGGAGTGGCTGGGCATGGCCGCGGACGGCATCGTCGCCGTCGCCGCCGATCCGGCCGACGCCGCCTGCTCGCTCCTCGAGCGGCTGGTCGACGAGAGCCACGAGCTCGTCACCGTCGTGAGGGGCGAGCCGGCGTCGGAGGCGGACACCGAACGCATCACCGGCTGGCTGGCCCGCCACCGCCCGGGCGTCGAGGTGGAGGTCCACGACGGCGGGCAGCCGCTGGCCGCCTGGCTCTTCAGCGTCGAGTGAGCCCCGGCCGGTGAGCCGGCGCCTGTCCCAGCTGGCGGAGATCCCGGTCACCGTCCTCGCCGGGGTGGGCGCCAAGAAGGCGGAGGCGCTGGCCGCCCTCGAGATCCATACCGTCCTCGACCTCCTCACCCACTACCCCCGCCGCTACCTCGACCGCACGCGCCAGGCGGCGATCCGCGACCTCAAGATCGGCGACGAGGCCCTCGTGCTCGCCACCGTGAAGCGGGTGGCTTCCCGCCGCACCCGCCAGCGGCGGGCGTTGGTGGAGGTCGACGTGTTCGACGGGTCGAGCTACCTGCACTGCGTCTTCTTCAACCAGCCGTGGCGCGCCCGCCAGCTGTCGGTGGGCACCCAGGCGGTGCTCTTCGGGAAGCTCGAGGCCTACCGCGGCCGGCGCCAGATGACCAACCCGGTCGTCGACCTGGTGGGGGACCGCACCGGTCGCATCGTCCCCGTGTACCCCCAGTCGGAGAAGGCCGGCCTCACGACCTGGGAGCTGGCCACCCTCGTCGAGGAGGCGCTCGAGCGGGCCGGCGAGTTCGCCGACCCGCTGCCCGAAGAGTGGCGGGACCGCCTCGATCTGGTCGACCGCACGTGGGCGATGCGACATGTCCACAACCCGGAGACGATGGGCGCGGCGGAGACGGCACGGCGGCGGCTGGTGGTCGACGAGCTGCTCCGCTTGCAGCTGGCCCTGGTCATGCGGAAGCGGGCGGTCGAGCGGGAGGCCAAGGGAATCCGCCACGTGACCGACGGCGAGCTGGTCGCCCGCTTCCACGCCGCCCTCCCATTCCCCTTGACCGGCGCCCAGAGGCGGGCGGTCGCCGAGATCGCCGCCGACCTGGCCGGCCCCCATCCCATGCACCGCCTGCTCCAGGGAGACGTCGGGAGCGGCAAGACGGTGGTGGCGGTGAGCGCGCTGCTCATGGCCGTCCAGGGCGGGTACCAGGGGGCGCTGATGGCCCCCACCGAGGTCCTGGCCGAGCAGCACAGCATGGGCCTCCGGGACCTGTTGGGCGGGCTCGCCGTCCCCGACGAGAGCACCCTCACGGGAGACCGGCCCTTGCGAGTCGAGCTGCTCACCAACCGGACGACGGCCACTGAGCGGGCCCGCATCCGGGCCGGCCTGGCCGAGGGGACGGTCGACCTCCTGATCGGCACCCACGCCCTGCTGGAGGAGGAGGTCGGCTTTCGCGCCCTCGGCGAGGTCGTCATCGACGAGCAGCACCGGTTCGGCGTCGAGCAGCGGGCCGCCCTCCGGGGCAAGGGCGACGACCCCGACGTGCTGGTCATGACGGCGACGCCCATACCCCGCACCGCGGCGATGACGGTCTACGGCGATCTGGACGTCACCGTCCTCGACGAGCTGCCCCCCGGGCGCACGCCCGTCGAGACGCGGTGGCTGCGGGGCCCGCTGGAGGAATCCGAGGCCCACCGGCGGGTGACCGAGGAGGTCGCCGCCGGCCGCCAGGCCTACGTCGTCTGCCCGCTGGTCGAGGAGTCGGAGAAGATCCAGGCCCGGTCGGCCACCGAGGAGCACGCCCGGTTGGCGGCCGAGGTGTGGCCCGAGCTCCGGCTCGGCCTCCTGCACGGTCAGATGCCGGCCAAGGAGAAGGAGGCGGCGATGGCTGCGTTCCGGGCCGGCCAGTGCGACGTCCTCGTCGCCACGACCGTCATCGAGGTCGGCGTCGACGTGCCCAACGCCACCGTCATGCTGATCGAGGACGCCGACCGCTTCGGCATGGCCCAGCTCCACCAGCTACGGGGGCGGGTGGGCCGGGGGGCCGACCGCTCGTGGTGCTACCTCCTCGGCGAGGCGACCACGCCGGAGTCCGAGCAACGCCTGGCGGCCATGGAGCGCACGACCGACGGCTTCGAGCTGGCCGAGATCGACCTGGACATCCGAGGCGAGGGCACGGTGTTGGGGACCCGGCAGAAAGGCCGCAGCGACCTCAAGCTGGCCTCGCTCCGCCGCGACCGGGAGTGGGTGGGCCGGGCCCGGCAGGTGGCCTTCGCCATCGTCGACGCCGACCCCGGGCTCAACCACCACCAGCTCCTACGCGAGGAGGTCCGCTTCCTCGTCGACGCCGACGAGGCCGAGTTCCTCTTCAAGAGCTGAGCCGGCACAAGAACGTCGGTCGGACCGAACGAACCTTTCCTCCCGAGCACCCCGAGCACCCAAACTCGGAAATAGGTTGCAACCCCGCTAAAGCGGACATATGCTGCGGACGCGGGAGGGAACCCACAGTGGACATCGAGCGCTGGCCGCGGCGTGGCGTCGTCGATCCACTGGGCGCCTGACCAGGAAGCAGGCAAGCAAGGAACGACACAGGAGGATCACGCGCGCAATGAAACTGAGACAGCTCCTCGTCGCCGTAGGAACGCTCATCGGCGGTCTTGCGCTCACCGGGTCTGCGTTGGCCGACACCACGCTGACCGCGACCGTCGGACCGGTCACGACCCCCGGAGTCCCGGTCGAGGTCTGCGTCGTCCAGGGGGACGTCCCGGTCAACGAGTGTGTGGAAGCGCCGGGGGCCCAGACGGTCAGCCTGACCGTTGTCGTGGGCGTTCCCACCCCGAACCTGGTGGTGGTCCCACCCACGATCATGCCCGCTCAGTGTCCGGCCGGCACCGAGGGCGTCGCCCTGAAGGTCAACACCGGATCGGCCGGTGCCACGATCGGGGGATCCGTCACCGTGACCCTCGTCGTCAACGGAGTGCCGACGACGCAGACGATTCCGATCAACCAGGTGGTTGCCGGGCCGAACCAGACGGTGACCGTGCTCGCCTGCGCCGGGGCACAGCCGGGCGTGTGACCTGAGCGACCGGCGCAGCCTGCAGCAGTGAAGGTCGGAGGACCGGTTCTCTTCCGGTCCTCCGACCCTTTCGTGTTTCTCGTGGGCTCATGGAAACGTGGAGACGGGCGGCCGCTGGTCGGCGCCGGTCCCACTCTTCGCCGTCCGAGTTAGCCATAATGTCGGGATGGTCCCGTTCCACGATCCCGAGACGTGCATCCGCTGTGGGTCGAGCCGCGACGTCCGCCTGGTCACCTACGCCCGGGCGGGACAGCGAGACCTCAAGTTCACCGAGCCGTGGTGCCGGCGTTGCCGGCGCGCGAAGCTGAGGTCGAAGTGAGCTGGATCTCCGCCGGAAGCCCCCGAGCGCTCTTCCACCGCTGGGAGCCCCCCACACACCGGTAGCGACGCCGGGTCACCGAAGGCGGTCGGTCACCGGCGGCCGCGCTCCGAGGCCCCCACGCCCCGGGCGCCGACGCCCCCCGGAGCGCCGCTCGGCGTTCAGCCGGCGGCGTCGTCGCGGTACGGCGACAACAGGCGGTCATCGTGCTTGGGAACGTCGATCTTCTCCGCCGCGGCCCGCATCTTCCGGGCGGTGACGCTGCCGCCCTGCTCGTACGTTTCGAGGGTGGGGTTGGTGTTGCTCATGGCTGCTCCTTGTGTGCTGGTCCTGGTCGCGCGGCGCACCCGTGGCGTTCTGGACGCTCTGCCGCCGCGCGCTAGCAGGGACGGCAGTGAGGACACCGAGTCGTGACCGAGACGCCGACTCGATTGGTCCACCAGGTCTACCGCCCCCCGACCGTCCGCAAACATGGGGCTCCTCTCCGGCTCGCGCCAGTGCCGTCGGGCGGCATCGAGGAGGCCCCGCGAGCGACCGTCGGGCGACTGCCTGTTCGGGCGCTGACCGGGAGCGGCCGCCCGCCCCGTCAGGCGTCGATCTGGAGGGCGACCTCGTACGTGACGACGGTCTCGATCGAGAGCCCGGCGCCGGCGCGCGGCGTCGGGGCGGATCTCACTCGCCCGGTCGGCGCCGGCCTGGGCCGCCTGCTCGCTCGACCACCGCGTGATCGTCACGATGCGGCCTGCTCGGCGGTCGACCACCAAAGAGCCGCGCTCGAAGCCGTCGAGCTGGTGCAGCGCGTCGGTCGAGGCCTCGAAGTTGCGGATCCCGTCGTCCACCCTCTCGGCGGGCCCGGAACACGTGCTGACCCGTGCGTGCATGGCCCTCCCGTCGTCATGGAGCGCCACCCGTCAGGAGGTTGCCGGGGGCGTTACCCGCTCGGCGCCCACCGGGTCGGGCTGCCAGTGAAGTCTTCCTCGTCGAGGCCGAAAGCCCAGATCGGGGCGACCCGGTAGAGGGCGTTGTCGAGGACGAAGTCGACGGAGATGTCCTCGCCGTACTTGGCCGTCAGCTGCTCGGCGAAGCGCTCGGCGCCGGCCCGGTCGCTCTGCCGCTCCGCCATGCCCTCGAGGATCACCGGACGGACGGCGTCCTCGGTGGTGACCGCGCACCGGGCGTCGGCGCCGAGGTTGCGGGCCTTGCGCGACCCTGGGCTGCAGCTGAACCACACGGCGTCGTCGTCCCACGTGCCCCAGACCGGCGTCACGTGCGGCCGTCCGTCTGGCCAGACCGTGGCGACCCAGTAGTAACGGGACGCGGCCAGGCGTTCCTCGGCCCACGACCACGGGAGGAGGCCGCTGCCCTGGTCGGGCCCGACCACGCCGTAGCCGGGCATGAAGGGCCGGCTGGCCACGGGATCCATGGCGCCCCCTCGACCTCAGGCGTCGTCACCGTCGCCGGTACGGCCGTGCTTCCAGTAGCCGCGCACCGTCGCCTCGGAGCGGGACAGGCCGCGCTCGTCGAAGAGGTGGCGGCGGATGCGCTGGACGGCGGCCGCCTCCCCGGCGACCCACACCCGCGCCCCGGCAGGGAGGTCGGCGCCGCGGACGGCGGCGACCAGGGCGTCGCCGGGGGCGGCCCCAGACGGCAGGTCGAGCCACTCGACCGTCGCCCGCGGGTGGTGCGGGAGCTCCATGCGGGCGTCGGGGCGGGCCACCTCGATGCGCACGTCAACCGGTGTGTGCTGGGGGACCACCTCGAGCAGCTGGCCGATGGCGGGGATCGCCGTCTCGTCGCCGGCCAGGAGGAAGGCGGGGGCGTCGGGGTCGACGTCGTAGCCCCGGGCCGGCCCCGACACCGCCGCCTCGTCGCCCGGCACCACCCGCTCGGCCCATTCCGACGCGACCCCCGGGCCGTGGAGCACGATGTCGAGGTCGAGCACGAGCGCCCCCGTGTCGAGGCGCCGGGGCGTGAAGGTGCGGATAGGCGCCCGCCGGCCGTCGGGGAGCAGGAACACGTTCCCGTCCCAGCTGGGCATGACGAGGGCGGGTGCCCCGGGCGGGGGGAGCAGGAGGCGCACGCTGGCCGCCGGCTGGTCCACCGCGAGGCCGTCCAGGTCGGCGCCGGCGAAGGTGACGCGCGCCATCCGGGGGCTCAACCGCTCGACCCGGCGTACCGCCACTCGGCGGAACCGCGGCGGCTCCCGGCGCACGCGGACCGCCGCCTGACGGGTCACGATCCCTCTCCGCGACCTGGGCTCGGCCGGTCTGACTCGCCGTGCCCGGTCACGAGTCCAGCCGCAGCCGCCGGTGCTTCCCCGAGGGCCGCTCGCCGTGCACCTGGTTCCACTTCTCCACCGCCTCACGGGACCAGATGCGCCCGACGGCCAGGGTGGCGACCGGCTCGGGGAAGTCCTCGTAGGCGTCGATCAACTGGTACACGCGCTGCCGGGAGACCCCGAGCATGCGCGCGATTTCCGGAACTCCCACCACGTCCACGGGATCGCATCTTAGCTCTTGACACGACGTCTAGGCGAGCCGTACTATCCTCTTGACAGTACGACAAGCCCCTGCGGGGGCGGGGAGTGAGGGAGAGATGAGCTCGGACAGCAGGACCTCGACACATCGGCGGCGGAGATGGCTCGGGGCCTGCCTTGCGGTCGCCACCGGCGTGGCGGTCGTGGCTTCGGGGTGCTCGGGCGGGGGCGGCGACCAGCCGGCGGCCGCCGACCAGCCGACCACGACCACGACCACGACGGCCACCGAGGCCGGGACACCGACCACCACCGGTCAGGGGTCGGCGGCGACCACGTCCGGTGCCGGCTCGGCGCGGCAGCCCTCCGGGGGGAACGGCGGGTCTCGGTCCCAGCAGCAGAAGCCGTTGCCCTTCGTCGCCGACACCAAGCCCGACACTTCGACGGTGCGCGAGGGCTACCCGGTGCTGGTCTCGGTGACCCAGGGCGAGCACCCGGGCTACCGCCGCTACGTGTTCACCTTCCGCCATGCCGACCCCGAGGGCCATCAGCCGTGGCGCCAGTTCGCCCGACCGCCGTGGGACGCGCGGTACGTGCCGCAGAGCCAAGCGGTCATGGACGGTTCGGGCGACCCCGTGCCGAACGCCGGCGCCGCCGCCCACCTGCGCATCGCCTTCGATGCCGACATGCACTACGCCGACGGCCGCAGCTCCCTCGAGCGCTCGGTGAACGACTTCCCGATGGACCTCGTCTTCGGCGGGGACTTCGAGAACCGGGTGACGTGGTTCTACGGCGCCGCCAAGCAGCTGCCCTTCCGGGTGGAGTACGTCGGCGACGGCCGGGTCGCCGTCGACATCGTGCGCTGAATTGCCGGCGGCTTCGCCGCCCCGGGCGGGGCCCCAACCCCGCCCTCCTCCGAGCGGTGGGGGCCCCTGCCCCGCCGCCGGCCGGCCCGACCGCTCAGGGGTGGGTAGCGTGCGCCCGGTGAGAGTCGTCGCCGGTGTGGCCCGAGGCCGCCGTCTCCAGGCGCCGCCGGGCCGGCGGCTGCGGCCCACCAGCGAGCGGGTCCGGGAGGCGGTCTTCTCGTCGCTGCACAGCCTCGGGGCGCTCGAGGGGGCACGCGCCCTCGACCTTTTCGCGGGCACCGGCGCCCTCGGCATCGAGGCGCTGTCGAGGGGCGCGGCGGCGGTCACGTTCGTGGAGGCGGACCCGGCGGCGGTGGCCGCCATCCGGGCCAACCTGGCTGCCACCGGCCTGGAGGGCGGCACGGTCGTGCAGGCCGACGTCGGCCGCTTCCTCGACGACCCCGGTCCGGCGGTGGACCTGGCTTTCGTCGACCCCCCCTACGCCTTCGCCGACTGGCCGGCGGTTCTGGCGCGCCTGCCCGCCGAGCTGGCAGTGCTGGAGTCACGGCGCCCAGTCGAAGTGGCCGATGGCTGGGCGGTGATCCGCGCGGCCCGGTACGGCGACACCCACGTGACCACGCTCCGGAGGCTGTCGAGGGGGCGTGACGACGCGACCAGGGACGGTGGCCGGAACTCCGTTTGATCGGGCCGCCCTGGCCGGCCAGGTGTCGGGCCGGGGCGAGGAGCCGCGCCTCGACCAGGAGGCGGCCGAGCGGGTGCAGTCCCGCGTCCGCTCCGGGGAGGTCGAAGTCCTCGTGGACGAGAACGACCTTCCCCGCCGCGTGCGCGCCACCGTCGACTTCGGCGCCGCGGTGGCGCCCGAGCTGCAGCGCGCGCTCGGCCCGTATGCCGGGGTGCGCATGGAGGTCACCCTCCAGGTTCGGGCCCCGGGAGGGCCCGTGAGCCGTCCCGTCCTGCCCGGGTAGGGCGGGCGCCGCGCCCGAGCCGCCGGCCAGAACTGTTCGCCTAAGCGGTGCGGAAAGGGCGCGCCGGACTGAACAGTTCGGCCCAGGTGGCGCGTGGGCGACGGCGCTGACGATGCTGGATTCATGGCCCGGCGGCGGTACGTTGTTGGCCACGAGCAGCTGACGTGAAAGGCAATCGGTGGCCATCGCCCTCGTCCCGGGCACCTTCGACCCCGTGACCTTCGGTCACGTCGACATCGTCGAGCGGACCGCCCGCCTGTTCGACGAGGTGGTGGTCGCCGCCGTCGCCCGACCGGGCAAGGTCAACGTCCTCTTCGACGCCCAGGAGCGGCGGGCCATGCTGGCCGAGGTGACCGCCCACCTCCCCAACGTGCGGGTCGAGCTCTTCGGCGGCCTGCTCGCCGACTTCGCCCAGGCCCAGGGTGCCCGCGCCATCGTCAAGGGCCTGCGCGCCGTCTCCGACTTCGACTACGAGCTGCAGATGGCGCAGATGAATCACCGGCTGTCGGGCGTCGAGACCTTGTTCATGCCCACGGCCCCGGAGCACTCCTTCCTCTCGTCCAGCCTGGTCCGGGAGGTGGCCCGCTTCGGGGGTGAGGTGTCCTCTATGGTGCCGCCCGACGTGGCCCGCCGACTGAAGGAGCGTTTCGCCCAGATGAGCGAGGGATCGTGACCACCTACGACCGTCACGCCGAGCGCTCCACCGACCATGCCGACGCCGAGCTGCTCCTGCGCCGCGTCCTCGACCTGGTGAACGCCGCACCCAAGATGCCGCTGTCCTCGACCGTCCGCCTGGAGAAGGACGAGGTCGTCGAGCTGCTGGAGGAGGCCGTCAACCGCCTCCCCGACGAGCTTCGGCAGGCGAGGTGGCTCCTCAAGGAGCGCGACGAGTACCTGGCCAAGGTGCAGCGGGAGGCCGACGAGATCCTCGCCGCCGCCCGCGAGCGGGCCGAGCGAATCGTCCAGCGCACCGAGCTCGTGCGCGAGGCCCAGCGCTTGTCGCGGCGGATCATGGAGGAGTCCCAGGAGGAGGCCCGGCGGCTCCGTCACGAGGCGGAGGACTACTGCGACCAGAAGCTGGCCGCCTTCGAGATCGTGCTCGAGCGCACGATGAAGACGGTCCAGGCGGGCCGGGAGAAGCTCCAGGTGGCGCCCCTCTCCAGCCCGGCCCCCGCCGAGGCCGGCATCGCCGACGCCGACCTGGACAACAGCGGCGAGATCTTCTTCGACCAAGACCAGGGCTAGTACAAAGGGGCCGGCCATGGGCCCGTTCGTCGTCAACGTCGCAGACTTGGTCAACCGTCCCGGCGCCCGACGACGTGAGCGGGTCGTCGGCACCCTCGGCGGGCTGCGGGTGGGCGACGCCTCGGTCCCCGCCGGCAACGAGGTCGCCGTCGAGGTCCTCCTCGAGTGGGTCACCGACGGCGTGCTGGCCAGCGGCGACACCCGGGCCCGCTGGGTGGGCGACTGCCGGCGCTGCCTGGGCCCGGTGGGCGGCGAGCTGCGGGTCGAGTTCAGAGAGCTGTTCGAGGCCGAGCCGCGGGAGGGAGAGAGCTACCCCCTGCGCAACGACCGCCTCGACCTGGCGCCGCTGGCCCGGGAGGTGCTCCTGCTCGACCTCCCGCTGGCCCCGCTGTGCGCGGACGAGTGCCGGGGCCTGTGCCCCACGTGTGGCGCCGACCTCAACCGGGGCGACTGCGAGTGCGTCGCCGAGCTCGGCGACCCCCGATGGGCGGCCCTCGACGTCCTGCGAGGGGACGGGGGACAGGCCGACTAGGGTCGGCACCAGAGAGGAGCATCCGTGGCCGTCCCGAAGAAGAAGACGTCGAAGGCCAAGAGCCGCAGCCGCCGGGCGTCGGCGTGGCGCCTCGCGCCGCCGCCGCGCAGCGAGTGTCCGCAGTGCCACCGGGCCAAGCTGCCCCACGTCGTGTGTCCCAACTGCGGCTGGTACGGCGGCCGCCAGGCCATCGACGTCGAGTAGCGCCTCTCCTCCTCGCTCTTGAGCGGCACCCTGCCCATCGCGCTGGACGCCATGGGGGGCGACCGGGCCCCCGGTGACGTGGTCGAGGGTGCCCGCCTGGCCCGCGACGAGGACGGCATCGACGTGGTCCTGGTCGGGCGTCCCGACGCCCTCGGCGACAGCCACGGGATGGAGGTGCTGCCCGCCGCCGACGTCGTGGACATGGGCGACGACCCGGCGGTGGCCGTGCGGCGGAAGAAGGACAGCTCGGTTCTCCGCTGTGCCGAGGCGGTGAGGGACGGGCGGGCGTCGGCCATGGTGAGCGCCGGGAACACCGGAGCGGCGATGGCCAGCGCCCTCCTGCGCATCGGCCGCGTCACCGGCGTGCAGCGACCGGCCATCGCCACGGTGCTCCCGGTGCCCGGCTCCACGCCCACCGTCCTCCTGGACGCCGGCGCCAACGCCGAGGGCACACCCGCCTGGCTCATGCAGTTCGCCCAGATGGGGGCCGTCTTCTTCGCCGAGCGCTTCGGCGTCCCCGAGCCGCGGGTCGCCCTCCTCTCGATCGGCGAGGAGCCCGGGAAGGGCACCGCCCTGGTGAAGGAGACCTACGCCCTGCTCTCCGAACCGGGCTGCCTGACCGCAGGGAAGTTCATCGGCAACGTCGAGGGCCGAGACGTGATGACCGACAACGTCGACGTGGTGGTCACCGACGGCTTCACCGGCAACGTCGTGCTCAAGACCCTCGAGGGCGGCGTGCGGTTCCTCATCGACACGTTCCTCACCGCCATGACCTCGACGGAGGAGGCCCGCCGGGCCACCGAGACGCTCCTCCCCGTCCTTGCTCCGCTCAACGAGCAGCTCGACCCCGAGACGTACGGCGGGGCGATGCTGCTCGGCATCGACGGCGTGTGCATCATCAGCCACGGATCGTCGTCGCCGAGGGCCATCCGGAACGCCCTCCGCGTCGCCGCCGAGATGGCCAAGGGAGGCCTGGTGGGGCGGCTCGCCGCCGCCGTCCACGCCTGAACGCCCCGGCGCGCGGGTCCGGCGTCCTCAGTAGACTCCCGCCGTCGTCCTGCCCTTCCCGCACCAAGGAGCGTGTGCCGGTGTCTCCGGAGACCGACGTCGAGCGGAGCCCCATGAGTCGCCAGCAGGTGCTCGACCTCATCCGAGACCGCCTGGCCGACATCCTCGAGATCGACCCCTCGGCGATCAGCGAGGGAGCGTCGTTCAGCGACGACCTCGACGCCGACTCGCTCGCCCTCATCGAGCTCGTGGAGGCTCTGGAGGAGGAGCTCGGAGAGCGCGGGGACGGCGGGTTCCGGATCGAGGACGAAGACCTGGAGGACCTGAAGACGGTGCGAGACGCCGTCGACTACGTCGTGGCTCGCGTCGGCGGGGCAGCTTCGTCCTGAGCCTCGAGCCCGAGGCGGAGGCGCTGGATGAGCGGCTGGGGCGTCGCTTCGGAGATCCCCACCTGCTCGCCCGGGCCATGGCGCACCGCTCCTGGTGCGCCGAGACCCCGGGGACCGAGTCGAACGAGCGCCTCGAGTTCCTGGGCGACGCCGTCCTCGGGCTGGTGGTCACCGACCATGTCTTCCGGACGTACCCCGGGCTGCCCGAGGGCCATCTGGCCCAGGTCCGGGCGGCGGTCGTCAACGCCGGCGCCCTCGCCGAGGTGGCCGAGAAGCTGGGCCTGGGGCGGAGCCTGCTCCTCGGCAAGGGGGAGGACGCGTCGGGTGGGCGGGAGAAGCCTTCGATCCTGGCGGACGCCATGGAGGCGGTCATCGGCGCCGTCTACCTCGACGGTGGTTGGGACGCGGCGGCGGAGCTGGTCATGCGCCTCCTCGGACCGCGCATCGCGGAGGCCGCCGCCGGCCCCGGCGGGCATGACTACAAGACCCGGCTCCAGGAGCTGGCCGCCCGGCGGTTCGACCAGCTGCCCCGCTACGACGTGTTCGGCGAGGGCCCGGACCACGCCAAGCGCTTCTCGGCGGTGGTGTTCATCGCCGGCCAGGCGCTGGGAACGGGCGTGGGACGGTCGAAGAAGCAGGCGGAACAGGCCGCCGCCCGGGTGGCGTGGGAGGCCCTCATGGGTGTGACCGCCTCGCCGGTGGAGGAGGTGGACGGCGGGGGCTCCACCACCGACCCCGGTGCCTGAGCTCCCCGAGGTCGAGACCATCCGCCGCGACCTCGACCGGGAGGTCGTGGGCAAGCGCATCCGCCAGGTGGAGGTCACCGGCATGCGCTCGATCCGGCGCCACCCCAACAAGAAGCACTTCATCTCCAAGCTCGAGGGACGCAAGGTCACCGGTGTCCAACGCCGGGGGAAGTACCTGCTGGTCCCGCTGGACAGCGCAGACATCCTCGTGGCCCACCTGGGCATGAGCGGCCAGCTCCTGCGCTCCAAAGGGCCCAAGGAGCCGCTCCCGAAGCACACCCACGTGGTGATCACGTTCACCCAGGGCGGGCAGCTGCGGTTCGTCGATCCCCGCACGTTCGGCGAGCTGTTCGTGACCACGCCCGACGAGCTCGAGAACCAGGTGCCCGAGCTGGCCCACCTGGGCTTCGACCCGGTAGACGACATGATGTCGTGGACCCGGTTCGGCGAGATGCTGGCGGCGCGCAAGACGAAGCTCAAGGTGCTGCTCATGGACCAGCGCTTCGTCGCCGGCATCGGCAACATCTACAGCGACGAGATCCTCTTCGCCGCCGGGCTCCGCTACGACCGGCCGTCCGACAGCCTGTCGTCGCAGGAGGTCAGGCGCCTGTACCGGGCCATGGTCGAGACCCTCCAGGAGGCCATCAAGCACCGAGGCTCGTCGCTGGCCGACGAGCAGTACCGCGACCTGTTCGGCGAGGCGGGCGAGTACCAGACCCTCCACAAGGTCTACGACCGCGAGGGCGAAGCCTGCCGCCGCTGCCGCAGCACCATCGTGAAAGTCAAGGTCAACGGCCGCTCGTCCTTCCTGTGCCCCCAGTGCCAGGTATGACCTTCGCCTCGCAACCGGAGGTTGCTCGGCGAGTTTGAACGTGCTCCGGGCGGTCGGCGGAGCCGCCGCCCTCCGCGCTCACTTCTTTTCGGCGGCAGCCGGTGAAGCGGCTTCGCCGCGGCGGCGGCCACCGCCGGATATCCGCGGACGCGAAGCGGGGCGCCGTTAGCCTCCGTGGCGTGTTCCTGCGCTCCTTGACGCTCAAGGGGTTCAAGTCCTTTGTCGAGCCGACCACCCTGGAGTTCGAGCCCGGGGTGACGGTCGTCGTCGGGCCCAACGGCAGCGGGAAGTCCAACCTGGTCGACGCGGTGGCCTGGGTGCTCGGCGCCCAGGGGCCGCGCACCGTGCGGTCCGGCCGCATGGACGACGTGATCTTCGCCGGCGGTGGGGGACGGTCGCCCTTGGGCCGGGCGGAGGTGTCGCTGACCATCGACAACTCCTCGGGCCTGCTCCCGATCGAGTTCACCGACGTCACCATCACCCGCACGCTGTTCCGCTCCTCCGGTGAGAGCGAGTACTCCATCAACGGCGTGGCGTGCCGGCTCCTCGACCTGCAGGAGCTGCTGTCGGACTCAGGCGTGGGTCGCCAGCAACACGTCATCGTCTCCCAGGGCCAACTCGACACCGTCCTCGACGCCCGCCCCGAAGACCGCCGGCTGATCGTCGAGGAGGCCGCCGGCATCCTGAAGTTCCGGCGGCGCAAGGAGAAGGCGCAGCGGCGGCTCGAGGCCACCGAGGCCAACCTCCTCCGCCTGGCCGACCTGCTGCGGGAGGTCCGCCGCCAGCTGCGGCCGCTCGAGCGCCAGGCCGAGGCGACCCGCCGCCACGACGCCCTGGCGTCGGAGCTGCGCGCCCTGCGCCTCCACCTGGCCGGTCGCCGGATCGCCGGTCTGCGCGCGGCGGTGGAGCTCGCCGGCCGCGCCGAGCAGGCGGTCGCCACACAGGAGACGCGGGTGCGGGACGAGCTGGATGCCCTGGACGTGTCGATCGCGTCGGCCGAGCGGTGGCTCTCGGCGGTCGGCCACCTCCGCCTCGACGAGGTCGTGGGCCGGCTGGAGTCGGTGAGGGAGCGGGCGCGGGGCCTGGCCGCGGTGCTGGCCGAACGGCGCCGCTCGCTCGAGCGCGATCGGGCCGCCGAGGTCGACGCCGCCCTCGTCGCCTCGCTCGAAGCCGACGCCCGGTCGCTGACGGCCGAGCTGAGCCAGGTCGACGACGCGGTGGCGGCGCTGGGTCCCGACGTCGAGCACCTCGACGCCGCCGAGGCAGAGCTGGCGGCGGACCGCGCCGAGCTCGAGGCGCGGTCGGCCGCCCGTGCCTGGCCGGCGACCGGTCGGGCGGGGGAGGCCAGGGGTGAGCTGGCGGCGCTGCGGGCGGCCGCCGACCGAGACCGGGCCGAGCGGGCCCGGCTGGAGAACCGGCTGGCGTCGTTGGAGGACGGCCTGGCCACGATCGACGCCGATCTGGCCGGCCGGCGGGTCGAGCTCGACAACGCGGCACGGGTGCGGAACCGCCTGGGTGCCGCCCTCGCCGAGGCGGACGCCGAGCGGTCGGCGGCGGCCGCCGACCTCGCCGCCGCCGAGGCGGCCTGCCGTGAGGCCGATGCCGAGGTGGCGGTGTGGGCGGCGCGGGTCGAGGCCCTCGTCCTCGCCCTCGACCACGCCCGGCCGGACGTCGGCGCGCTCGTCGATGTGGACGGCGTCCTCGGGACCCTCGCCGACCTGGTGGTCGTCGACCCGGGATGGGAGGCGGCGTTCGAGGCCGCCGCCGGCGAGGCCCTGGGGGCCCTGGTCGTCGAGGGGGCCGACGCGGCGCGCCGCGTCCTGGCCGACGTGGTGGCCGGCGCGGTGGCGCCGGCCTTCCTGCCCCTGGGGATCGGCGAGCCCGATGACGGGCCGGGCCTCCCGCTCACCGCCGAGCCGGTGAGGCGGCACGTGTCGGCCGCCCCCGGAGGGCCGCCAGGGGTCGAGGCGCTGCTCGACGTCCTGCTCGCCCGGGCGGTTGCGGTGAGAGGCGGATGGGAGGAGGCGATCGACACCGCGTCGGCCCATCCTTCCGCGGTGGTCGTCACCCACGCCGGCGACCGCTTCGCGCCCGGGGGATGGCGGGTCGGCGGCGGAGGCCCGGCCGCCACCCGGGCCGCGCTGGCCGACGCCCGGCGGCGGGCCGACCGGGTGGCGGAGACCGCGAGTGAGGTCTCGGACTGGCTGCAAGCGGCCCGGCGGGCCCTCGAGGAGCTCGCGTCGCGCTACGACGCCAGGTCCCGGGCCGTGGCCGAGCACGACCGGGAGACCGCCGAGCTCTTGCAGGCCGTCGCCGCGTTGGAAGCGGAGCGGCGGGACTTGGCCACGGCCATGGACGAGGTCAGGGCCGCCATCTCCGGCCAGGAGGAGCGCCTGGCGTCGGCGGAGGGGCGGGTGGCCGAGCTGGAGACCGCCCTGCCGGAGCTGGAGGCGGAGGAGGCAGCCGGCGCCGAGGCGGAGGCGGCCTTGGCGGCCGAAGCCCGCCGCCTCCACGAGCGGTCCCAGGCGCTGGCCAGCCTGGCCACGGAGGTGCAGATCAGGCGGGCGGCCCTCGAGCAACGACGGGAGTACCTGAGCGCCCGCCGGGCCGACGTCGAGTCCCGCCTCGGCCGGCTCCTCGGTGCCGACCGTGCGGCGGTGGCGATCCGCCGGGCCGCCCTCGAGCGAGCGGCCACCTGCGTGGAGCGCCTGGCCGGGATGGTGGAGGCGCGGCTGGCCGACGTCGAGTCCCGCCTGGCCGACGCCCGCGCCCACCGGCAGCGCCAAGCCGAGGTCCTGGCCGCCACCTCCCGGCGTCTGGACGACCTGCGGCGGCGCCGCGCCGACGGCGAGCGCCGGATGGAGGAGGTCCGCGAGCGGTCTCGTCGGGCCGAGCTCGACGCCGCCCAGGCCGCCATGCGGCTGGAGGCCGCCGTCGACGCCGTCCGCCGGGAGCTCGACGTCGAACCCGAGGCGGCCGAGGGCGCGCCCTGCCCCGAGCTGGGCCCCGCCACCAGCGCCGAGAGCCGCGCCCGCGAGCTGGAGCGGGAGCTCCGGCTGCTGGGCCCGGTGAACCCCCTGGCCACCGAGGAGCTGGCCACCCTCCAGGACCGCCACTCGTTCCTCGAGGGCCAGCTCGAGGACGTCCGCACCACGCGGCGGGAGCTCGGGCGGGTGATCCGGGCGGTCGACGCCGAGATCGTCCAGCTCCTGTCGGCCGCCTACGCCGACGTCGCCGACAACTTCGTCCGCCTCTTCGAGACGCTCTTCCCCGGCGGGCAAGGGCGGCTGCGGCTCACGGACGTCGACGACCTGCTGGAGACAGGGATCGAGATCGAGGCCCGCCCGGCGGGCAAGAACGTCCGCCGCCTCTCCCTCCTCTCAGGAGGGGAGCGCTCGCTGTGCGCGCTGGCGTTCCTGTTCGCCGTCTTCCGGAGCCGGCCGTCGCCGTTCTACCTGCTCGACGAGGTCGAGGCCGCCCTCGACGACGTCAACCTCCACCGCTTCCTCGACCTGCTGAGCGAGTTCCGCCAGGAGGCCCAGCTGGTGGTCGTGACCCACCAGAAGCGCACGATGGAGGCGGCCGACTGCCTCTACGGCGTCACCATGCAGGCGGGGGGTACGTCACGGGTGGTCTCCGAGCGCGTGAGGGCCATCAGCGCCGGCTGATCCCCCTCGGCGGATCGGTAGGGTGAGAGGGACATGGAAGTCGTTCTGGTCGTCCTCGCCGTGCTGGCCGTGACGGGGGTGGTGGCCGCCGTGGTCGCCGTCCGCCGGCCCCGCCGGGGCGGCGACGAGGTGGACCTCCCGCCCGCGTCCCCCCTTCCCCCTCCCTCGCCCCCGCCGCCGACCCGCCGCCGGGGCGCCACGCCCGAAGAGCTCGAGCGCCAGGCCGCCGAGGTCGTGGCCGAGGCCGAGGCGTTGCTGGAGCAGGCGGAGCGGGAGGCGGCCGCCGCCCAGGCCCTGCCCGAGGAGGCCGTCCCCGAGGAGGCCGTCCCAGAGGCGGTGCCGGAGGAGGTCCCCGAAGAGGTCCCGGAGGAGCCGCCCGCGAAGCCCCGGTTCCGCGACCGGCTGGGCAAGGCCCGCGCCCTTCTCGCGGGCTATCTCGGCTCGATCCGGTCCAAGGGCAAGATCGACGAGGAGATCTGGGACGACCTGGAGGAGGCCCTGGTCCGGGCGGACGTCGGGATGGCCACGACCACCGTCCTGCTCGACGACCTGCGGCGCCGGGTGAAGGCGGAGGCGATCTCCTCGCCCGAGGAGCTGGTCGAGGCCCTGAAGACCGACCTCAAGAAGAGCCTCACCATCGCCGACCGCAGCCTGCGCTTCGAGCCGGGGTCCCCCAACGTGTGGCTGTTCGTGGGCGTGAACGGCGTCGGCAAGACCACGACCATCGGCAAGGTGGGCCGGCAGCAGCTCGCCGCCGGCCGCTCGGTGGTCATGGCCGCCGCCGACACCTTCCGGGCGGCCGCCGCCGAGCAGCTCGAGCTGTGGTCGAAGCGGGCGGGGGCCCAGCTCGTCCGGGGGGCCGAGGGGGGCGACCCCGGGGCGGTGGTGTTCGATGCCGTCGAGCGGGCCGCCGCTCGGGGCGCCGACCTGGTGCTGGCCGACACCGCCGGCCGGCTCCACACCAAGGTCAATCTCATGGAGGAGCTGCGCAAGGTGCGCAAGGTGGCGGACAAGGGGGCGGGCCGGGTGACCGAGGTGCTGCTCGTCATCGACGCCACCACCGGCCAGAACGGCCTCACCCAGGCGCGGGAGTTCACCGAGGCGGTCGACGTCACCGGCATCGTCCTCACGAAGCTCGACGGGACGGCCAAGGGTGGCATCGCCCTGGCCATTCAGAGCGAGCTGGGGATCCCCATCAAGCTGGTTGGGCTGGGCGAGACGGTCGACGACCTCGCCCCCTTCGACCCCGACGAGTTCGTCGAGGCTCTGTTCTCCTGACGGCGGGCACCCGGGTGCTTCGCACCACGCCCGCCGTTGCCGGAGGCCTCCCAACATCGCCCGCCGCCGTTGCCGACGGCCGGCCCGGACCTCTCCGGTACTCTGGGCGACGCATGTTCGACGCCCTGTCCGACCGGTTCGACGCGATCTTCAAGCGCCTGCGCGGCCGCGGTCGGCTGGGCGAGGCCGAGGTCGACGAGGTCCTGCGGGAGATCCGCCTCGCCCTCCTCGAGGCCGACGTCAACTTCAGGGTCGTCAAGAACCTGATCGCCCGGATACGTGAGGACTGCATCGGCGCCGACCTCTCGAACAGCCTGTCGCCCGCCCAGCAGGTCATCAAGATCGTCCACCAGGAGCTGATCGCCAGCCTGGGGGGCGAGAACCTCAAGATCACCTACGCACCCCGCCCACCGACGGTGATCCTCCTCGCCGGCCTCCAGGGCTCCGGGAAGACCACCGCCGCCGCCAAGCTGGCCCGCTGGTTCAAGCGGCAGGGCCGCAACCCGATGCTCGTCGGCGCCGACCTCCAGCGCCCCGCCGCGGTCGACCAGCTCCGCATTCTCGGCAACCAGATCGGAGTGCCGGTGTGGAGCGAGCCCACCGTCCCCGAGCAGGTCGCCAAGAGCGGCGTCGAGGAGGCCCGCCGGCTGGGAAGGGACGTGCTCATCGTCGACACCGCCGGCCGCCTGCACGTCGACGAGGAGCTCATGGACGAGGCCCGGCGCATCTCCGCCGCCGTCGACCCCGACTACACCTTCCTCGTCGTCGACGCCATGACGGGCCAGGACGCCGTCACCGTGGCCGAGTCGTTCCACGCCACCCTGGCCATCGACGGCGTGATCCTCTCCAAGCTCGACGGCGACGCCCGCGGCGGCGCCGCCCTCTCGGTGAAGGAGGTCATCGGCCGGCCCATCGCCTTCGCGTCGGTGGGCGAGAAGCTCGCCGACTTCGAGCTCTTCCACCCGGACCGCATGGCCTCGCGGATCCTCGGCATGGGCGACATGCTCACCCTGATCGAGAAGGCCGAGGAGGCCTACGACCGCCAGGAGGCGGAGAAGGCGGCGGCCAAGCTCCAGGAGGGGCGCTTCACCCTCGAGGACTTCCTCGAGCAGATGCAGCAGATCAAGAAGATGGGCCCGCTGCAGAACATCGTCGGTATGCTGCCGGGGATCCCCAAGGAGCTGAAGAAGGCCGAGATCGACGACCGCGAGGTCGCGCGGGTCGAGGCCATCATCCGCTCGATGACCCCTGAGGAGCGGCGCAGCCCGGAGATCCTCAACGGGTCACGCCGCCTGCGCGTGGCCAACGGGAGCGGGGTCAGCACGAGCGAGGTGAACCAGCTCCTCAAGCAGTTCAAGGAGATGCAGAAGATGATGAAGCTGCTGGGCCGGGGCAAGGGCGGCAAGGGGCGGGTGGCCGGCCTGAACGTGCCGGGCCTGGGGTAGGCATCGGCGGAGGAAGGACGAGGAACGACATGGCAGTGAAGCTCCGCCTCATGCGCATGGGGAAGAAGAAGCAACCGACCTACCGGGTGGTGGCGGCCGACGAGCGGTCGCCTCGGGACGGGCGGTTCATCGAGGCCATCGGAACCTACGAGCCGCGGGTCGAGCCGTCGCGGGTGAACGTGGACAACGACAAGGCGGTGGCGTGGCTCCGGAAGGGCGCCCAGCCCACCGAGCCGGTGCAGAAGCTGCTGAAGATCTCCGGAGCGTGGGAGCAGTTCACCTCCGGGAAGTCGTCTTGAGCGACGCCGACGCCGCCACCGACGACCTCGACGAGCTGGACCCGGCGGTCTCCGTCGTCGAGGGGGGCGACGAGTTCGACGCCGCCGACGACGTCGACGGCAACCGGATCGAGGGGGGCGTGGCCCGGGCCGTCCTCGAGTACCTCGCCCGCTCGATCGTCGACGACGCCGAGTCGGTGGTGGTGGACGTCGAGCAGCGGCGGGGGTCGATGCTCCTCCGCCTGCACGTGGCTCCCGCCGACATGGGCCGGGTCATCGGGCGCCGGGGACGGGTCGCTCAGGCCATCCGCACCGTCGTGCGGGCGGCCGGCGCCAGCGAGGGCGTGAACGCCGAGGTCGACATCGTCGACTGACCCGCTTCTCGAGGTCGGCCGAGTGGTCAAGCCCCACGGCGTCCGCGGGGAGGTGGTGGTCGACCTGGTGAGCAACCGTCCCCAGCGCCGCCTGGCCGCCGGGTCGGTCCTCGTCTGCGGCGCCGGGGAGCTGGAGGTGGTCGGTGCCCGGCCCCACCAGGGCCGCTGGCTCGTGTCCTTCTCCGGCGTCGACGACCGCGACGCGGCGGAGCGGCTTCGGGGCGCCACGCTCTCTGCCCCCGCCCTCGAGGACGAGGAGGACGCCCTCTGGGTCCACGAGCTCGTCGGCGCCGAGGTGGTGGACACCACCGGCCGCAGCCACGGGCGGGTTGAGGCGGTCGAGGCCAACCCCGCCTCCGACCTCTTGGTGCTGGAGGGCGAGCGCCTGGTGCCCCTCGTGTTCGTCGTCGAGCGCCGGGCCGACGGCACCGTCGTCGTCGACCCTCCCGCCGGCTTGCTGGATTGACCGACCCGTGGAGATCCACGTCTTCACCGTGCTGCCCCAGATCCTGGAGCCGGCCCTCGCCGGCGGCCTCCTGGGCAGGGCACGGGAGCGAGGGGTGGTCCGCGTGGTCGTCCACGACCTCCGCCACCACACGACCGACCGCCATCGTTCGGTGGACGACACGCCTTTCGGTGGAGGGGCGGGGATGGTGTTGGCGCCGGAGCCCATCTTCCGGGCCGTCGAGGCGACCGCCCCTCCCCGCCCGCTGTTCCTCCTCGGCCCGGGCGGCCGGCGCTTCGACCAGGCCATGGCCGCCGAGCTGGCCGCCTCCGGCGGCTTCACGCTGCTGTGCGGTCGCTACGAGGGCGTCGACGAGCGGGTCCGCGAGCACCTGGTGGACGACGAGCTGTCGATCGGGGACTACGTCCTCGCGGGGGGCGAGGCGGCCGCCTTCGTGGTCGTGGAGGCGGTGACCCGCCTCGTCCCCGGCGTCATGGGCAACGAGGTGTCCGCCGAGGACGAGTCGTTCAGCAACGGCCTCCTGGAGTACCCCCACTACACCCGGCCCGCCGAGTTCCGGGGCTGGCCGGTGCCCGAGGTCCTTCGCTCGGGGGACCACGGCCGGGTGGCCCGGTGGCGGCGCGCCCAGGCCCTGCGCCGGACCCTCGAGCGCCGGCCCGACCTGATCGTGGGGAGGGGTGGCCTCACCGCCGAGGAGGAGGGGCTCCTCGCCGAGTTCGGCGGGGGCTATCCTGGGGGTCCGCCCAGCCCTCCGCAGGAGCCGAACGCGCCATGAACCCCACCGACCTCGTCGACCGCGCCTCCCTCCGTTCCGACCTCCCGCAGTTCTCGCCGGGCGACACCGTGAAGGTCCACGTCCGGGTCGTCGAAGGCACCCGCGAGCGCATCCAGGTGTTCCAGGGCGTGGTCATCCGGCGCCAGGGCTCGGGCGTGCGAGAGACCTTCACCGTCCGCAAGGTCAGCTTCGGCGTGGGGGTGGAGCGCACGTTCCCAGTCCACTCGCCGATCATCGCCACCGTCGAGGTGGTCACCCGGGGCGACGTCCGCCGGGCCAAGCTGTACTACCTCCGCGACCGCGTGGGCCGGGCGGCGAAGATCAAGGAGAAGCGCGCCGCCACCTGACGCCTCATGAGGCCGGTACGTCGACCCCGACCCGTAGAGTGGAGGCCATGAGCGCCGAGGACCTGGAGCGGTATGAGACGGAGATGGAGCTCGAGCTCTACAAGGAGTACCGCGACGTACTTCCCCTCTTCTCGTACGTGGTCGAGACCGAGCGCCGGTTCTACCTGGCCAACAAGGTCGACATGGCGGTGCGCAACGAGGGGGCGCGCGACCACCTCGAGCTGGAGCTGCACGACGCCTGGGTGTGGGACATCTACCGCCCCGGCCGGGCCCGCTTCGTGAAGTCGGTCCGGGTCGTGACGTTCAAGGATGTCAACGTGGAGGAGATCCGCAGCGACGATTGAGTGCCGTCACCCCGCCCGACCTCGGGGGCGAGGGTGACCAAGGGTCGTCGGGCGCTGGGGGCCAGCGGCGAGGATCGGGTGGCGGCCTGGTACGAGACGCGCGGCTACGAGATCGAGGCGCGCAACTGGCGCTGCCGCCAGGGGGAGCTCGACCTCGTGGTCCGCAAGGGGGGGCTCGTCGTGTTCTGCGAGGTGAAGACGCGGTCGTCGACCGCCTTCGGCGCTCCGGTAGAGGCGATCACGCCGGCCAAGCGCGCCCGTCTCCGTGGCCTGGCCGCCCGCTGGCTGGAGGACGCCCCTCGTGCCGCGCGGGAGATCCGCTTCGACGTGGCGTCGGTGCTGGGCGGCGAGATCGAGGTGCTGGAAGGGGCTTTCTAACCTGCGGCTTCGCCGCCGTTGTCGCACTCCTGGTTCTCGATGTCCCCGAGCTGATCGATGCGGTGCTCGTGGCGGCCGCCTTCGAAGTCCGTCGAAAGGAAGACCTCGACGAGGACCAGAGCGTAGGCGTCGGCGAGGAGGCGGGCGCCCATGGCGAGGACGTTGGCGTCGTTGTGCTGGCGGGCCATGCGGGCGGTCCACTCGTTGTGGCACAGGGCCGCCCGGGCGCCCCGGACCTTGTTGGCGGCGATGGCCTCGCCGTTGCCGCTGCCTCCGATGACGATGCCACGCTCCGCCTCGCCTTTGACCACCGCCCGGGCGGCGGCGGCGCAGAAGGGCGGGTAGTCCACCGACTCCTCCGAGTCGGTGCCCAGGTCGAGGACCTCGTGACCGTTCTCCTGGAGCCATTCGGCCACCACCCTCTTCAGGCGGTAGCCGGCGTGGTCGGCGGCGACGGCGACCTTCATCTGCTCACCTCGGGAGGAGCGCCCACACGAGGAGGGCGGCGGTCACGACGAAGGCGGCGGCGACGAAGGCGTAATCCGAGGTGCGGCGCCGCGGCGGCCGGAACGGGTCGAAGCCCATGGGCAAAGTATGACGGACCGCCTCCGCCGCCCACCAGGCCTACCAGACGAGCCGTTTCGGCGATCAGTCCACCCAAGTGGTCAACGTGGGGTCACCTCCACGACCAGTTCGCCCGAAGGCGCTGGGATACGGCGACCCGCCGGGGCCGCTCCGGGCGATGTCGTACCCCCTCGGTAGGGTGCTCCCAGCGCTCGAGTGGTCGGTGCCGACGGCCCTCCTCCGGAACCCAGCTCGTCCGAGGAGCCGCGGTGATCGCCATCGTTCCCTCCGCCACCGTCCTGGGCGCCGACGGCCAGGCCGTCTTCGTCCAGGTCCACGTGTCCCAGGGCCTGCCCGGGTACCACGTGGTGGGCCTGCCCGACGCCGCCTGCCGGGAGTCACGCGACCGGGTGCGGGCGGCGCTGCTCTCGAGCAAGCTCGCCTGGCCGCTCAAGCGGCTGACGGTGAACCTGGCGCCGTCGAGCGTGCGCAAGGGAGGGCCGGGCCTCGACGTCCCGATCGCCGTCGGGCTGCTGGTCGCCAACGGCGACCTGGCGAGCGAGGCCATCGCCGGCACCGCCTTCCTCGGTGAGCTGGGCCTCGACGGGTCGATCCGTCGGGTGCCGGGCGTCGTCCCCATGGTCGAGGCCATCGACGCGCCGACCATCGTCGTCCCGCCCGACTGCGCGGGCGAGGCGAGCCTGGTGGGCCGCCACCGCATCCGGGTGGCGAGCACGATGGCGGAGCTGGTCGCCTGCCTGCGGGGAGACGCTCCGTGGCCCGATCCTCCGGCCGGTGCCGCTCCGCCGCCCGGGCCACCGGGGCCCGACCTGGCCGACGTCCGGGGCCAGCACGTGGGCCGCATGGCCCTCGAGGTGTGCGCCGCCGGCGGCCATCACCTGCTGCTCTGTGGGCCCCCGGGCTCGGGCAAGACCATGCTGGCCATGCGGCTTCCCGGCCTCCTCCCGCCACTCGACCGGGACGACGCCCTCGTCGCCACCCGCATCCATTCGGCGGCGGGACGGCTGCTCCCCGGTGACGGGCTGATCACCCGCCCACCCTTGCGGGCGCCCCACCACGGGGCGTCCGCGGTCGCCCTCGTCGGTGGCGGGAGCGCCTGGATGCGCCCCGGCGAAGTCTCCCTCGCCCACGGTGGTGTGCTCTTCCTCGACGAGCTCGGCGAGTTCCCAGGGTCCGTGCTCGACTCGCTGCGCCAGCCCTTGGAGGAGGGAGTGGTGAGGGTGTCCCGGGCCAAGTCCAGCGTGACGTTCCCCGCCCGGTTCCTGCTCGTGGGGGCCACCAACCCGTGCCCGTGTGGCGACGGCGGGGCGGCGGGGTGGTGCCGGTGCTCCGACGCCGCCCGGGCGCGGTATCACCGCCGCCTCTCCGGCCCCTTGCTCGACCGCTTCGACCTCCGGGTGGTCGTCGGCCGGCCCGACGCCGGCTCCCTGCTCGGCGGCGAGCCGGGCGAGAGCACGGCGTCGGTGGCCGAACGGGTCGCCGCCGCCCGCGAGCGGGCCCGGGCCCGCGGCGTCCGGTGCAACGCCGAGCTGCCGGCCGAGACGCTCGACGAGGTGGCACCGCTCACTCGGTCGGCCGCCGCCATGCTCGAGCACCGGTTGCGCGCCGGCACGGTCAGCGCCCGGGGCCTCCACCGGGTCCGCCGGGTGGCCCGCACGCTCGCCGATCTGGCCGGCGCACCCGACGTCATCGGGGACGAGCACGTGAGCCTGGCGCTCGGCCTGCGCGCCGAGGTCGTCGCCGCCGAGGCGGCGGCATGAGCTCGTCCCTCCCGCCCGAGGCCTACGGCGCTGCGCTGGCGACGCTTCCGGGGATGGGCCCCGCCCGGCTGGCGGCACTGCTCGCCCGGTGGGCCCCGGACGAGGCGTGGGCCCGCGTCCTCGCCCGCCGGACGGTCGCCGACCCCGCCGTCGTCGCCGCGTGCCGGCCCGACCCGGCGGCGGTGGCGGCGATCTGGGCGAGCGCGGCGGCACGCGTGGACCCGTCGACCGTGTGGGCGGCGCACCGCAAGGCGGGCGTCGCCGTCGCGATCGAGGGAGCGCCGCAGTACCCCGCCGCCCTCGCCGGTGACCACGAGGCCCCGGCGGTGCTGTTCCTGAAGGGCGCCGAGGGAGGGCTGACCGGCCGCCGCGTCGCGGTGGTGGGCACTCGGCGGTGCACCCGGTACGGCGCCGACGTCGCCCGCCAGCTGGGGCGGGACCTGGCGGCCGCCGGGGTGACGGTGGTGTCGGGCCTCGCCCTCGGGATCGACGGGGCCGCCCACGAGGGTGCCCTGGCCGCCCGGGCGGCGCCACCGGTGGCGGTTGTCGGCTCGGGCCTCGACGTCGTCTATCCCCGGCGCCACGCCCGCCTGTGGGCGGAGGTGGCGGCGTCCGGCGTCCTGCTGTCGGAGGCGCCGCTGGGCGCCCGCCCCGAGCCGTGGCGGTTCCCGGTGCGCAACCGGGTGATCGCCGCCCTGGCCGAGGTGGTCGTCGTGGTTGAATCGCCTTCCCGCGGGGGCTCGCTCCACACCGTCGATGCCGCCGTGGCCCGCGACCGCCCGGTGATGGCCGTCCCCGGGTCAGTCCGCAGCCCCGCCTCCGAGCTCCCCAACGCCCTGCTCGCCGAGGGCTGCGCCCCGGCGCGTGACGCCCTCGACGTGCTCAGCCTGCTGGGGATCTCCTCGGTCGCGGCGGTTGCCGGCCGCGGCGACGACGATCCCCGGCCACCGCCCGACGATGACAGCCGCACCGTCCTCGACGCCCTGGGCGGGGAGCCGGCCACGTTCGACGACCTCGTCACCCGCAGCGGCCTGGCCCCGGGACCGGCCAGCCTCGCCCTCGCCCGCCTCGAGGAGCAGGGCTGGGTCGCGGGCGACCGGGGATGGTGGCATCGGGCGGCGGCACCGTCGGGAGGACGGTGGCGATGAGCGCCCACGCCGTCACCGATCGCGGGGGTGGCCGGTACTGTGGGTCGTCATGGAGCGGCAGACGAGGTCCGGCGTGGTCAACGTCCGACGCCGGGCGTAGTGGTGGACCTCGACGCCACGGGCGTTCCCGAGCTCTGGCAGGAGTACAAGACCTCGAAGTCGCAGGAGGTCCGCAACCGGCTGGTGCTCCACTACTCGCCGCTGGTGAAGTACGTCGCCGGTCGGGTCGCCTCCGGTCTTCCCCACAACGTCGAGCAGGCCGACCTCGTGAGCTACGGGATGTTCGGGCTCATCGACGCCATCGACAAGTTCGACCCCGACCGCGGCAACAAGTTCGAGACCTACGCCATCACCCGCATACGCGGGGCCATCATCGACGAGCTGCGCTCCATCGACTGGGTCCCGCGGTCGGTGCGGGCCAAGGCCCGGGCCGTCGAGAAGACCTACGCCAAGCTCGAGAACCAGCTCCTGCGTACGCCCACCGATGCCGAAGTCGCCCAGGCGATGGGCATGACGGAGGACGAGCTGCAGGCCCTCTTCGCCCAGGTGTCGTTCTTCGGCATCGTCGCCCTCGAGGAGACCCTGTCGGTCGGTCCCGAGCGGGCCGACTCGGTGACCGTCGCCGACACCATCCCCGACACCGGGGTCGGGCCGGTGGCCGCCTTCGAGGACGGCGAGACGAGGCGGATGCTGGTCGCCGCGATCAACCGGCTCCCCGAGCGGGAGAAGGTCGTCCTCGCCCTCTACTACTACGAGAACCTGACCCTCAACCAGATCGGCCAGATCCTCGGCATCACCGAGAGCCGGGTGTGCCAGATCCACACCAAGGCCGTCCTGCAGCTTCGCTCCAAGCTGGGCCAGTCCCAGCGAGAGCCCGCCTGACCCTTTCCCCGGCAACCGGCCGGCGCTAGAGTCCGGGCGGCTCGCCCCGGCCGGCCCTTCTTTCCCGGCCACCAACGCTTCCCCCTGGCGGCGCTGACGCGCGCCCGCCCCGCTTCCCCCCGGTCGTGCCCGTCGTCCAGGGGGTTCCCGATGCGCCGTGTGGCCGTGGTGCTGGCCGCCATCGCCGTGCTCGCCCGGCCCGTTCCTGCCGCTGCCGGCCCCGACGCGGCCCCGACCGCCGGCGAGGTGACCTACCGCCCGCCCGTCGACGCGCCGCTGGTCGACGCCTTCCGCCCGCCGTCGCAGCCGTGGGCGCCCGGCAACCGGGGCGTCGACTACGCCACCACACCGGCGACGCCGGTGGTGGCGGCGGCGCCCGGGCAGGTCGTCTTCGCCGGCCCGGTCGCCGGCACCCTGCACGTCGTCGTCCTGCACGACGACGGGATCCGCACGAGCTACTCGTTCCTCGACTCCGTCACCGTCCGCCGCGGCGACCGGGTGGTGGGCGGCCAGGAAGTGGGCCGGGCGGGCGACCGCCTCCACTTCGGCGCCCGGGTGGGCGACACGTACATCGACCCCCTCGGCCTGTTCGCCGGGGGCCCTCCCGAGGTCCACCTCGTCCCCGACGAGGACCGACGGCCGGCCAGCGAGGCCCGCGAGCGGGCCGGCCTGCTGCGGTCTCTGGCGGGTGTGGCGTCCAAGCTCGGCCGCCTGGGGAAGTCCGCCCTCGGCTGGCTGCGCGACGAGGTGGGGGAGGTCACCGCCCGGCCCGGCGAGGCGCTCCGGGACCTGGTCGTCGACAAGTACCGAGAGGTCACGGCCCTCCTGAACTACGCCTGGGACGTCAACCCGGCGGTGGGCCTGGCCCGGGTGGCGCGGGCGGGCGTCGACTGGTGGGCCCAGAGGAACCGGTGCACGCCCGCGGAGGTGGCCGCGCCCCGCCTCGGGCAAAGGCACATCGCCGTCACCGTGGGCGGGCTCGACTCCACCGGGGCCTCAGGCGGGTCGCCCGTCGACGACCTCGACTCTGCGGCGCTCGGGTACGCCGCCACCGACGTCGTGCGGTTCTCCTACAGCGGCGAGCAGGGCCAGACCACGGCCGAGTCGCCCTATACCGGCCGGGAAACCACCCAGGACATCCGGGAGTCGGCCCGCCGGCTCCGGCGGCTGCTCGAGCGGCTCGGGCGGGAGCACCCGGGCGTCCCCATCGACATCCTCGCCCACTCTCATGGGGGTGTCGTGGCCCGCCAGGCGCTCGCCACCGAGACCGATCCGGGTGACCCCACCCTGCCGCCGATCAACGCCCTGGTCACCTTGGGCAGCCCTCACACCGGCTTCGAGCTGGCAAGCGGCCTCACCCTCGTGGGTCGCACCGGCGTCGGGGCGCTGGCCGAGACGGTCGTCGACGGCATCCGTTCCGACTCGGCGGCGCTGCGCGGCGAGGCGATCGAACAGCTAGCGGAGTCGTCGTCCTTCGTCGACCGGCTGAAGCGGACACCGCTGCCACCGGGAGTCAAGGTCACCTCCATCGGCGCCCGCGGCGACATGGTCGTCCCCGCCCGCCATACACGCCTCGACGGAGCCCAGAACATCGTCCTCAGCTCACCGGGAGGTGCGTTCGGCCAGCACTCCGCGCTCCCGCGCTCGCCCGAGGCCAGGCGGGAGGTGGCGCTGGCCCTGGCCGGCATGGCGCCGACGTGCCAGACCCTCGGGAACATGCTCGCCGACGCCGCTGCGTCCGAGGCGATCACCGCATCCGAGGACGCCCTTGCCCTCGCCGCCTGGTTCGGCACCAGCTACGTCGACCACCGCATCACCGGCGCCCTCCCCGGCAAACCCGGCAAGAAGGAGACCGATCACCCGTGAGCAGTCACCGCACGCTCCCGTCCATCGCCGTCGCCGCCCTGGTCGCCGTTACGGCCGCGGCCCTCCTCGCCGCCTGCGGGCGGAGCGCGCCCGGCGACCGGGCGGCGGGGGTCGCCGACGACCGCCCGACCGCCCCGACCGCCCCGACCGCCACAACCGGCAGGCTCGCCCTCCGACCGCGATGGCGGTGGGTGGCGCCGCCGCCGTCGTACGTGGGCATGCCGGCGGCCGACCGGTCGGGGGTTGCCGTCACCTACGGCCACTCCCACGTCGTGCTGCTCGACCGGGCCGGCGACGTCCGCTGGACCGCCGACCGGCTGCGCCTGCGCGACGTGGCACCCCTGCTGACGAGCGACTCGGTGGTGGCCGCTTCGGAGGAGGGGGTGGTCGCCTTCGACCGGGCCACGGGGAGGGTCCGCTGGGCGGCGGACCTCGGGGAGCGGGCCAACACTCCGGTCCTGGCGGGGGCGCGGGTCGTGAGCACCACGTGGGAGGGATCGCTGGTCGCCCTCGACCCCACCGACGGGCGGACGGTGTGGCGGCGGCCCCTGCCGGGGCCGGCGCTGGGACCGGCGGCGGCGACATCCGAGCTGGTCGTCGCCAGCTGGGCGATCGAGCCGCGCCGCGGCGCGGGCGTGGTGGGGGTCGACGCCCAGACCGGCCGGGAGCGGTGGGCCGCCCGCCTGCCACCGGGCGGCGTGAGCGCGCCCGGGCTGGTGGCCGTCGACGGTGGGCCCCCGCTGGCGGTGGTCGTGGCCGGGGACGTGGCCGCCCACGCCCTGGCCACCGACTCCGGCGCAGAGCGCTGGCGCGCACCCCTCGAGGGGGCGGGGTCGCCGGAGGTGGCGCCCCTGGACGCCGGTGGCCGGGTCCTGGTCGGGCACCGCCTGGGCGGCATGGTCCTGCTCGACGCCTCCGGACGGGAGCTGTGGCGGGTGGCGAGCGACGGGGCGGCGGTGCGGGGCGGCCCGGCCGGCCCGGGGCCGGGCGGGAGGTTCGCCCTGCCGCTCCACGACGGCCGGCTGCTCGTCGCCGGTCCCGGCGACGGCCACGACACCCGCGACGCGCTCGACCCGCCCGGTCGGGTCAGCGGCGTGGCCACCGGCCCGGGCGGGGAGCTGCTGGTGTCGCTGCGGGAGGCTCCGGAGAACGACCTCAGCGCGTCGTCGGGCTGGTGACGGGGCGGCTGCGCCCGGCCCGACGGGGCAGCGGCGGTACCGGCGATAGACTGCGGGACGCCCCCGGCAGCCCGCTCGGGGACATCCACGCCTGCGCGCAGACCCACGGTCGCTACGGCAGGAGCGCGGCGCCAGGCGACAAGAACCGATGGGAGGAGCCGCATGGCCGTCGTCACGATGAAGCAGCTGCTGGAGGCCGGGATGCACTTCGGCCACCAGACCCGGCGCTGGAACCCGAAGATGAAGCGCTTCATCTTCGGCGAGCGCAACGGGATCTACATCATCGATCTGAACCAGACCCTCCAGCGCATCGACACCGCCTACAGCTTCGTGCGGGACCTCGTCGCCGATGGCGGGATCATCCTGTTCATCGGCACCAAGAAGCAGACGCAGGACGCCATCGCCTCCGCCGCCGAGCGGGTGGGCATGCCCTACGTCAACGAGCGGTGGCTCGGCGGGATGCTCACCAACTTCCAGACGATCAGCGCCCGGGTGAAGAAGATGCAGGAGTACGAGCGCATGAAGGAGGCGGGCGACTTCGAGGCCATGCCCAAGAAGGAGGCGCTCATCCTCAGCCGGGAGCTGGAGAAGCTGCAGCGCAACCTGGGCGGCATCCGGAACCTGACCCGCATGCCCGACGCCATCTTCGTGATCGACACCAAGAAGGAGCACATCGCCGTCACCGAGGCCAACAAGCTCGGGCTGCCGATCGTCGCCGTCGTCGACACCAACTGCGACCCCGACGTGATCCAGTACGTCATCCCGGGCAACGACGACGCCATCCGCGCCGGCACCCTGATGTGTCGGATCATCGCCGACGCGGTGGAGGAGGGGCGCCTGATCGCCTCCCGGCGCACCCCCCGCCCCGCCGCCGCGCCCGCCCCGCCGGCGCCCGACGCCGAGGCCGAGGCCCGCCGGGCGCAGCAGCAGGCGGAGGCCCGCCGCCAGGCGGCCCTGCAGGCCCAGGAACGGGAGGCCCGGATGGCGACCAGCCGCCGCCAGGCGCCCGCCCCCGCACCCGTCCCCGAAACGCCGCCCGCGCCTGCGGCACAGGCGCCCCCCGCCCAAGTGCCGCCACCGCCTGCCGCACAGGAGCCGCCCCCCGCCCAGGCGCCGCCACCGCCTGCGGCCGCACTGGCCTTGGCCGCCTTGCGCGACGCCATGAAGCGTCCCTCGTCTACGGCGTCGGCCACCACCCGGCACAGCAGGGAGCCGGACCGGATGGCGTCGTCGTTGCCGGGAATCACGTAGGTGATGACATCGGGGTCGCAGTTGGTGTCGACCACGGCGACGATCGGTATGCCCAGCTTGTTGGCCTCGGTGACGGCGATGTGCTCCTTCTTCGTGTCGATCACGAAGATGGCGTCGGGCAGGCGGCTCATGCCCCGGATGCCGCCGAGGTTGCGCTGAAGCTTCTCCAGCTCACGGCTGAGGATGAGGGCTTCCTTCTTGGGCATGGCCTCGAAGTCGCCGGCCGCCTTCATGCGCTCGTACTCGGTCATCTTCTTCACCCGGCCGCTGATGGTGGAGAAGTTGGTGAGCATGCCGCCGAGCCAACGCTCGTTGATGTACGGCATGCCGCACTGGGCGGCGTAGCGGGCCACCGGGTCCTGGGTCTGCTTCTTGGTGCCGACGAAGAGGACCGTGCCCCCGTCGGCGACCAGGTCGCGGACGAAGGTGTAGGACTTCTCGATGCCCCGCATCGTCTGATGCAGGTCGATGATGTAGATGCCGTTGCGCTCGCCGAAGATGAAACGGCGCATCTTCGGGTTCCAGCGCCGGGTCTGGTGGCCGAAGTGGACGCCGGCCTCCAGCAGCTGCCGCATCGAAACGGACGGCACGAGCAACCTCCTGTCGGTTTCACCGCCGCGCGACCCCG
>DATAAF010000115.1:0-9576 GCA_036260255.1 Acidimicrobiales bacterium | reverse complement strand
GGGAGAGCCCCGAGGGGGGGCCTCCCCCCCCTCAGCTGTACCGGTGCATGTGGACGTTGAGGACGAGGCCCAGGGCGATGAAGCAGGCGACCGTCGACGAACCGCCGTAGGACATGAACGGGAGCGGGATGCCGGCGATGGGGGTGATGCCCATGGTCATGCCGACGTTCTCGAAGATCTGGAAGACGAACATGGCCAGTACACCTACGCACAGCAGGGTTCCGAAGCGGTCGCGGGCGAGCATGCCGGTTCGCCAGGTCCGCCACACGACCAGGCCGAACAGGGCGAGCAGGCTGGCGGCGCCGACGAAGCCCAGCTCCTCGCCGACCGCGGTGAAGATGAAGTCGGTGTGCTGCTCCGGCACGAAGGACAGGTTGGTCTGCGACCCTTGGAACACGCCGCGACCGCCGAGGCCACCGGCGGCGATGGCGATCTGGGACTGACGGAGGTTGTACGCCGACCGTTGGGGGTCGTTCTCGGGGTCGAGGAAGGCGGCCAACCGCTCGACCTGGTAGCGCTCGAGCACCCCGAAGTGCAGGACGGCCCCGACGGCGACGACGCCGAGCAGGCCCAGGACCGCCAGGTGCCGCAGGCGCGCCCCGCCCACCAGCAGGAGGGCGAGGAAGATACCTCCGAAGATCATGTCGGTGCCCAGGTCGGGCTGGAGGTAGATGAGCGACATCGGGATGCCGATCATCGCCAGGAGCACGACCACATGGCGGCCGTCGAGGTCTCCCCGGTGGGTGGCGATGTAGGCGCTGAGGCAGACGATCAGCGCGACCTTGGCGAACTCGGACGGCTCGAACTGGTAGCTGCCCAGCTGGAACCACGCCTGCGTCCCCCGTGAAGCCGACCCCAGCGGCGACAGCACGAGCAACAGCAGGGCGACGGTCAGGACGTACACGACGGGAGCGGCGTCGTGCAGCGAGCGGTAGTCGATGACGGCCACCACGATCATCGCCAGCAGGCCGATGGCGAGGAAGGTGGCCTGGCGCTTGAGGTAGTAGTTCCCTCCGAGGGCGGTGACGGCCTGCTCGTTGCGCGTCGCCGAGTAGATCATCACCAGGCTTAGGGCACTGATGGCGACGACCGCGGCGACCAGCAGCACGTCGACGTGGCGCCACGGGGCGACGACGGCACGGGGCGGCTTCATCAGTCGAGCCCGGCGGCGCGCTGGACGGGCTGGGGAGCGCCGCCCGCCAGCCCCTCGAGCACCCGGCGGGCGACCGGCGCGGCGGCGGCGGCGCCGAACCCCGACTCCTCCATGACGACGGTCACGACGTACTGCGGATTGTCGGCCGGGGCGAACGCCGAGAACAGGGCGGTGTCCTGCTTCCCGAACACTTCGGCGGTACCCGTCTTGCCGGCGACGGGGAAGCGGTTGAGGGGGAAGCCGGCGAAGGCGCCGAAGGCGGTGCCGTCGGGATCGCTGACCACACCCTTGAAGCCGTCGAGGAGGGGTTGGCGGATGCTCGGCGGCAGCTCGACGCGCCGCACCTCCCTGACCGGGACCGGCCGCACGCCGCGCCGGTCGGGGTCGAGAACGGACCCGGCCACCCGAGGGGCGTAGACGGTGCCCCCGTTGGCGAAGGTGGCGTAGGCGGTGGCGAGCTGCAGCGGCGTCACCACCACCTCGCCCTGACCGACCGCCAGGTTCATGTTGTCGCCGGTGAACCAGTCGCGGGTGGGGAACGCCTGGGGGTTGGCGTCGTGCAGCTTCCTGCGGCTCTCGGGGGTCGGGATCCTGCCGTCCACCTCGAACGGGAGCTCGATGCCCGTGCGGGCCCCCAGGCCCAGGTCGACGGCGACCTCCTGCATTGCGGTGGGCCCGAAGCGCCGGCCCTCCCACAGGTTCTTGCCCATCTCGTAGAAGAAGACGTCGCTCGACACGGTCAGCGCCTGGGCCATGTTGATGCGGCCGTTCACCTGGCCCCGGGCGTTCCGGAAGATCCTCGGGGGGTTGCCTACTTGGATGGAGCCGGTGTCGAGGATCGTGTCGCGGGCGGAGACGAGGCCGTTCCGCATGGCCGCCAGCCCGCTGACCAGCTTGAACGTCGAGCCGGGGGCGTAGAGCCCTTGGAGGGCCCGGTCGTTGAGGGGGAAGTAGCCGGCGGGGTCCTGGAGCTGGCGGAACCGGGACTCGCTGATCCCGTTCACGAACTCGCGGGGGTCGTAGCTCGGGTACGACGCCATGGCCACCACCGACCCGCCGCGAGGGTCGAGCACGACGATGGCGCCGGCGGGCGCCAGGAAGTACTTGGCGGTGTTCCTGTCCCAGGAGCTGCGGGCCCGCTCCAGGCCCTCGGCGAGGGACTCCTCGGCCAGGCGCTGGGCGTCGAGGTCCACGGTGAGCTGCACGTCGCGCCCGGGGACGGCCGGCTGCACGCCCAGCACGCCCAGCACTTGTCCCTTCGAGTCGACCTCGAGCTTCTCGATCCGGGGCTGGCCTCGGAGCTCGGTCTCGTAGGCCGCCTCGACCCCCGACTTGCCGATGGTGTCGCCCGCTTTGTAACCGGCGTCCTTCCTCGCCGCCAGCTCCCGGTCGTTGATCTCGCCCACGTAGCCGAGCAGGTGGGCAGCGAGGGGACCGGCGGGGTAGTTGCGGCGGGTCAGGGCGACGACGTCGACGCCGGGGAAGTCGGCCTGGTGCTCCCGTATGTAGATGAGCTTCTCCTCCGGGACCTCTTCGGCGATCGGAGCGGGCTTGAAGGGGCTGAACCGGTCGTCGTCCACGCGACGGCGGAGCTCGGCCTCGGGGACGCCCAGCACGACGGACAGCCGGGCCAGGACGCCGGGGTTGCGGTTGGCCTCGTCCCGGCTGATCGTCACCGCATCCACGACCCGGTTGTCCACCAGCACCTTGCCGTTGCGGTCGAGGATGCGACCACGCACGGCCTCGGTGACGACGACGCGCACGCTGTTCTGCTGAGCCTCGACCCGTAGCTCGGGCGCGGCGAGGACCTGGAGGTACCAGAGCCGGGCGAGCAGGGCGGCGAAGAGGGAGATGACGACCACGCCGAGGACACCCATCCGTAGGCGCGCCGAGTCGGGGTTCACCGCCTCCTCATCCTACGAAGGCGCGGGGGCCCGGCGATCGCACCAGCGCCCAGCCCGCCATGCGGACGACCGGCGGGGCCAGGACGGCGTTGAGCACGCCGACGACCGGCGCGATCAGCGCCAGCCGGGCGGTGACCATCTCGGTCTGGCCGACCAGGTACCCGGCGACGGCGAAGAACGCCTCGCCGGCGGCGCTGGCGACGAAGGCGGCGACGACGGGGATCCACCACGCCGCCCGCAGGATGCCGGTCCCGACCGTCCCCATGGCGAACCCGACCAGGGTGAACACCAGGGCGGACAGCCCCAGAGGGGTGTCGAGGAAGAGGTCGACGGCCATGCCGGAGGTGAACCCCATGGCCGCTCCGGCCGACGGACCGCCGCGCAGGCCGGCGGCAACGGCCAGGAGCAGCATGACGTCGGGCGTCACGCCGAAGACCCGGAGGCGGGAGAGGACGGCCAGGTGCAGCACCAGGACGGTGACCACCACGAGCGGCGCCCGGAACCGGGCGTCGGCGGTCAGGGCTGCGCCCTCCACCGGAGCACCTTCACGAACTCCAGGCGCCCGAGGTCGACCACCGGGTCGACGGTGACCTCCTGCTTGAGCGCCCCCGGCGCCACCCGCGCCGAGCGCACCCGGCCCACCGGGATCTCGGCGGGGAAGACGCTCTGCTGCAGGCCGCTGGTGACGACCGGCTCGCCCGCGGCGACCCTGGTCTCGAGCTGGACGAGGTCGACGCGCATGGGCTGGCGCGCGCCCTCCCCGGTGGCCACGCCCACGTCACCCGAGGTCTGCAGCCGCACGCCCACGTTGGAGGCGCGGTCGGTGATGAGCAGGACGGTGGACCGCGTCCGGGAGACGTCGGCCACCCGCCCGACCAGCCCGGCACCCGTGACGACCGGCATCCCCCTCTCGATGCCGCTGTCGGAGCCCTTGTCGATGCTGACCGTCACCTGGAAGTTGGACGGCGCGTCGGACACCACCCGCGCCGCCACCGCCGGGATGCTCGGCGCGAACGTGAGCTGCTGGAGCTCGAGCAGTTGCTGGCGCTCCCGGTCGGCACCAGCCTGCCGCAGCAGCTCGCCCCGCGCCTGCTCGAGCTCGGTCCGGAGCCGGTCGTTCTCCGCCTTGACGTCGCCGTAACGCGTGAGGCCCCCGAAGAAGTCGCCGACGGGGGCGAACACGCGGTCGGCGGCGGACTGCACCGGGGCGAACACGTCGCGGGCGCCTCGACGGACGCTCTCGAGGAAGCCGTCGTCCTCACCGCGGAAGTCGAGGGTGATCACCGTGATCGACGTCAGCACGAGCAGGAGGAGGACGAACCGCTGCCGGCGCGAGCGTCGGTAAACCGCCACCTACGCCCCGCCAGCGCTGCGGACGGCCACCCTCGGCCCCTTCAGGCGCCTCGCCTGGCTGTCCACCGGAAAAGACGAGCGCGGAGGGAGCCGGCTATGCCGGCGACCGGAGCACCTCAGAGCAACCTCTGGCTGCGAGGCGAAACAACTACCTCTCCGCAGAGTTGGCGAGCACCTGCCGCAGGACATTGAACTCCTCGAGGCACTGGCCCGAGCCGATGGCCACCGAGTGCAACGGGTCCTTGGCGATCAGGATTGGCATCCCCGTCTCGGCGGAAAGGCGCACGTCGAGGCCGTGGAGGAGCGCGCCGCCGCCGGTGAGCACGATCCCCTGCTCCATGATGTCGGCGGCCAGTTCCGGGGGCGTCTGGTCGAGTGTCGTCTTCACCGCGTCCACGACGGCGCTGACCGGCTCTGCCAGAGCCTCGCGGATCTCCTCGGTGGAGGTGACGATGGTCTTGGGCAGGCCGGTGACGAGGTCCCGGCCCCGGATCTCGGCCCGCAGCTCCTCCTCGAGGGGGTAGGCCGAGCCAAGCGCGATCTTGATCTCCTCGGCGGTGCGCTCGCCGAGGGCCAGGGAGTACTCCTTCTTGATGTAGGTGATGATGGCGTCGTCGAGCTCGTCGCCGCCGATGCGGACGGACTGGCTGGTGACGATGCCGCCCAGCGAGATCACGGCGACCTCGGTGGTGCCACCACCGATGTCGACGACCATGTTCCCGGTGGGCTCGTGCACCGGGAGCCCGGCGCCGATGGCGGCAGCCATGGGCTCCTCGATGATGAACGGCGTCTTGCGGGCGCCGGCGAACTCGGCCGCCTCCTGCACCGCCCGCTTCTCCACCCCGGTGACCCCGGAGGGCACGCAGATGACCATGCGGGGCTTGGCGAACCGCCGCTGGTGCACCCGGTGGATGAAGTACCGGAGCATCTTCTCGGTGATCTCGAAGTTGTTGATCACCCCGTCCTTGAGGGGACGGACGGCCTGGATGTGGTTGGGGGTCCGGCCGATCATCCGCTTGGCCTCGAGCCCCACGGCCAGGGGCCGGCCGTCTTTCACGTTGACGGCGACGACCGACGGCTCGTTCAGGACGATGCCCCTGCCCCGCACGTAGACCAGGGTGTTGGCCGTGCCCAGGTCGACTGCCATGTCCCGGCCCAGGAAAGCGGCGAAGAAGTTGTCGGACATACGCGCTCACTCTGCGCCGGGGAGTCGGTCGAGGTGCGAGGCCAAGGCTAGGCCCTGGGGAAGGCGGTCACAACCCGCCCCGCCTAGAGGGACGGGAAGAAAAGGGAGATCTCCCGCTTGGCGCTCTCGGGGCTGTCGCTGCCGTGGACCAGGTTCTCGGTGGTCTGGGTGGCATGATCGCCGCGGATGGTGCCCGGGTGGGCGTCGGCCGGGTCGGTCGCCCCCATCAGCTTGCGGACCATGGCCACCGTCCCCGCCGGGCCCTCGACGACAACGAGGAGCGACGGCCCCCGCGTGATGAAGGCCACCAGGTCGGCGAAGAACGGCTTCTCGCGGTGCTCGTCGTAGTGGGTCTCGGCGGTGCCGGCGTCGATCGTGCGCAGCTCGGCCGCCACCAGGCGGAGGCCCTTGGCCTCGAGCCGACCGACGATCTCGCCGACCAGGCCCCGCTCGACGGCGTCGGGCTTGCAGATCACGAGGGTGCGGTCCATGGGAGGGCGAGGCTACCGGGGCGACAACTGCGGACGGCCGCCGACGGGCCGGCGCGAACGTGGCCCACCCAGCACCCATCTGGTCGACTGATCCGGTAGGTGGCTCTCCAGGAGCCACCTGCCCGAGCTGATCGGCCAAGTGGCGCAGCAGCCACCCGGGCCCGAGCTGATCGGCCAAGTGGCCACAGCAGCCACCCGGGCCGACGGGGGCCGTCAGCGGTCAGCCGGGCGGCCCGTCGCCGGTGAGGGCGGCCCGGGCGGCGCCGACCGCGTACAGCGACCCCGAGACGAGGACGAGCTCGTCGGGGCCGGCGAGGCCCAGGGCCAGCGTCACCGCCTCGGCGACCGAGTCGGCCACGTCGGCGGCCACACCGAGTCTCTCGGCGGCGGCGGCGACCTCCTCCGGCGGCAACGCCCGGGGCGACGGGGGCGGGCAGGCGACGACCAGGCGGGCGTCGCCGGCGCCCAGGGCGGCGAGCATCTCGGTCGGCTCCCGCCCCTGGAGCAGGCCCACCACGAGGATCCTCCCGGCGACGCCGGCGAAGGTCTCGGCGACGGCGGCGGCCGACGCCCGCGCCCCGGCGGGGTTGTGAGCGCCGTCGAGCACGCAGAGGGGGTTGCGGGCGACGACCTCCAGGCGCCCGGGCAGGCGCACAGCGGCCATGGCGTCGGCCACCACCTCCTCGGTGAGGGGCACGCCGAAGAACGCCTCGGCGGCGGCCACCGCGATCGCCGCGTTCTCCCCCTGAAAGGACCCGTGCACCGGGAGGTAGAGGTCCTCGTACCGGGCGCCCGGCGTCCACAGCTCGACCAGGCGGCCTTCGTGGGCCAGCCGGTTGGCCGCACAGCCGAACTCGACGTCGCGCTCCCAGACGATGCTCGCCCCGGCGGCGTGGAAGATGCTGGCCAGCGCCGTATCGGTCTCCCCCAGCACGAGCGTGGCCCCGGGCTCGACGATGCCCGCCTTCTCTCGAGCGATGTCGGCCAGGTCGGGACCGATCGTCTCGGCGTGGTCGAGGCTCACATTGGTGACCACCGCCACGTCCCCGGAGGCCACGTTGGTGGCGTCCCAACGGCCGCCCAGACCCACCTCGACGACGGCCACGTCGACGGCGATGTCGGCGAACCAGCGAAAGGCGGCGGCCGTCAGGATCTCGAAATAGGTGGGCCGTCCGTCGAGCAGCAGCTCGAGGCCGGCCACGCCCTCGATCACCTCGACCAGGTGGTCGTCGGAGATGGGCTCGCCGTCCCACGCGAGCCGTTCGTTCACCCGTTGCAGGTGCGGGCTCGTGTACGTGCCGACGCCGAGCCCCCGCTCGACCAGCAGGGACGTGAGCATCCGAGCGGTCGAGCCCTTGCCGTTGGTCCCGGTGAGGTGGAGCACCGGGTAGGCGGCCTGGGGGTCGCCCATGAGCTCGACCAGGCGGCGGATCCGGTCGAGGCGGCGCGCCGCTGCCTTGGGCGCGGGGTCGCGTTCGAGGTCGACGTGGTCGGCCAGATAGGCGAGGGCGCCGGCGAAGTCCACCCCGCCAGCCTGCCAGCCCCCGCTGGGCTAGCTGGCCAGGCGGGCGTACTCCGGGTCGGTGAGCTTGAGCGCCTGGGCCCGGGCCGCTTCGGCGACCTGCTCCACCTTGGGCAACGCCACCTCCGCCACCCGTGTCGCCTGCTCGCGGGCCACCTCGGCGGCCTGCTCGACGCGTGGCCGGGCCGCTTCAGCGACCTGCCCGGCACGCGCCCGCGCCGCCTTGGCGGCCATCTTGGCCTGCTTCCGGGCCAGCTTGGCCGCCACCTCGGCCTGGGCGCGGGTCAGCGCGGCGGCTGCCTCCGCCTGCTTGCGGGCCACCTTGGCCGCCGCGTCGGCCTGCTTGCGGGCCACCTTGGCGGCCTTGTCGGCCTTCCTCCGCGCCGCCCGGCTGACCTTCTCGACCTTGGGACGGGCCGCGGCGGCGGCCGCCAGCGCCTGGTCCCGGGCCACGCTGGCCGCCAGCTCGACCGCCGGCCGGGCCGCCTCGGCTGCCCTCTCGGCCGCCCTCCGGGCCGCCTTGCGGCCTCGCTTCCTTCGCTTTCCCTTTGCCTCGGCCGCCGACGCGGCGGCGGCCAGGGCGGCGGCCCGCTTCATGCGCTTGGCCTGCTTGCGATCCCGCCGCTTGCGCTTCCCCTTCGCCTCGGCCGCCGACGCCGCGGCAGCCAGCGCGGCGGCCCGCTTCATCTGCTTCGCCTGCCTACGTGCGAGCCGCCTGCGCTTGCGCCGGCCCAGCACGAGCCCGGCCAGACCACCGGTCAGCGCGCCGCAGCCGGCTCCCATCGCCACCTTCCTGGGCAGGTCGTCGGTCGGCTCGTCGGTCTGCATGCACTGCACGATGACGACGGAACCGCCGACCACCCCACCGAGAACGGCACCCTTCAAGACCCTTCCCATAGGGATCCCTCCTCTCGGCTACGGCTACCGCGAGCGTACGCCCCCGCGGCGGGGCGGCGGACGCCGCGCCCCGGCCCCGTCAGGAGGCGGCGCGGCGTGGGCGGGCGGGACGCTCGGGCTCGGTGCGGGGCACGAGCGTGGGGTTGACCTTCTCCAGCACGACCGAGCGGTCGATCACGCATTTCCCGATGTCGCTGCGGCTGGGGAGGTCGTACATGACGTTGAGCAGCACCTCTTCGAGGATGGCCCGCAGCCCCCTCGCCCCGGTGCCCCGCAGCAGGGCCTGCTCGGCGACCGCCTCGAGGGCGTCGTCGGTGAACTCGAGCTCGACGCCGTCGAACTCGAAGATCTTGCGGTACTGCTTCACGTATGCGTTCTTGGGCTCGACGAGGATGCGGACCAGCGCCTCCTGGTCGAGGTTGGAGACCGCGCCGATCACCGGCAGGCGGCCGACGAACTCGGGGATCAGCCCGAACTTGAGCAGGTCCTCGGGCAGGACCTTGGACAGGGTGACGCCGACGTCCTTCTCGCCCGAGCGGCGCAGGTCGGCGCCGAAGCCGACGCCCTTGTGCCCGATGCGGCTCTCGATGATCTTCTCGATGCCGGCGAAGGCGCCGCCGCAGATGAACAGGATGTTGGTGGTGTCGATCTGGATGAACTCCTGGTGGGGGTGCTTGCGGCCCCCCTGGGGCGGCACCGAGGCGGTGGTCCCCTCCAGGATCTTGAGCAGGGCCTGCTGCACGCCCTCGCCGGAGACGTCGCGGGTGATCGACGGGTTCTCGCTCTTGCGGGCGATCTTGTCGATCTCGTCGATGTAGATGATCCCCGTCTCCGCCTTCTTGACGTCGTAGTCGGCGGCCTGGATCAGCTTGAGCAGGATGTTCTCGACGTCCTCTCCCACGTAGCCCGCCTCCGTCAACGCGGTGGCATCGGCGATGGCGAAGGGAACGTTGAGCAGCCGGGCCAGGGTCTGCGCCAACAACGTCTTGCCGCACCCCGTCGGCCCCAACAGGAGGATGTTCGACTTGGCCAGCTCGACGTCGCCGTCGGGGTGGCCGCCCACCTGCACC
>DATAAF010000114.1:0-4755 GCA_036260255.1 Acidimicrobiales bacterium | reverse complement strand
CCACCGTGGTCGTGGGTGCAACCGTGGTCGTGGGTGCAACCGTGGTGGTCGGCGCCACCGTGGTCGTGGGCGCAACCGTCGTGGTCGGCGCCACCGTGGTCGTGGGCGCGCCCGTGGTCGTGGGCGCGACCGTGGTCGTCGGGGCGGTGGTCCCCGTCCCGGTGGTGGTGATGTCGATGCACCACCTGCTGAAGCTGCCCGGCTGGGGCGGGCCGGGGTCGTCGTCGACCACGAACAGCCTCCAGTCGCCGGCCGGGTCGATGCCGTTGAAGGCGGCCAGGGAGCTGCCGCCGACGGGCGGCGGGGCCCCGCCGGCCGGCGCGGGGAAGACGTCCGCGTTGTTGGGGACGAACTGCTCGGGGTCGTCGTCGTCGTCGGTGGGCCGGTACGTCCCGGAGACGAGCTGGATGTCGGTCTGGGCCTCGGACGGGGCCTGGTCGTCGAAGGTGAGGTTGACGTTGTTGACCGGGTCGCCGACGCCGTCGTTGTTGCCGCCGATGTCGGACATCACCAGCACGCTGGTGCCGTTGGGCGCGACGAGCAGGACGTCGACGTCCTCGGGGAAGGGATAGGTGAACCCGTTGAGGATGACGTTCACGTCGGTCACGTTGCCGAGGTCGGCGGGAATGCTGATCACCGAGGGATAGGGGTTGAGCCGGAGCACGTCGGCCGTCGGCTGGGGCGGCGGCGTGAAGGTGATGGCGTTGTTGTTGCAGACCTGGGCCGCCCTCGAGCCGGTGCCGACCAGGGGCACGAGGAACGCCGCCACGACCAGTGCGCCGAGGACCGTCCGCCGCTGCCGTGGAAGAAGCTCTCCCAGCCTCACGCCTGTCTCCTTCGTGGCGAGCCCGTCAGTTGCTGGAACGTCGCAGCCTCTCACGACGTTGCTGCGCCCGCAATACTGCCATGGTGCCGCTAGCGCAACGGGACGCCGCCGCCCACGATGGCCGGCAGCACGCCGCTGATGGGCTCGCGCAGGACGGCGTCGGCCAGACGGTCGAAGGGCGTGGGCTGGGCGTTCACGATCACCACGCGGGCGCCGTGGGCGCGGGCCAGGGGGACGAGGCCGTTGGCGGGTGACACCCGCAAGGTCGACCCGACGGCGAGGAGCAGGTCGCACTCGGACGCGGCCCGGCTGGCTCGCTCGAGGTCGGCGGGCCGCAGGGCCTGGCCGAAGGAGACGGTGGCGGCCTTGAGGATCCCGCCGCAGGTGCGGCAGGCGGGGTCCTCCTCGCCCGCCCGCAGCCGGTCGAGAACGGGCGCCATCGGCCCCTCCTCCCCGCAGGAGAGGCACCTAACCCGGCGCATCGTGCCGTGCAGCTCGACGATCAGCGCCGGGTCGTTGCCCGCCAGCTGGTGCAGCTCGTCGGTGTTCTGCGTGAGGAGGGCATGGAGGCGACCCTGGCGCTCCAGCTCGACGAGGGCGAGGTGGCCGGGGTTCGGCCGGGCCTGCCACACCGGCGACTCGAGCCGGGACCGCCACGTGCGCTTCCGCACCTCGGCGTCGGCGACGTAGGCCTGGATCGTCGCGGTGCGCTCGGCGTGGGGGTTGAGCGTCCACACGCCCTGCGGCCCCCGGAAGTCGGGGACGCCCGAGTCGGTGGAGATGCCGGCGCCGGTCAGGGCGACGACGCGCTCGCAGCCGGCCACCCAGCCGCGCACCTCGGCGACGCGGTCGGCGGGCATGCCGCCAGCCTGGCACCCGCCTTGACGGCGTTGTCGGAGTGGGGGAGAATGAAACAGCATCATATATCTCGTACCTCCTCCTCCTCGGTGACGCCCTCGTCAGGAGGCACCCATGAGCGGCCTGCTCCACGTCGCCACTTCCTCCGCCCCGTCCGCCGCCGCCGCCGAGCAGCTCACCTTGACCGTGCGGCCGTGGCCCGACGGGGTCATCGACGCCCTGGGCCACGATCCCCGGTCGAGCTACGTCGAGCAGTTCTGGCTGGGCATCCTCGGCCCGTCGACGACGTGGCTCCTGCGCCGGCTGGCGGCCGGCCTCGACGCCAACCCCACCGGCTTCGACCTCCCCCTCGCCGACACCGCCCGGGCCCTCGGCCTCGGCACCAAGGGAGGCCGCCACTCGCCGTTCATGCGGGCCCTAGGCCGGTGCTGCCAGTTCGGCCTGGCCGAGGCCCGGGCCGAGGGGGTGCTGGCTGTCCGGCGGAAGCTGCCGCCGCTCAACCGCCGCCAGCTGCTCCGGCTGCCGCCCTCCTTGCAGGCCGCCCACGCCGAGTGGCAGCAGCAGCAGCTCCGCGCTCCCGCCGCCGAGGAGCTCCGCCGCCGGTGCCGGCGCCTCGCCCTCAGCCTGGTCGAGCTGGGGGAGGACCTCGAGGCCACGGAGCGCCAGCTCGAGCGGTGGAAGTTCCACCCCACCCTGTCCCGGGAGGCGGCCCAGTGGGCCTGGGACCGCCACCGGCGGGCCCTCGCCGCCGCCCAGGGTCTCGACCTCGACCCCGAGGGCGGCGGCGACGACGCCGCCTAAGCACCGCCAAGATCCCCCCAAGACGGCCGGCGGTCGGGGCCCCCACGACCTTCGACCGCCGGCCGCTCACGCCGCCGGAGGCGGCCTCTCCGGATGGCCCGGCGCCGGCCGGAAGGCCGGGCGTCCTCGGGGGAGGTCGGGAGGGGGGCCCGCCCCCCTCGCGTCAAGACGACGGCTTCTCGAACGACCGGAGGAGCTCGAGCAGCGTCCGCACGCCGTACCCGGTGCCCCCCTTGCGAAGGTAGGTCTCGTCCTCGCCGCTGCGGGCGGGGCCGGCGATGTCGAGGTGGGCCCACGGCACGTCGTCGACGAACTCCTTCAGGAACAGCCCGGCGGTCAGGGCGCCCCCGTAGCGGTCGGAGCCGATGTTCTTGACGTCGGCCACGTCCGAGTCGATCGACTTGCGGTAGTCCTCGGGCAGCGGCAGCGGCCACACCGGCTCGCCGGCCCGGTCGGCGGCGGCCCGCACCTGGTCCACCCACCCGTCGTGGCTCCCCATGAGTCCGGCGACCTTGGTGCCAAGCGCCACCATGCAGGCGCCGGTGAGGGTGGCCAGGTCGACGATGGCGTCGACCGCCTCCTCCACCGCCAGCGAGAGCCCGTCGGCCAGGATGAGCCGCCCCTCGGCGTCGGTGTTCAGCACCTCGACGGTCTTGCCGTTGCGGATCTTCAGCACGTCACCGGGCTTCGTCGCCCGGCCCCCGGGCATGTTCTCGGTGGTGGGGACGAAGGCGGTGACCGCCACGTCGGGGGCCAGGTCGGGGAGGGCCGACATGGTCGCCAGGACGGCCGCCGCGCCCGACATGTCGGTCTTCATCGTCTCCATGCCCTCGGCCGTCTTGATCGACAGGCCCCCGGAGTCGAACGTGATGCCCTTGCCCACCAGGGCCACGTGCCCCCGGGCCGGACCCGACGGCCGGTAGAACAGGCGGATCAGGCGGGGCGGCTCGTCCGACCCCCGGGCCACGCCCATCAACCCGCCCAGCCCCTCGTTCCCGATGTCGACCTCGTCCCAGACCTGGACCTCGAGCCCCCCCGACGCGGCCACCTCGGCCGCCACCTCGGCCAGGCGGGTGGGCGTCATGGCGCCGGCCGGCTCGTTCACCAGGTCACGCGCCATGGCCACGGCGGCGGCGATCCGCTCGGCCCTGGCCACGCCCCGGCGGGGGCCGTCGCCCTCGGCGACGATGGTGAACGACGCCAGCCGGCACGGCTCGGGGTCACCCTTGTAGCGGGTGAACCGGTAGGCGGCGAGGGCGGCGCCCTCGCCCACCGCCTGGGCGGCGGCCTCCGCATCGAGCTCCTGCGGGGCGGCGGCCAGGAGGGTCGTCGCCGCCGACTCGTCGTGCCAGGCGGCCCGCACGACCGCCGCCGCCGCCCGCCGCAGCGTCTCGGCCGTCACCTTGTCCCGGTCGCCCACGCCGACGGCGATCACGGTCGACCCGTCCTCGGCGGGCAGCGCCAGCGTGTGGCCGACCTTGGCCTCGAAGTGGCGCTCGGTCAGCCAGTCGCGGTCGAGCTCCGCTCCGGCGCCGGCCGGGACGTCGAGCCCGGCGGACACGGGGACGCCGAGCACCTGGGCGTCGGCGGGAGCGTCGGGTGCCACGGCGAGGGTCATCGGCATGAGACGACTGCTGTTCTATCGCGCGGCCAGGCGCCTGAGCTCGCGAGGGCGCATCTCAGCGCTTCGGTCCGCAGCCCCGACCGACGTAGATCCGCTTCAGCAGTCATCTCGGGTCACTCCCTCGGGCGGGCGGGCAGGGGCTCGTCCTCCTGCCAGCGGGCCATGGTCCAGAGAAGGTCGGAGAGGCGGTTCAGGTAGGGGACGACGTGCGCGCCCGAAGCGGTCACCGCCAGCGCCTGCCGCTCGGCCCGGCGAACGACCGCCCGAGCGAGGTCGAGGAACGCGGACGCCGGCGACTGCCCGGGCACGACGAACTCGCCTGGAGGCTCGAACCGACCCGAGAGCTCGTCGATGAGCCGTTCCAGCCCCTCGACCATGCCGGGGGTGACGAGGCTCGTCCCAGGCCGGAGCTTCGAGCGGTTCTCGGGGGCGGTGGCCAGCTCGGCCATGAGCACCCACAGCTCGCGCTGCAGCCGCACGAGGATCGACTCCAGCTCCAAGCCGGCTCCGGCGGCGCTGCGGGCCAGGCCGAGCACCGCCTGGGCCTCGTCGACGTCCCCGTAGGCCGCCGGCCGGGCCGAGTCCTTGCGCACCCGCCCGCCGAAGAGCAGCCCCGTCGTGCCGTCGTCCCCCGTTCGCCTGTATA
>DATAAF010000113.1:0-4046 GCA_036260255.1 Acidimicrobiales bacterium | reverse complement strand
TCTCGGTCACCGACCGCTGCAACCTGCGGTGCCGCTACTGCATGCCCGCCGACGGTCTCGAGTGGCTCCCCCGCGACCAGCTGCTCAGCTTCGAGGAGATCGCCCGGGTGGCGAGGGTCTGCGTCGAGCGCTTCGGGTTCGCGAGCATCCGCATCACCGGAGGCGAGCCCACCGTGCGGGCCCGCCTGCCCCGGCTGGTCGCCATGCTCTCCGAGCTCGGCGTCGACCTCTCGCTGACCACCAACGGGGTGAGCTTCGGGCTCCTCGCCGGCGAGCTCCGTCGGGCCGGCCTGCGGCGGGTCAACATCTCGGTCGACTCGCTGCGCCCCGACCGGTTCCTGGCCCTGACCCGTCGTGACGCCCTCGCCCAGGTCCTCGACGGCGTGGAGGCGGCCGTGGCGACCGGGCTCTCGCCGGTGAAGGTCAACTGTGTGCTCGTGCGGGGCGTCAACGACGACGAGATCCTCGACTTCGCCGTCTTGGGGCGCGAGCGGGGGGTGACCGTCCGGTTCATCGAGTTCATGCCCCTCGACGCCGACCAGGGCTGGTCCCCCGAGAAGGTGGTGCCCGCCGCCGAGGTGGTCGCCACCATCGACGCCGCCTTCCCGCTCGAGCCGGTCGGGGGGCGGGGGTCGGCGCCGGCCGAGCGCTTGCGCTACCGGGACGGGCGGGGCGAGGTCGGGGTGGTCGGCAGCGTCAGCCGCAGCTTCTGCGGGAGCTGCGACCGGGTGCGCCTGACCGCCGAGGGCATGTTCCGCAACTGCCTGTTCGCGGTGACCGAGACCGACCTCCGGGCCGTCCTGCGGGGGGGCGGCACCGACGACGACCTGGCCGCCGCCATCGCCGCCGACGTGGGCACCAAGTGGGCCGGCCACTCCATCGGCCGGGTGGAGTTCCGGCGCCCCTCCCGCAGCATGAGCCAGATCGGCGGCTGAGGCGCCGCACGCACTCGCACCATTGCCCCTCTCAGGGGATGTTCTCGCGAGGAGCGTCGCCCGAAGCGCTCGAGGCGTACACTTCCACCGTGTCCGACCGGGGGCTGACCCATCTCGACCCCCTTGGGCGCGCCCGGATGGTCGACGTCACCCCGAAGGAGGCCACCCACCGGCGAGCCCTGGCCAAGTGCAAGGTCATGATGCAGCCGGAGACGACCTCGAAGATCGCCAACAACGCCATCGCCAAGGGCGACGTGCTGGCGGTGGCCCGGGTGGCGGGCATCCAGGCGGCCAAGGTGACCCCCCACCTGATCCCGCTGTGCCATCCCCTCCTCGTGGGGGCGGTGTTCGTGAACTTCACGGTGGGCGACGACCACGTGGAGGTCGAGGTGCAGGTGGACACCGTCGACCGCACGGGCGTGGAGATGGAGGCCATGACCGCCTGCGCGGTGGCCGCCCTGACGGTGTACGACATGTGCAAGTCGGTCGACCGGTCGATGGTGATCGGCGAGCTCACCCTCTGGGAGAAGACGGGCGGCAGGTCCGGCACCTATCGCCGGACCGACGGGGCCTGACGAGCCTCTGACCAGCCCCTCTTGAACCGCCGCGGAGCGGCTGCTAGGAAGGGGCGCCGGAGGGCGGCACTCTTCGTTGTAGTTCGGTGGCAGACCATCCGCGTCTGGCGGCTGCCGGTCCAGTACGGTCCCCGAGAGCAAAGGACGGTCGAGGAGCGTTGACGTTGGTCCTTGTGGTCCTGGCGATCATCTGGGCGGCCGTGTTGATCCCGCCTGCCCTGCGCGCCCGGCACGAGGCGCGGCCGGGCGACTCGATCAGCGCCTTCCGCCGGCAGCTGGCGGTGCTGCGGCGCGCTCGGCCCGGCGCCCCACGGGGGGCGTCCGACTGGCGAGAGTGGTCGCCCGGCCGCAGCCCGGTCGCCCGGCCCGCCGCCCGCCCGCGGCCCCCGGTCGCCTCCCTCGCCGCCCACCGGGCCGCCTCCCACACCCACGTCAACGGACGGCGCCCCGGGGGAGCGCCCCCGCGGGCGTTCGCGGCAGCCGGGCTCGCCTCCCCCCGCCGCCGGGCGCTGCGGCGCCGCCGGGACATCCTTGTGTGCCTGCTGGCCACCGCCGGGCTCACGCTCGTCGTCGGCATCCTCCCGGGGCTACGAGTGATGCTGCTGGTGCACCTGGTCGTCGACGTGCTGCTCGTCGCCTACGTCGCCCTGCTCATCCGGCAGCGCACGCTGGCCGCCGAGCGGGAGATGAAGGTCCGGTTCCTGCCCGGCCCCCGGGCGATCGAGCCGGCCCTGCTGCGCCGCTCGGTCAACTAACGCCGGCATCGGCGGCCACCGTCGGCCAGACTGACCGGTGGTGAGCCGCAGCCACGAGCTCGACGCCTTCGAGGACGCGGTCCGCAAGGAGCTCGACGCCGCCCACGCCGCCCGGGAGACGGCGCTCGCGGCCTGCCGGCGCACCATCCGGGCCTGCGGCAACGCCATACGTGCCACCCACCGGGGTGAGGTCGAGCGGGCCGCCGCCCTGTCCGACGAGGCGGCCGCCGCCCTGGCCCAGGCCCACGATGCCCTGCGGCCCCACCCCACGCTGGCCGCCTCGGGGCCGCTCTACGACGCCGAGAAGGAGTACGCCGAGGCCCGCCTCACGGCCGCCTTCGTCAGCGACACCCCGCTGCCCTCCCACGGCGAGCTGGGCGTGAGCGCCCCCGCCTGGCTGGGCGGGCTGGCCGAGGCGGCCAGCGAGCTCCGCCGCCACCTCCTCGACCGCCTGCGGGAGGGCGACCTCCAGCGCGGCGACGAGCTGTTGGCGGTGATGGGCGACGTGTACGACATGCTGGTGGCGGTGGACTACCCCGACGCCGTCACCGGCGGCCTGCGCCGCGCCACCGACGCCCTCCGGGCGGTGCTCGAACGGACCCGGGGCGACCTCACCACCACGCTCCTGCAGGCCCGGCTGCAGCAGACCATCGAGCGCCGCCTCCCGCCCGAGGGCACCGCGGCGGTCGAGTAGCCTCGCTGCCAGCGGGGGTGTAGCTCAGTCGGTAGAGCGCTACGTTCGCAACGTAGAAGTCGCCGGTTCGAGTCCGGTCACCTCCACTGCGGGTTTTCCGCAAGAGTGCTGGTCACGGGGGTGCGAGGTCTGTCCGCCAGTGACCGTGTGGCACGAGTGGTCGCCGCTAGGACGGTCCCTCCGCAACTAATCGACTCCACTCGCGACCCGGGCGGATCTCTTGGCCTGGTCGTCGTCGCGCCGGGAGGAGACCCGCGCGTGCCACCAGGCAACCGGCGGCGTCATCCGGGATGGGCCATGATCCTCTTGTGAAGCCTCAAGAACGACAGGCGGCGCTTGAGGTAGGCCTCCTCATCGATGGCCGCTGCCGCGCCTTCCTCGGTGCCCTCCCAGTTGCGCCACAACGTGGACCCCATAAAGGGGAAGTGGACGCGAAGCAGTAGTTCACCGGCCGGTAGATGGCCGACTTGGCGGTGTCGGTGGGCAGCACGGCCAGGACGTGGCGGCCGGCGGCTGCGGCCCGGATGGCCTTCTCCGGCCGGGGCGGAGCTGCTCGAAGCCGAGGGTCTGGGGGCCGGCTAGCGCAGGCTGGGAGTGGCCAGCCCTACGGCTCCGGCACGGTGGGCTCGTCGCCCAGCAGACGGTCCTCGAAGCCGTCGCCCTCCTCCCGGCCCTGCTCCGAGCCGCCGATGAAGGCCTGCTCGGGGTCGGCGCCGTGGCCGAGCATGACGTCGAGGAGGTCGTCGTTGGGCCGACCGATGATGTGGCTCATGGCCGGGTTCCTCCCCGCCGGCAGCGGTTCCTAGACGCCCAGGGCGCCGAGGGCTGTCGACCAGGGCGGCGGGGGCGACCGTGTGCTCCGGGCGCTGGTGCGCCACGCCGTCCAAGCCGGCGACGGCGAGCAGCGGTCGCCCGGCCCGCAGGTGCACGCCGTCGTCACGAGCGGTCGGAGTACCGGGAACTGTTTCGTCGGCCGGCGTCGCTACCGTCCGAGCTGACAAGCGAACCGACTGCCCGCTCGCGCGCCTGCAGGAGGAGTCGAGCGTGCAAACAGAACATCGGCTCGGGCCAAGCCGGCGCCCCCCGC
>DATAAF010000112.1:0-12053 GCA_036260255.1 Acidimicrobiales bacterium | reverse complement strand
GACGCCCGAGCCGAGCACGAGGTGTTCGAGCGGTTCGCGGCCATGGCCTCAGGCGCCCCCCAGTCGAACGGCCGGGCGTGGGGTTGGGGCCCCCACGCTCCGGAGGAGGGCGGGGTTGGGGCCCCGCCCGGGGCGGCGAAGCCGCCAGCGACTAGGTGCCCTTGTAGTTCAGCACCTGGCGCAGGGTGTGGCGGACCTCGACCAGGTCGGCCTGGTCGCCCATCACCTGATCGATGTCCTTGTAGGCGGTGGGGATCTCGTCGAGCAGGGCCTCGGCCCGCTTGGCCGGCCACACCTTGCCCCGCATCTGCTCGGACAGGTCGGCGGCGGTGAACAGCTTCTTGGCCTGCGTCCGGCTGTGGCGTCGCCCGGCGCCGTGCGCGCACGACTTCCAGCTGGCCGGGTTGCCCTTGCCGGCCACGATGTAGGTGCAGGTGCCCATCGAGCCGGGGATCACCCCGAGGTCGCCGGTGTCGGCGCGGATGGCCCCCTTGCGGGTGACCCAGAGCTCCCGCCCGTCGTGCACCTCCCGCTCCGCGTAGTTGTGATGGCAGTTGATCCGGCGGGTCTCCCGACCGGTGCCGACGAAGGCGAGGACCTGCCGCATGGCCTGGTCCATCATCTCCTCGCGGTTGGCGCGGGCGTAGTCCTGGGCCCACAGCATGTCGGTGATGTAGGCCTGGAACTCCGGCGTGCCCTCGACGAAGTAGGCGAGGTCGGGGTCCTCCAGGCGTTGCTCGAGCTGCTTGGCCAGGCGGCGGGCCTTGGCGATGTGCATCTGGGCCAGCTGGTTGCCGATGCCCCGGCTCCCCGAGTGCAGCACCACCCACACCCGGCCGCGCTCGTCGACGCACAGCTCGAAGAAGTGGTTGCCCGAGCCGAGGGTGCCGAACTGGCGGGCCGCGGTGGTGGCCTGCTTGTCCGAGAGGTCGGTGGCCGGACGGTGACGGGCGAGCCACCGGTCGGCCTTGGCGGCGCCCCGGTCGTGGCCCTCGCCGACGCCGGCGGGGACGGCCCGCTCGATGCGCCGGAGCAGGGGGCCGAGGTCGTCGGGGAGCTGGTTCTCGGTGAGGTCGAGCTCGGCGGCGACCATTCCGCAGCCGATGTCCACGCCGACGGCGGACGGGATCACCGCCCCCCTGGTCGGGATCACCGAGCCGACGGTGGCGCCGATGCCGACGTGGGCGTCGGGCATGAGGGCGACGTGGCCCTCGACGATGGGAAGGCGCGCCGTCTTCTCCGCCTGGCGGACGGTGGCGGGTTCGATCTCGCTGGCCCACGAGACCAGCTTGGGGGCGATCGTGGTGGGCACGTGGTCAAGTATCCCCGCCTCGGCGAAACCTAGAGTCGGATTTCCCATGGCCCGGGCTGCCCCTCGCCACGACCGGGACGCCGGCGGCGACCCCGAGCTGCTGGCGGCCAAGGCCCGGCTGCGGGAGGAGGTGTGGTCGGCGCTCGAGCAGGCCGGCGCCTCCCGTTTCCCCGGCGCGAAGGGCCGCATCCCCAACTTCGTCGGGGCGGAGGCGGCGGCCGAGCGTCTCCGGGAGACCGATGAGTGGGCGTCGGCGGCGACGGTGAAGGCGAACCCCGACGCCCCGCAGTGGCCGGTGCGCCAGCGGGCTCTCGAGGACGGCAAGACCCTGTTCATGGCCGTTCCCCGCCTGGCCGACCCACGGCCGTTCTTCCGGCTCGACTCCGACCGCCTGCGCACGACGCCCCGGAAGGCCTCGTCGATCAAAGGGGCATCGGCGGCGGGCCGCAAGGTGGACCTCGACGAGCTGGAGCCCGTCGAGCTGGTGGTGAGCGGGTGCGTGGCGGTCGGGGAGGACGGCGCCCGGCTGGGCAAGGGCGGCGGGTTCGGCGACCTCGAGCTCGCCCTGGCCGCCGCCGCCGGCCTGGTCGGCCCCGACACGGTCGTGGCCACCACCGTCCACGACCTGCAGGTGCGCCCGCCGGGAACGGTGCCCTGTGCCGACCACGACGTCGCCGTCGACCTGGTGGTGACACCCACGCGGGTGATCCGCCCCCGGCCGGGACGAGGGCGGGGGCGGCGCGCTCTCCCCCGGCTGCGGTGGGAGGAGCTGACCGAAGAGAAGGTGGCCGCCATCCCCCTGCTGGCGTCCCTGCGTCGGGGGGACGGCGGGTGAGCAACGGCTTCACCCTCGGCGCCGAGGAGGCCGCCGCCGACCCTATGGAGCAGTTCCGCGTGTGGCTGGACGCCGCCCGGCAGGCCATGGGGGTTCCCGACGACACCATGGTCCTGGCCACCGCCACGCCCGAGGGGCGGCCTTCGGCCCGGGCCGTGCTGCTGCGGGGCCTCGACGCCGAGGGGCTCGTCTTCTTCACGGACACGCGCAGTCGCAAGGGCGCCGAGCTGGCCGCCAACCCCCGGGGCGCGTTGGTGTTCGTGTGGACGCCGCTGGAGCGCCAGGTGCGGGTGGAGGGGCCGGTGACCTTGGTCGCGGGCGCCGAGGCCGACGCCTACTTCGCCAACCGGCCCCGCGGTCACCGCCTGGCCGCCTGGGCCTCCCATCAGAGCCAGCCGGTGGAGACCCGGGCCGAGCTGGAGGCGCGCATGCGGTCCCTCGACGAGGAGTACCGCGGCCGGGTCGTCCCCCGCCCGCCCTACTGGGGCGGCTACCGGCTACGGCCGACCGAGTGGGAGTTCTGGCAGGGACGGGAGAACCGGGTGCACGACCGCATCGCCTACCACCGGGCCGGCCGCGGCCGCCGCCACGAGGACCCCGCCTGGCAGCGCGTCCGCCTGTCGCCCTGACGAAGGTCGCCGGGCCCAACCGTTCGGGAGGATGGCCTCCCACGAGCCACCTCGCGCAGCTGATCGGGGAGATGGCTCCTGCGGCGGGCGCCAGCGGGCGCCCGAGGCGCAGGACTACGGGTGCTCGGGGCGGATGTGCAGGGTCATGCTGGTCTTGATCGGGCGCTTGCCCGGGCGGTCGCGCACGAGGTGGAGGACGACCGTCCCGGGCTTCTCGGCGCGGAACCGCAGGTTCCACAGGCGGTCGTCGTGGTCGTAGGCCGGGTTGGGGTCCTCGCGGGCGAGCGACACCGCCGCCGACGGCTCGACCCAGCGGATGACGTCGCCCGGGTCACCGGGGACCACCACGTCGACCAGGCAGCCGGCCACCGCGGCGATCGTGGGCCGCCCGCCGAGCCCGGGGACCCTGCCCACCCCGCCCCGTCTGCGCACGGCCCGCAGTCTACGGACGGCCGGGCGGGGAGCATCCGCGGGTCCGTGGACCGGCGGGGGCACCGTGGTAGCTTCCGGCGTCCGGCGTGGGCCGCGAAGGGGCCACGCCGCCCCCGCCATGCTGTCGAGACCAGCCGCTCCGACCCGGCCCCGGGACACCGAGCCGGCCGGCACCCCGGACGCAGCAACCGCCTGGTGGCGGCCGGCGCTCCTCTTCACCGGGGTCGCCGTCGTGGTGTGGGCGGTGGCGTGGGCGTCGGTCGCCCACCTCCCCCAGTCGCCCACCTACCCGGGCGCGCGCTACTTCCGCCACCAACCGTGGTTCGCCGGGTGGGCCCGCTGGGACGCCGGCTGGTACCGGGAGATCGCCGAGTACGGCTACTCCCTCGTGCCCGACCGCCAGTCGACGGTCGCCTTCTTCCCCGCCTACCCGATGGCGATGCGGGCGCTGGCGACGGTCGTCGGGAGCACGCTCGTCGCCGGCATCGTCCTGACCGCGGCCGCCGGGCTGACCGCGGCGGTCGCCTTCTGGGCCTGGTGCCGCGAGCGCGTGCCGCCGAAGGCGGCGTGGTCCGCCCTCGCCCTCCTGCTCCTCTTCCCTTACGCCTACTACATCTACGGCGCTGTCTACGCCGACGCCCTGTTCGTCGCCGCCGGCCTCGGCGCCTTCCTCCTCCTCGAGCACGACCGCCCGTGGTTGGCCGGCCTGGCCGGGGCGGTGGCCACCGCCGCCCGGCCCCTGGGCGTGGTGGTGGCGGTCGGGCTGGTGGCGCGGGTCCTCGAGCGGCGGCAGGTGCTCAGCCTCCGACCCCCCCGCCGCCTGCACCTCGACCGCCTCCGCGCCAACGACGCCGGCGTGCTGGTCTCGCTCGCCGGCCTGGCCGCCTACTGCCTCTTCCTCGCCGTGCGCTTCGACGACCCCTTCGCCTTCGCCACCGTCGAGAGGTACTGGGGCCAGGGCGCCGGCCCCCGGACGTGGTTCAAGGTCGGGTTCTTTGAGAACGTCACGAACCTCGATGACCGCCCCGCCTGGCTCGCCTACGTCGCCCATCCCGTCGTGACCGTCGTCGCCCTGGCCCTCGTCCCCCGCGTCTTCCGGCGGTTCGGTTGGGGCTACGGCGTCTACAGCCTGCTGGCCGTGGGCCTGGCCGCCTTCGGCACCAAGGACTTCTTCGGCATGGGGCGCTACGCCCTGGCCGCCTTCCCGTGCTTCGCCGTCGCCGGCGAGCTCCTCGCCGACCGCCCCCGCCTGCGCAACGGCGCTCTGGCCGCCGGCGGCGCCGGGCTGGTGGTCATGACGTCCTTCTTCGCCCGCGGGTCGTACCTGTCGTGACCGGCGGCGGCCGCCTCCTGATCGTCAACGCCGACGACTACGGGCTCACCGAGCGCATCTCGTCGGGCATCCTGCGGGCGCACCGGGAGGGGATCGTCACCAGCACCTCCGTGCTCGCGGTGGGGCCGGCCTGGCCCAAGGTGGCGGACTGGCTGGCCGACCACGACGCCCTGGGCGTCGGCGTGCACCTGGCCGCGGTCGGCGAGGACCCGCCGCTGCTCTCGGCGCGCGAGGTGCCCAGCCTCCTCGACCGCCGGGGCCTTCTGTGCCAGAGCTACAAGGGCTTCGTCGCCCGCATGGCGGCGGGGCGGGTCGACCCTGCGGACGTGCAGCGGGAGTTCACCGCCCAGCTCGAGGCGGTGATCGGGCTCGGCGTCCCCGTCGGCCACCTCGACGCCCACCAGCACCTGCACCTGTGGCCGCCGGTCGGCAGGATCGTGCTCGACCTGGCCCGTCGCTTCGGCATCCCCGCCGTGCGGGTGCCCCGCTACCGGGGACCGTCCCCCCTCGCCGCCGGCGTGACGGTGCTGGGCCGCCGGTTGGCCCGCCGGGCCCGGCGGGCGGGCGTCCGCTATCCCGCCGACGGCACCGGCATCGAGGTCGCCGGGCGGCTCGACCACCGGCGCCTCCCCGAGGCACTCGCCCGCCTGGCCGCCCGCGGCGCCCACACCGTCGAGCTCACCGTCCACCCCGGCGAGGGCGGCGACCCCGACCGCCACCGCTACGACTGGGGGTACCGCTGGGCCGAGGAGCTCGACGCCCTCACCAGCGACGGCGCCCGGCGGGCGGTGACCCGGCACGGCTTCACCCTGGCCACCTACCGGGACCTCCCCGCCGCCGCCCCCGCGTGAGGGCACCCCTCGGGCGGGCCCGGACCAGCACCTCGCACGAGGTGCTCTCGCTCTACCGCGACGCCCCCCTGGCGGTGCGGGCCCACGTGCGGATGAGGTGGGCGACCTGCCCCCTGCGGGCGGTGGCCGCCCAGCTCCCTCCAGTCGGGCAGGTCCTCGACGTCGGCTGCGGCCACGGCCTGCTCTCCCTGCACGCCGCCCTCTCCTCGCCGGGGCGGTCGGTGCTCGGGGTCGACGTCGACGGGCGCAAGGTCGCGCACGCCCGGGCGGCGGCCGCCCGGGCCCGGTACCAGCGGGGGGTCGACTGCGACATCGCCGTCGCCCCGCCCGGGGAGCTCCCCGAGGGGCCCTGGGACGGGGTCGCCATCGTCGACGTCCTCTACCTCCTGCACGCCGACGCCCAGCGCCGGCTCGTCGTCGACTGCGCCCGGCGGGTGGCGCCCGGAGGCGTCCTGGCGGTGAAGGAGATGGCCCTCGGCCCGCCCTGGAAGTTCCGGTGGAACAAGGCCCAGGAGACGCTGGCGGTCCGGGTCCTCGGCATCACCGAAGGGGGCGGCCACTTGACCTTCGTCGGCCCGTCCGCCATCGGCGAGTGGATGGCGGCGGCCGGACTCACCGTCTCCCACCTCTCGCTCCAGCGGGGCTACCCGCACCCCCATCACCTCGTCCTCGGGCGCCGGTAGCGTGCGCCCATGACGTTCCCCGGGCCCGACGCCCTCGGCCGGGGGTTGGTGGTCCCGCCCGGCGCCGAGCGGCCGCCCGGGTGGCAGGGCATCGAGCGAGTGCGGGTCGACGACGCCACGCTGGCCGACCCGGCACCGACGGCCGACCGCCTGCACCGGGCGTGGCGCGAGCGGACCAGGGTGGTGGTGGAGCTGGCCGTCGACACCGGTGACCTCCGCCAGCCGGAGACCGAGCGCCGGCCGCCCCACGACCTCGACCCGTCGTTCGAGTTTCCACGGGAGCGCCTGCACTTCCTCGTGTGGGCCAACAACTACGACGGCCGCAAGCCGGGCGGGGAGCCGGTGTGGTGGCACGGGGCACGGGCCGCCCGCCTGGGCCAGGGGGCAACGCCCGGAGGCCCGGCCGACGTGGTCCTCGTCGGCGGGCGCCCGGCGTGGTGCGACGGCGGCCCCCGGGCGCCGGTGCCGGTCGCCGAGGCGGTGATCCATCGCGACTCCATCGACGCCGGCCGCCTCACCGTCGCCCGCACCGGCCCGCCCACCACCGGGCTCGAGCTCGCCCCCGACCAGCTGGCGGCGGTCACCCACCCCGGCGGGCCGGCCCGCATCATCGCCCCCGCCGGCTCGGGCAAGACGCGCGTCCTCACCGAGCGCCTGCGCCATCTCATCGCCGACCGGGCCCACGAGCCCGAGGTGGTCACCGCCGTCGCCTACAACGTGAAAGCGGCCGAGGAGCTGCGTGCCCGCACGGCCGGGCTGAACCCGACCATACGCACCCTCAACTCGTTGGGACTGGCGATCTGCCAGCTGGTCGGAGGGCCCCGGGTCATCGAGGAGCGCGAGGTGCGCAACCTCCTCGAGTCGATCGTCAAGGTTCGCCACCGCGTCAACGCCGACCCGTTGGCGCCCTATGTCGACGCCCTGTCGCTCATCCGCCTGGGGCTGGTCGACCCCGAGGATGCGGAGGCCCGCATCCCCGACGCCACCGGGGTGGCGGCCGCCTTCCCCGTGTACCGGGCCGCCCTGGCCGAGCGCAACCTGGCCGACTTCGACGAGCAGATCTACCGGGCCCTCTCGATACTCCTGGCCGATCCGGGCGCCCGGGCCCGGGCCCGGGCCACCGCCCGCACCCTCCTCGTCGACGAGTTCCAGGACCTCACCCCCGCCCACGTGCTGCTCATCCGCCTGCTGGCGGGGCCGGCGGCGTCGGTGTTCGGCGTGGGGGACGACGACCAGGTGATCTACGGGTACGCCGGCGCCGACCCCGGCTTCCTCATCGACTTCGGGCGCTACTTCCCCGGGGCGGCGGCCTACGACCTCACCGTGAACTACCGCTGCCCGCCGGCGGTGGTGGCGGCCGCCGGCCGCCTGCTCGGCTACAACCGCCGGCGGCTGCCCAAGACCATCTCCGCCGCGCCGGGCCGGGAAGAGAGCGACGGAGAGCTCGCGGTCCGGGTGGCCGACGACCTGTCGGCCGCCGCCCGTGACCAGGTACGGGCGTGGCTGGGCGGCGGCGCCGACCCGTCGGACGTCGCGGTGCTGGCCCGGGTCAACTCCGTGCTGCTGCCCATCCAGGTCGTGCTGACCGAGAGCGGGATCCCCTGCGCCCGGGCGGTCGGCCCCGAGGTGCTCAGCCGCACCGGCTCGGCCGCCGCCCTGGCCTACCTCCGGATGGGGCTGCGGCCGGACGCCATCGAGCGGGCCGACGTGGCCGCCACCGTGCGGCGGCCCTCCCGCAAGATCGCCAAGAACGTCCTGGACATGATGACCCGCCGTCCTCGCACCTCGGTGGCCGACCTGACCCGGCTGGCCGACTGGCTCTCGGGCGACGACGCCGACCGGGTGGCGGGCTACGCCGGCGACATCCAGCTGGTAGCCGACGCCGTCGCCAGCGGCACCACCGCCTCGGCCCTGGCCGTGGTGCGCACCAAGGTCGGGCTGGACACCGCCCTCGACGCCCTCGACTCCTCGCGGGGGGCGGTGGACCGCTCCGCCCACGGCGACGACCTGTGGGCCCTCGAGCAGGTCGCCGCCCTGCACCCCGACCCGTCCACGTTCGAGGACTGGCTGCGCCGGGTCATCGCCACCGCCGCCGGTGCCGGCGTGCATCTCTCGACGGTGCACAAGGTCAAGGGCCGGGAGTGGCCGATGGTCGTCGTCTTCGCCGCCTCCGCCGGCCTCCTCCCGCACCGGCTGGCCGACGACGTGGAGGAGGAGAGGCGGATCTTCCACGTGGCCGTCACCCGGGCGCGCCGCCAAGCGGTGGTGCTGGCCGACGGCGGAGCGCCCTCGCCGTTCCTCGACGAGCTGGCCGGCACCGCGGCACGCCCGGCCGCGGCCCCCGAGCGGCCACGCCCCGACCTGGCGACCGCGGCGGCCCGGCGAGGAGCGGCATCGACGACCACCGTCCTCTCCGGCCCGGCGGTGGCCACCTTCGAGGCGCTGCGGGCGTGGCGCACCGAGCAGGCGCGCCGGGAGAAGATGCCCCCGTACGTGGTCATGAGCGACGCCCACCTGCGGGCCATCGCCGAGCGGGCCCCGACGACCCTTGTGGCCCTGGCCCGCTGCCCGGGCATCGGCCCGGTGAAGCTCGAGCGCTACGGCGACGAGATCCTGGCCGTGCTGGCGCGGGCCCGAGGCTGACGAGTGGCCTCCGAGCCGCCCGCCGAGCTCCTCTACCGCCGGCGGATCCGGCCGGGCCGGGCACTGCGGGACCTCTGGGCGGTGCGGGAGGTGGTGGTCTCGCTCGCCCGGCGTGACTTCCTGGTCCGCTACAAGCAGACCTTCCTGGGCGTGCTCTGGGCGGTGTTCACGCCGCTGGCCCTCGTCGTGGTGTTCACCCTGCTCTTCGACCGGGTGGCGCGCGTCTCCACCGGCGGCGCGCCGTACGCCCTGTTCGCCTACCTGGGGCTGCTCCCGTGGACGTTCCTGTCCACCTCGTTGAGCCAGGGCGGCCTCAGCCTCGAGGCGAACCGTCATCTGCTGAACCGGGTGGCCTTCCCGCGCGAGGTCTTCCCGGTCGCCACCGTCGCCGTCGCCGCGGTGGACATGCTGATCGCCTCGTCCGTGCTGGTCGTGCTCTTCGCCGCCTACGGGGTGGCGCCCCGAGCGACGTCTCTGTGGGTGCCGCTGCTCCTCGCCGTCCACCTGGCGTTCGTGCTCGGCCTCGCCCTCACCGTCGCGGTCGGCGTCGTCTACGCGCGGGACCTCCGCCACCTCATCCCGATCGTCCTTCAGATCGGCCTGTTCGCCACCCCCGTCGCCTACGGGATGGAGGCGGTTCCAGGCGGATGGCGGCTGGCCTACTCGGTGGTCAACCCGATGGCGCCGGTGATCGACGGGCTGCGGCGCACGGTCCTCTGGGGCTCGGCGCCACAGTGGGACCTCTTCGCCGCTGCCGCCCTCGGTGCGGCGGCCGTGCTCACCGGCGGCTACGCCCTCTTCAAGCGGCTCGAGACGGGGCTGGCCGACATTGCGTGAGGGGACCGTCCGCGCCGAGCGGCTGTGGAAGCGCTTCGCCGCCGACCGGGCCGCCTACGGGCTCCGCGACCAGCTGCGCCGGCTGGGGGAGCGACGGCGCGGCGGCCAGCGGTGGCGGTGGGCGCTGCGGGACGTGAGCGTCGACCTCGAACCGGGCGACTCCCTCGCCCTGGTCGGCTCCAACGGATCGGGGAAATCGACGCTCCTGAAGATCCTCGGCGGCGTGATGTACCCCACGGCCGGGCGCCTCGACGTGGCCGGGCGGGTGGGCATGCTCGTCGACGTCTGGGCGGGGCTGCACCACGAGCTGACGGGGCGGGAGAACCTGTTCCTCGCCGGCTCCCTTCTCGGCCTCCGGCGGACCGAGGTGGCGGCCCGGTTCGACGAGATCGTCGACTTCGCCGAGCTGGACGATGCTCTCGACCGGCCGACGAAGTTCTACTCGACAGGCATGAAGATGCGCCTCGGCTTCGCGGTGGCCTCCTTCCTCGAGCCCGACGTGCTGCTCGTGGACGAGGTCCTCGCCGTGGGCGACGCCAGCTTCCAGCAGCGCTGCCTCAGCCGGATGCGCAGGGTCCTGGCCGACGGGACGACGCTCGTCTTCGTCTCCCACGACCTGGCCGCGGTGGAGGCGACCTGCCGGCGAGGCCTGTGGCTGCAGGACGGGGCCTGCCTCCACCAGGGGCCGGTCGCCGACACGCTCGCCCGCTACCGGCAGTGGGTCGAGGAGGCGGCCGCCGCCGCCGTCGCCTTCCTCCCGGGCCAGCTCCGGTTGGTGAAGATCGCCGTCGACGCCGCCGCCGGTACCGCCGACCTTCGCCCAGGGGAGCCGCTGCAGGTGGGGCTCGTCGTCGAGAGCGAGGCACCGAGGACGGTGGCGATGTGCCTTGGCGTGAGCGAGGGCACCGCCGCCCCCGTCTTCGTGCTGCGCCACGACACCCGGCTGAGCGCGGGCGAGACCGAGGTCCGCTGCTCCATCGCCCACCTCCCGCTGCCCGGCGGCCGCTTCTACGTCTGGGTCGGGGCCTTCGACGGCGGGCGCGACGTGCTGCCGTGGCAGCCCGTCGCCCGGTTCGAGGTGGTGGGCCCCCGCCTCGACCCGGCGCCACCGGGCATCGTCCGCCCCGCGCCCGTGCTGGTGGAGGCCAGGTGGGAGACGGCGGCCCGGCCCTGAGGGTGCTGGTCGTCAGCGCCGAGCCGCCGTGGCCGCCGCACCACGGCGGGCGCCTCCGGGTAGCCCGTATGGTCGACGAGCTCGGGAAGCACCTGGCCGTGCGGGTGGTGGCCCCTCTGGAGGGGCCTGCGCCGGACGGCATCGCCGTCGACGAGCTGCCGGCGGAGGCACCGGTCGGAGTGGTGGCCCGGACGGCCACCGGCGTCCCCCGTCTCGGCCGCGTCCTGTTCGGACCGGTGCGCCAGGAGGTGCTGGGCCGGGCCCTGGCCCGCCACCGCCCCGGCGCAGTGCTGGTCGCCACGAGCTACCTGGCTGCCGCCGCCCGCATCGACCGAGTCCCGGTGGTCGTGGACTTCCACGACGTCGAGCGCCGCCGCCTGTTGTCGCTCGCCCGGGTGGGGCCGCCCCGCAGCCGCATCGTCCACGGGCTGGAGGCGGCCAAGGCGCGGCGGTGGGAGCCGCGGGTCGCCCGCCGGGCGGCGCTGGTGACGGCGCCGTCCGCCGACGACGTCGGCCTGCTCGCCCGTAGTGGCGCCGCCGTCCTGCACGTCCCCCACGGGGTCGACCTCTTCGACCCCTCGCCGTCGCCGCCCCGAGGCCCGGTGACCTTCGTCGCCGGCTTCGCCTACGCGCCCAACCGGGACGCCGCCCGGTGGGTGCTCCGCGAGGTCTGGCCCCGTCTGCGGCGGGCCGAACCCGAGCTGCGCCTGCGGCTGGTGGGCCGCCGGGCCCACGAGATCGCCGCGCCCCTCGGCGTCGAGGTCGTCGGCGACCCGCCCGAGGTCGACCGCTACTACGAGGAGGCGGCACTGGTCGTGGCGCCGGTGGGGGTGGGCGGGGGCCCGCAGCTAAAGGTGACGGAGGCGCTGTCCCGAGGAAGGGCGGTGGTGGCGACGTCCTACTCGGCCCGGTCGGCCCCCGCCGGTGCGGGGGCCGGGGTGGTCGTGGCCGACGGCCCTGAGGCCTTCGCCGCCGCCGTGCTCCACCTCTGGCGCGACCTCCCTGCCCGTCGCCTCGTCGAGAAGCGGCTGGCCGGGGCCCTCCCCCTCCCGACCTGGGAGCAGACGTGCGCCCCCCTCGTCGCCGCCCTCGAGCGGCTGGCGGCGCCATCGAGCCCCTGACGCGGACCGGCCCCCCTTGCGGGGGGGGCCGGTACGGGTCGTGGTCCGTTGCGGCGGAAGGCTACTCCAGGGTGCAGCCGCAGGAGTTGACCTCCCGCACGATGAGGCCCTTGCCGGTGTCCATGTGGGTGGTGCAGGGCATGCAGGGGTCGAAGCTGCGGATGGCCCGCAGGACGTCGATGCCCTTGACCTGGTCGTCGGGG
>DATAAF010000111.1:0-14400 GCA_036260255.1 Acidimicrobiales bacterium | reverse complement strand
AGCGTTTGTGAGTGCCGGCCGGCATATCCCCGTTGGGTTACCAACGCTCCTATCAGGCCAGGCCGGCACCGAAGGACCGGACCGAGGGCGACAATTCAGCAGCAGGACAGCCCCACTGTGAGCGGGGGGTCTAGATCTACTGTCGGTCAGCCCTCGGTCCGGCCTTCGACGGTACGGTGCCGTCGCACCGCACCGGTAGTCCGATTACAACACGGGGATCTACTTCGGTCGGGCCTTCCGCCCGAAGAGCTGACCAGCAGCTACGCAGTCATCCTCGCTGGTCAGCGCGACAGAACAGCAGTCATCTAGAGCGGGCGGTCGAGGACGGCGGCGGTGACGGGGCGGAACAGGGAGGCGTCGAGCCCGTCGTCGATCACCAGCACGCCGTCCGTCTTGCCCCGGGCCTGGGCGAGGGGCAGGGCGGGGTCGTTCACGTCGGCGATGGAGAGGGTGGGGATCCCCGCCTCGACGGCGGCGCCGGCGTAGCCGTGGTCGGCGACGACGAGGTCCACTCCGTCGGCACCGCCGACCGCCTCGAGCATGGCCTCCATCGGGTCGGGGCGGTGGGTGTGCTTGAGGGCGGCGTCCTGGTACAGGCAGGCGACCCCGTCGAGGAAGCGGATCGAAGCGCGCCGCCCGTCGGGCGTCCGGACGCGGTCGCGTTCGCCCTCGAGCGGGCGCAGCACCCGGTTGCGGGCGTCGCCGAGCGCCCGGGACAGCGCCGCGTAGTGGGCGAGCAGGGCGAAGGGGTGCCCGGTGGCGAGCAGGACCCGGCCGACCGCGCCGGCGAGCAACGGGGCGAGCGCGTCGCGGTGGCGCTCGATGGCCGCGAGCGCCGCCTCCGGGTCGATGGCGGCCCCGCCGTCGGGTGCTCCCCAGCCGTGCGGCCTCCCGCCGGCCGCCTCCACCGCCGCCACCGCCTCGGCGAAGTCGGCGTCACGCCAGTCGGAGAGCCCGAAGGTGTACTCGGGGTGGCCCTCGACGAGGTGGCGGCAGTTGCCCAGCGAGTTCTCGACCGACGTGGCCACGTTGCCCGCCAGCCGGCTCTCGACGAGGTGGTCGAGGAGGGCGCGATGGCGTGCGCCGGTGGCCACCGGTCGAGTCCACATGAGTCCATCCTGCCCCACGCCGCCCTGGCCTAACGTTGACCGCGTGACGTCGCCGGTCCCCAGTCGGCCGCGGCCGACGGTGGGGGAGGGGGTGGCGGCGGCGGGAGGCGCGCTCGTCGTCCTCAGCCTCTTCGCGCCCTGGGAGCACCGCCCGGCGTCGAACCGTGCCCTCACCGAGACGCTCACCGGGCTCGGGTCGTTCGGCCTCCTCACCGCCCTGCTGGCCGCCGCCGCCGCCGTCCCCGTGGCCCACCTGGTCCGGCGCTGGCAGGGCCACGCCGGCGTGCGCCCGCTCGTCGTCGTCTCCTGCGGCGCCATCGCCCTCACCGTGATCCTCTTCGGGATGGCCGCGGCCCTCGACGTCGAGTCCGAGCCGGGGGGAGGCCTCTACGCCGGGCTGATCGGCGCCGGCGCCATCGCCGTGGGCGGGGCCCTCCGGCTGTTCCTGCTCCGGGCCCCGTCGCCCTGAGGCCCCGTCGCCCCGCCCTACACTTCGGGCGTGGGCGAGTCGGACAGGGGAGACGCTCGCGTCCTCACCGTGCCCAACGCCCTGTCGCTGGGTCGCCTGCTGTGCGTGCCCCTGTTCCTGTGGCTCTTGTTCGGCCGGGACAACCGGGCGGGGGCGGCCTGGCTGCTCGCCGTCCTCGGAGCCACTGACTGGGTGGACGGGTGGATTGCCCGCCGGTACGACCAGGTGTCGACGGTCGGGAAGGTCCTCGACCCCACCGCCGACCGTGTCCTCTTGGTCGTCGGGATCATCGCCATCCTCGTCGACGGGTCGGCCCCGATCTGGCTGGGCGTGGCCGCCCTGGCCCGCGAGGTGCTGGTGTCGGCGGCGGTCCTGGCGCTGGCGGCCATGGGCGCCCGGCGTATCGACGTGTCGTGGGCGGGGAAGACGGGCACCTTCGCCCTGATGATGGCCTTCCCGATCTTCCTGGTCGCCAACGCGCCGAACAACTCGTGGGAGGGGCCGCTGCGGGCCCTCGCCTGGGGATGCGCCGCCGTGGGCCTGGCCTTCTCGTACTGGTCGGCGTTCCGCTACATCCCGGCCGGGCGGGAGGCCCTCCGCGAAGCCCGGGGCCGCAAACGGGCCCACGCCGGTGCGGCCGACGTTCAGCCCCAGGGACCGGTCGGGTAGGGTCGACCGGGTGAAGGCCGTCATCATGGCGGGCGGGGAGGGCACTCGGCTCCGGCCCCTCACCTCCAACCTGCCGAAGCCCCTCATGTCCCTCGTGAACCGCCCGATGATGGAGCACATCGTGCGGCTGCTGAAGCGCCACGGCTTCGACGACATCGTCGTGACCGTGGCCTTCATGCCCCAGACCATCCGGAGCTACTTCGGCGACGGGTCGGACTTCGGCGTGCGCATGGTGTATGCCACCGAGGAGACGCCGCTGGGCACCGCCGGGTCGGTCGGCAACGCCAAGGAGGAGCTGGACGAGCCGTTCCTCGTGATCTCCGGCGACGTCCTCACCGACGTGGACCTGGGCGCCATCGTCGACTTCCACAAGGACCGAGGGGCCATGGCCACCATCGCCCTCAAGTCGATGGAGGACCCTCTCGAGTTCGGCATCGTCATCACCCGGGACGACGGCTCCATCGAGCGCTTCCTCGAGAAGCCGGGCTGGGGCCAGGTGTTCAGCGACACCGTCAACACCGGCATCTACGTGCTGGAGCCGGAGATCTTCGACTTCATCCCCCCCGACGAGTCGGTGGACTTCTCCGAGGACGTCTTCCCCGCCATCCTCGAGGCCGGAAAGCCGCTCTTCGGGTACACGGTCGAGGGCTACTGGGAGGACGTGGGCACGCTCGACGCCTACCTCGGTGCCCACCGCGACGTGCTCGACGGCAAGGTCGACGTGGAGCTGGCCGGGTTCCGGCTGGCCGACGGCGTGTGGCTCGGAGAGGGCGCGGAGATCGACCCCGACGCCGACGTCCAGGGCCCGCTCGTCGTCGGCGAGCACTGCCGGGTCGAGGCGGGCGCCCACCTGGGCGAGTACACGGTGCTCGGGTCCAACGTGATGGTCCGGGCCGACGCGTCCATCGACCGGTCGGTCGTGCACGACAACGCCTACATCAGCCAGTCCGTGCAGCTGCGGGGGACGGTCGTCGGGCGGGCCAGCGACCTCCGGCCCAACTCCCGCTGCGACGAGGGCGTGGTCCTCGGCGACGAGTGCCTCGTCGGCGAGCACGCCGTCATCAACCAGGGTGTGAAGGTCTACCCGTTCAAGACGGTCGATCCCGGCGCCATCATCAACTCCTCGATCGTGTGGGAGTCCCGCGGGTCCCGGAGCTTGTTCGGGCGCATGGGCATCACCGGCCTGGCCAACGTCGACGTCACCCCCCAGCTGGCGGTCGAGGTCGCCATGGCCTACGGCACGACCCTGAAGAAGGGCGCCACCGTCACCACGTCACGCGACTCCAGCCGCGCCGCCCGGGCGCTGAAGCGGGCGCTGATGGCCGGCCTCAACGCCACCGGCGTGCACGTGGACGACCTGGAGATGGCGGCCGTCCCCGTGACGAGGTTCCAGGTACGGGCCGAGCGAGCCCAGGGGGGGATCACCGTGCGCCTGGCGCCCGGCGACCCTCAGTCGGTCAGCATGCGGTTCTTCGACGCCGACGGCACCGACCTGGCCGAGGGGGCCCAGCGAAAGATCGAACGCGCCTACTACCGCCAGGACTTCCGGCGGGCGTTCGCCGCCGACATCGGCGACATCCGCTTCGCCCCCCGTGTGCTCGAGTTCTACACCGCCGCCCTGATCGACACCGTCGACGTGGAGGCCATCCGCTCGTCCGGATTCCGGGTCGTCATCGACTACGCCTACGGCACCACGTCGACGGTCATGACCCAGGTCCTGGCCAAGCTGGGCGCCGACGTGCTGGCCGTCAACCCGTACGCCTCGACTGCAGGAGCCGCCTCCTTCGACCGCGACGCCCACGCCGCCAAGGTCGCCGACCTCGTGCATACATCCAACGCCCACCTGGGGGCGGTGATCGACCCCGACGGCGAGCACATCATCCTCATCGACGACGAGGGCAACGTGCTCGACCACGAGCAGGCCCTTCTCGCGGTGCTCACCCTCGTGACCGGCGCCCACGAGGCCACCCGCGTCGCCATGCCGGTGGCCGTCAGCCGGGCCGCCGAGCGCATCGCCGCCCAGGCCGGCGCCGAGGTCGTATGGACCAAGGTGTCCTCCGCCCACCTCATGGACACCGCCGCCCAGGAGGAGGTGTCCTTCGCCGCCAGCCAGGACGGCGGCTTCGTCTTCCCCGCCTTCCTCCCGGCCTTCGACGCCACCGCCGCCTTCGTGCACGTGCTCGGGCTGCTGGCCAAGGCCGGCGTGCGCCTGTCCAAGGTGGTGGGCGAGCTGCCCCCCGTGCACTTCGCCCACGACACCGTCGACACGCCCTGGGAGGAGAAGGGCATGCTCATGCGCCGGCTGGTCGAGGTGGTGAAGGACGACGACGTCCTGCTGGTCGACGGGGTGAAGGTGCTGCGGGGGCAGGCGTGGGCGCTGGTGCTGCCTGACCCCGAGGAGCCGCTGACCCACGTGTGGGCCGAGGGCGACAGCGACGACCTTGCCCGCCAGCTCGTCGACGAGTGGACCGCCAAGGTGGCGGAGATCCTCAAGTGAGGGCGCCGCGGGTCGGGGGCCGTGGACGTCCCTGACGACCGGCGGTACACCAACGACCACGAGTGGGCGCTGCTCGAGGACGGGCGGGTCCGGGTGGGCATCACCGACTACGCCCAGGACGCCCTGGGCGACGTCGTGTACGTCAACGTCCCCGAGGCCGGCACCGTCGTGACCGCCGGCGGCGCCTTCAGCGAGGTGGAGTCCACCAAGTCGGTGTCCGACATCTACGCCCCCGTCGCCGGGAGGGTCGTGGCGGTGAACACGGCGCTCGCCGACGCCCCCCAGGCCATCAACGAGGACCCCTACGGGGCGGGATGGATCTGCGTCATCGAGCCCGAGGACCCCTCGGACTACGACGGCCTGCTCGACGCCGAGGCCTACCGAGCGCTCATCGCCGAGTGACGGCGGGGCCGCTCCGCCCTCAGCCCGGCGTCCCGAGACGCCCACGAAGTACCTTGGGGACCGTGTACTGCAACGCCTGCGGGCACGGCAACCCGCCGGGAGCGAACTTCTGCTCGTCGTGCGGGGCGGTGCTCGAGCCGTCCCGGGAGGACACCACCATCACCTTCACGCCGGTGGAGGGCACCGGTGACGTCGCCGAGGAGGAGCTCACCGTCTCCCTCGGCGAGTTCCCGGAGAGCACGGCGATGGTCGTGGTGAAGCGGGGGCCCAACGCCGGTTCCAAGTACGCCCTCGACCAGGACGTCACCCGGGCGGGCCGCCACCCGAACAGCGACATCTTCCTCGACGACATCACCGTCTCCCGTCGGCACGCCGAGATCGTGCGGACGCCGGAGGGGTTCGACGTCCGCGACGTGGGCTCGCTGAACGGCACCTATCTCAACCGGGAGCGGATCGACCAGGCGCGCCTGACGAACGGGGACGAGCTGCAGATCGGGAAGTTCAAGCTGGTGTTCTTCTCCGGCTCGGCCGGCGAAGGCTGAGGAGGTCGTACCGGTGGAGGACCGGGCCTTCCTGTCGATCGGTGAGGTGCTGTCGCTCCTCAAGGAGGAGTTCCCCGACGTCACCATCTCCAAGATCCGCTTCCTCGAGAGCCAGGGCCTGCTCGACCCCGAGCGCACGCCGTCCGGCTACCGGAAGTTCTACGACACCGACGTCGAGCGCCTCCGCTGGATCCTGCGCCAGCAGCGGGAGAACTTCCTGCCCCTCAAGGTCATCAAGGGCCGCCTGCGGGGCGGCGGCGAGCTGACCGACGACGCCGACGACCTCGTCGCGAGCGCCTCGAGCGCGCGGTCCGGGGCGACCGCCACCGCCGCCGCCAACCCCGGGTCGGCCGCCGCCGAGCCGCCGCCCATGGTCGTGCGCCAGTCCGGGGCCAGCCTCAACATCACCGAGCTGGCGGCCGCCACCGGCCTCGAGGAGGACGACCTGCGCGAGCTCGAGCGCTTCGGGCTGCTCAACGGCCGGCGGGTCGGCTCGGCCGTGTACTACGACGAGGAGGCGGTGTCGGTCGCCGGGCTGGCCGCCGGGTTCATGAAGTACGGCGTCGAGCCCCGCCACCTGCGTATGTACAAGACGACCGCGGACCGTGAGGCGGGGTTCTTCGAGCAGGTCGTGATGCCGATGCTCAAGCAGCGCAACCCCCAGGCCCGGCGCCAGGCGGTCGACACCCTCGCCGAGCTGGCCCGCCTGGGCCAGGGCCTCCGGCAGGCCATGCTGCGCGAGGCCCTGCGCCAGTACTTCGAGAGGCCGTAGCACGCCCCTTCGAACGCTCATCGGTGCGGAGGAGCTGGCGACCGCCGTCGCCCGCCTGGGCGCCGAGATCTCGGCCGCCTACGCCGACGGGGTCATCCTCGTGGCCGTCCTCAAGGGCAGCGTGCCGTTTCTGGCCGACATGATCCGCTGCATGACGATCGCCCCCCTCGTCGACTTCATGGCCATCTCCCCGTACGCCCCCGACACCGGACGGGTGCGGATCGTGAAGGACACCGACATCGACCTGTACGGGCGGGAGGTGGTCCTGGTCGAGGACATCGTCGACACCGGCCTCACCCTGACCTACCTCCTCGGGGAGCTGAGGGGCCGCGACGCCGCGTCGGTGGAGGCCTGCGCCCTGCTCGACAAGACGGCCCGGCGCATCGTGCCCACGCCCGTGCGCTTCGTCGGGTTCGAGATCGCCGACGAGTTCGTGGTGGGCTACGGGGTCGACTACGCCGGCCGATACCGCAACCTCGACCGGGTCCTCGCGGGCGACCTGGACGTGCTTCGCGCCGACCCCGACGCGTATGTCCAAGAGCTCTACAGACGCTAGGGTCGGGCCGTGGTCGAGATGCACCTGGTCGGCGTGCGAGTCGAGATGCCCACCAACAACCCGATCGTTCTGCTCAGGGAGGCGGACGGCGAGCACCGGGTCCTCCCGATCTTCATCGGGCCCGTCGAGGCGACCGCCATCGCCTTCGCCCTGCAGGGGGTCGTCACCCAGCGCCCGATGACCCACGACCTCATGCGTGACGTCCTGCTCAGCCTGGGCGTCGGGGTGGACCGCGTCGTGATCACCGAGCTCCGCGACCGCACCTTCTACGCGGAGATCCAGATGACGCGGAACGGCACGGGATGCTCGGTGTCGAGCCGTCCCTCCGACGCCATCGCCCTGGCCGCCCGCCTGGGGACGCCGATCTACGCCAACGAGAGCGTCCTCGACGAGGCGGCGGTGGCGGTGAGCGAGGAGACCCAGGAGGAGGACGAGGTCGAGCGCTTCCGGGAGTTCCTGGAGGGCGTCAACCCGGAGGATTTCGGCGCCTGACGCCCGCGGTTTCCGGCCCCGGTCGTTGACTGTGGACGGCCTGGGGATCTAGCCTCACACCTGCGTAACTACGTGGCTGTAGGTCTTCGCCGCCGGCGGGGACCGGCCGTCACCGGGGGAGGCGAGTCGGCAATGGAAAGGTCGGCATTGCCGGACGAGGGATACCGAGGGCCGCAGGTGTGCTCGATCGTCGGCATCACCTATCGCCAGCTGGACTACTGGGCCCGCACCAACCTCATCCGCCCCTCGATCGCCGACGCCCGGGGCAGCGGCACCCAGCGCCGCTACTCGTACCGCGACCTCGTCGAGCTCAAGGTCATCAAGAGCCTGCTCGATGCCGGCGTGTCGCTGCAGAAGGCCCGCCGGGCCATCGAGTACCTGCGTAGCAACCTGGGCACCGACATCGCCTCGGCCAGCCTCGTCCTCAACGGGTCGGACTCCGTGCTCGTCGTCCGGGACTCGGGTGAGCTCGTCGACCTGCTGAAGGAGGGCCAGGGCGTGTTCAGCATCATGGCCCTGGGCGGGGTCAAGGCCGAGCTCGACGCCGCCATCACCGAGCTGCACCCGCCGGGCGAGGCCGCCCCCTCCGCCCCCCCGGCCGGGGCCTCGAGATCGGCGGGGGCGTCAGGCGGCACGGGGTAGGTCGCTGGCCGGGACCCGCCGCCCCGAGCCGGACCCCGGCGTCCCGTCCGGCCCCCGAGCCACGGAGGGGCCCGACCCTCGGTCACCGCTGCCCCACGAGGCGGTCCGCTTCGCCCACAACTCCGAGCGCCAGTTCGCCAAGCTGCTCGACTTCTACTCCATCGCCTGGGAGTACGAGCCCCGGACCTTCGTGCTGCAGTGGGACAAGGCGGGCAACCCGGTGCAGGCGTTCACGCCCGACTTCTACCTACCGGCCTACGACCTGTTCATCGAGATCACCACGCTCAACCAGAAGCTGGTGACCAAGAAGAACCGCAAGGCCCGGCGGCTGCGGGAGCTGTACCCCGAGACCCGCATCAAGATCCTGTACCAGCGGGACTACCTCAACCTGCTCGTCAAGTACGGCCTGGAGCCGCCCTCGCAGGACCTGCCCGCCGACGAGGCGGTCGAGCCCCTGCCCCTGCGCTTCGACGATCCCGACACCGACGAGCGGCCAGCCCGCCGTCGCCGCCGCAAGCCTGCCTGAGTCGCCGGCGCTGAACCCCGACCTCGAGCTCGCCCTGACCCTGGCCGACCAGGCCGACGCCATGACGCTCGCCCGGTTCCGGGCGTCGGACCTGGTCGTGGAGTCCAAGCCCGACCTGAGCCCCGTCACCGAGGCCGACCGGGACGTCGAGGCGACCCTCCGCCGCCGGCTGGCCGAGGAGCGGCCCGACCACGCCGTGCTGGGCGAGGAGATGGGCGAGACGTCGGGGACGGGCGTGCCGTGGCGCTGGGTGATCGACCCCATCGACGGGACCAAGAACTACGTCCGGGGCATCCCGGTGTGGGGGACGCTCATCGCCCTCCAGCACGAGGGGGAGACCGCCGTGGGGGTCGTGTCCGCCCCCGCCCTGGGCCGGCGCTGGTGGGCGGCCCGGGGGGAGGGCGCGTTTCTCGACGGCGACCGTCTGCAGGTGTCAGGGGTAGCCGACCTGGGTGACGCGTGCGTCAGCTACGACGACCTCCCGTCGTTCGACCGCCTGGGGCTGGCCGACGCCCTCCTCGCCCTCGGGCGGCGGGTGTGGCGGATGCGGGACTTCAGCGACTTCTGGGCCCACATGCTCGTCGCCGAGGGCGCGATCGACGCGGCGGTCTACGCCGAACCCGCGGTGAATCTCTGGGACCTCGCCCCCCTCAAGGTCATCGTCGAGGAGGCGGGGGGGCGGTTCACCGACCTGGCCGGGACGGCCACCGACGACGGTGACAGCGCGGTGTCGTCCAACGGGCTCCTCCACGACGAGGTCCTAGCCGCCTTCCGCTGACCTCGTCCTGAGCTACCTGGGCGAACGGATCGGCCAACAGCTCTCGAGCGGCCACCTACCCGGTCTGTTCGGCCCGGTGGTCGTGCCGGCGCCGGGGCCGGGGGTGGCTCGCCCGGCTCCCCTCCAAAGCGCCGGTAGCCTCTCGGGCGTGGCGGCCAACCGCTCTCCACTCGACCAGGCCCACCGCGCCCTGGGCGCCCGCATGGTGCCCTTCGGTGGGTGGGAGATGCCGCTCTCGTACCCGTCGGGGACGCTCGCCGAGCACCGGGCGTGCCGGGAGGCGGCGGTCGCCTTCGACGTGAGCCACCTGGGGACGGTGCGGGTGGCGGGGGAGGGCGCCTACGACCGGCTCCAGCAGGTGCTCACCAACGACCTGGGCAAGGTCCGCCCGGGCCGGGCGCAGTACACCCACCTGCTCGACGAGGCGGACGGGTCGGTGCTCGACGACATCATCGTGTGGTGGGTGGACGAGGACGAGTTCCACGTGATGCCCAACGCGTCGAACACCGCCCGGGTGCTCGAGGCGGTCGGGGGTGACGACGTGACGCGCCAGCGGGCGGTCGTGGCCGTGCAGGGGCCCGAGGCCCGCCGCCGCCTGGCCGACGTGAGCCCGCAGGCCGCCGAGGCCCCCCGCTTCGCCGTGCGCCGGATCGACTGGAAGGGCGTCCCGTGCGTCGTCGCCGGCACCGGCTACACGGGCGAGGACGGGGTGGAGGTGGCCGTGCCCGCCGAGGCGGCCGAGCCGTTCTGGCAGGCGGTGCTCGACGCCGGCGTGGCAGCGGCGGGGCTGGGCGCCCGCGACACCCTCCGCCTGGAGGCGGGGCTGCCCCTCCACGGCCACGAGCTCGGACCGGGCATCACGCCGCTTCAGGCCGGTCTCGGCTGGGTCGTGGCGTGGGGCAAGGGCGACTTCAGGGGGCGGGCCGCCCTCGAGGCCGAGCGGGCCGCCGGCGTGACCCGCCGGCTGCGGGGGATCGAGACCGAGGGCCGCCAGCCCCCGAGGGCGGGATGCCGGGTGCTGGTCGACGGTTCCCCCGCCGGCGAGGTCACCAGCGGCAACTTCTCGCCGACCCTCGGACGGGGCATCGCCCTGGCCTTCCTGCCCCCGGAGGTGGAGGTGGGCACCGAGGTGGGAGTCGAGGTCAGAAGCCAGGTGCTGGCCGCCAAGGTCGTTCCCACTCCCTTCGTCGAGCGGCCGAAGAGCTGATGGGCCACTTCGTCCCCCACACCGACGAGGAGATGGCGAGCATGCTGGCCGACCTCGGGCTGTCGTCGGTCGACGAGCTCTTCTCGGCCGTGCCCGAGGCGCTGAGGCTGGCCGGCGGGCTCGACCTGGCACCCGGCCTCTCCGAGCCCGACGTGGCCACCCGGGTCGACCAGGTCTCCAGGGCCAACCGCCGGGCCGGGCCCGACCTCGTCTGCTTCGCCGGCGCGGGCGCCTACGACCACGACGTGCCCTCGGTCGTGCGGCGGGTCGCCTTCCGCTCGGAGTTCGTCACCGCCTACACGCCCTACCAGCCCGAGGTGGCCCAGGGCGTGCTCCAGGCCCTGTTCGAGTACCAGACAGTGATCTGCCGCCTCTTCGGCCTGGAGGTGGCCAACGCCTCGCTCTACGACGGCGCCTCGGCGTGCGTGGAGGCGGCCAACCTGGCGGTGGCCGCCACCGGTCGCCCGACGGTGTGGGTGTCCCGGGGCGTCCACCCCCATTGGCGCGAGGCCATGGCGACCTTCGCCACCGGGAGCGGACACGACCTGGTCGACGTGCCTCTCGACGACGGCACCACCGTCTGGCCCTCCGAGGGGGAGCCGGCGGCGCTCCTCGTGCAGTACCCGAACTACCTGGGCTGCATCGAGGACCTGGCCGCCGCCGCCGAGACGGCCCGGCGCACCGGCGCGCTGCTGGCGGTGGCGGCCGACCCGGTGGCGTCGGGGCTGCTGCGTCCGCCCGGGTCGTACGGCGCCGACGTGGTGGTCGGCGAAGGTCAGCCGTTCGGCACGCCGTTGTCGTTCGGCGGCCCCTATCTGGGCCTGTTCGCCTGCCGGCGGGAGCACGTCCGCCGCCTGCCCGGGCGGCTGGTGGGGGAGACGGTCGACGTCGACGGGCGGCGGGCCTACGTCACCACCCTGCGCACGCGCGAGCAGGACATCCGGCGGGAGAAGGCGTCCTCCAACGTGTGCACGAACCAGACGCTCATCGCCGTCGCCTGTGTCGTGCACCTGGCCTGGCTGGGCACGAGCGGCCTTCGGGAGCTGGCCCTGCGCTGTGCCCGTGGCACCCGGTACGCCCGGGAAGCGCTGCTGAGCATCGACGGTGTGGAGCCGCTCGCCGCCGCGCCGGTGTTGCGGGAGTTCGCCGTGCGCCTCCCGATCGCCGCCGAGGTGGTGGTCGAGCGCATGGCCGAAGAGGGCTTCCTGGCCGGCGTAGCCGTCGGCCCGGAGTACACGGGCGGCCACGGCGGGGGCCTGCTGGTGGCCGTCACCGAGCGGCGCACGCGGGAGGAGATCGACGCCTTCGCCGCCGCCCTCGAGAAGGTGGTCCGATGACGCCACCGGCGGCCGGAGGGAGGTCCACCAGCGCCCCGCTCATGGGGCGGGACGAGGAGCCGACGATCTTCGAGCTCTCGTCGCCGGGGCGGGGCGCGGCGTCGTTCCGCACAACCGGCGTGCCCGAGTGGACGGCCGAGGAGCTGGTGGTCGCCGAGCACCTGCGCCCCGACCCCACCCCGGTGGTAGAGATCTCCGAGCGCGACCTCGTCGCCCACTTCACGAGGCTCACCCACCGGCAGTACTCGGTGGACCTGGGGGCCTACCCCCTCGGGTCTTGCACGATGAAGTACAACCCCAAGCTCTGCGACGACGCCGCAGCCGCGCCGGGCCTGGCCGACGTGCACCCGGCCGCCCCGGCGGCGCTGACGCAGGGTTGGCTCGAGCTCCTCGCCGACCTGGAGCAGGCGCTGTGCAGGGTGACGGGGATGCACGCCGCCACCCTCCAGCCGCCCGCCGGGGCGGCGGGCGAGCTCACCGGCCTCCTGCTCATGCGGGCGTGGCATCGCGACGCCGGCGGCGGCGGCGACGGCGGCGACGAGCGGCGGCGACGGGTGATCATCCCCGACTCGGCCCACGGGACGAACCCGGCGTCGGTGACCCTGGGCGGCTACGACGTCACGACGGTGCCGTCCGACGACCGGGGCTGTGTCGACCTGGCCGCCCTGCGGGAACGCCTCGACGACGACGTGGCCGGCATCATGCTCACCAACCCGAACACCCTGGGGTTGTTCGAGGAGGACATCGTCGCCATCGCCGCCGCCGTCCACGAGGTGGGCGGCCTCCTGTACTACGACGGCGCCAACCTCAACGCCATCCTCGGCGTGACCCGCCCGGGCGACATGGGCTTCGACATCGTGCACATGAACCTGCACAAGACCTTCGCCGTCCCCCACGGCGGGGGTGGCCCGGGAGCGGGCCCGGTGGCGGTGTCCGAGCGGCTGGCGCCCTACCTCCCCGGCCCGCGGCCGGTGCGGGGCGCCGACGGAGCGTGGGACTGGGAGTGGCCCGAGCGCTCGATCGGCCGGGTGCACTCCTGGCACGGCAACGCCCTCGCCCTGGCCCGGGCGTGGTCGTACATCCTCGCCAACGGGGGAGACGGCCTGCGGAAGGTGGCGGAGGCCGCCGTGCTCAACGCCAACTGGCTGCGCCACCGCCTGCGAGGGACCTACGACATCCCCTACGACCGTCCCAACATGCACGAGTTCGTGGCGTCGGCGGCGGGGCTCCGCAAGCGCACCGGCGTGCGGGCGGCCGACGTGGCCAAGCGCCTGCTGGAGGAGGGCTTCCACGCCCCCACCGTCTACTTCCCGCTGATCGTCGAGGAGGCGCTCATGATCGAGCCCACCGAGACGGAGAGTCCCCAGACCCTGGCCGCCCTGGCCGACGCCCTCGTCGCCATCGCCGCCGGCACCGCCGAGGACGCCCACGAGGCGCCCCGCACCTCACCCGTCCGCCGCCTCGACGAGGCGAGGGCCGCCCGCCAGCTGGTGCCGACCTGGGACGCCCGCCGTTCTCTGGACACCTGACCACCCAAGATCGGTGGTCACGTCGCCCAAGGATGGCGTCGGAGCGCGACCGCCGGCGGCTGCGTCCGCCGCCGTAGGCGGCCTCGCCGGCTGCCGGCGGACGAGGGAAGGACGGCGAGCGAGAGCCGGCTTTGCCGGCCGAGCGAGCACGATGCAACTCGCCGAGCAACCTCTGGTTACGAGGCGAGATCAGTCGTTGTCCGGGCGGTACGCGTCCTCTTCGTAGATGCCATCGGGGCACTCCTCGGTCCACTGGACGGGGACCATCGACGACTGCCCCTTGGTCCCGCACCACGCGGGTCTCTGCCATCGCGTTCCGTGCTTGTGACACGGCCTGCGACCGCCGGAGCCTCCGGTATGCACCGGTTCGACGCCGACGGTCGTGGCCGTTCGCCCCCCAGAGCGAGGCGGTTGTGTCCCTCGGGTTCGGCAGAACGGCCCGGAAGCTTGAGACCGCCGCCTTCAGGAGGCCCCCCGGAGGGCCGAGAACAGGGGAGGTGACGGTAGAATCCGGGCCCGTGGCCGAGGACACCGCCATCGACCTCGTGCGCGTCGACGACCGCCCCTGACGGGCTCACCCGAGGTGACCGATACGTGAGCCGTCTCCGTGCGCCCCGCAGGTGCCTCGCCATCGCGTTGGTGGCCCTCGTGGCGGCCGCCGGGTGCGGGGGCTCGAAGTTCCGCTACGTGGCCCACGACGACACCCAGACGTTCCTCAAGGTGCCGCGGGACTGGGAGATGTACGACAGCGACCTCCTCGTCGAGGCGGAGGCGGCGGCCATCGAGGCGGCGGGGGAGGACGCCCCGTCGTTCGTCGACCAGGCCTTCCAGGGCCAGCTCCAGTGGCGGGTCGCCTTCGACGGCGACCCCGAC
>DATAAF010000110.1:0-8722 GCA_036260255.1 Acidimicrobiales bacterium | reverse complement strand
CTCGCCGGCGGGGCAGGGGCCCCCGCCGGCACGCGGCGGGCGTGGTCCGAAGGACCCGGGGTGCCCGCCGCTGGCGACCAGGCTCGCCGGCGGGGCAGGGGCCCCCGCCGGCATGCGGCGGGCGTGGTCCGAAGGACCCGGGTGCCCGCCGCTGGCGACCAGGCTGGCCGGCGGGGCAGGGGCCCCCGCGGGCACGCGGCGGGCGTGGTCGGAAGGCCCGCGGTGCCCGCCGCTAGTGACACGGCACCCAGAGGAAGTGGCGGCCGTCGTGGAACAGCTCGTGGAGGAACGTGGCGCCGGCGCGCAGCGTGGCCCCGTTCTCCATGGTGAGGGCGTAGACGGCGCCGACGGCGAGGGCCAGGACGAGCCAGGCCCACGCCGGTATGGCAACTCTCTCGACAGTCGGCCTCTCAACGGTGGTCTCCAATGTGAATCACCTCCTCCCCGTGGTGGTGGCGGTGCTCGTAGCCGGGCAGGGGATGCCGGTACACGCACAGGTCGCAGTTCATGTGGGCGTCGCCGGCCAGCGCCTCGCGGTACCGCTCGAGCACCAGCCGGGCGATGCGGGGGTCGGCGCCCAGATGGGGCCCTGGTCGGGCCGCGAGGCCCGGGTGGCCTGCGGCCCACCCGGCCACCTGGTCCCCGATGCGGTCGACCAGGATGCCGGTGAACAGGAAGTAGGGGACGACGACGACCCGGGTGGCGCCCAGGAGCCGGCACCGCTCCAGCGCCGCCGGCACGCTGGGCCGGGCGAGGGAGACGAAGGCGGGCTCGACCATGGCCCACCCCCGGGAGTCCCAGAGGAGGCGGGCGACCTTGTACAGGTCGGCGTTGGCGTCCGGGTCCGACGAGCCGCGGCCGACGATCACCACCGCGGTCTCGGCCGGGTCGTCGTCGCCCACCGCGGTCCGGATGCGGTCGTCGGCCACGGCCAGGACCAGCGGGTGCAGGCCGAGGTGGCGGGCGTAGGCGAAGCGGACCTCGGGGTGGCGGTGGCGGCCCCGGTGCAGCGCCGCGGGCCCGTCGTCCTTCATGTGGCCGGCGCCCAGGAGGACCAGGGGCACGGCCACCACCGAGGCCGCCCCTCGCTCCACCAGGCGGTCGACGGCGGTGTCGAGATCCGGCGAGGCCAGCTCGATGAAGCCGCACCCCACGTCGAGGTCGGGGTCCGCCTCGGTCACCACCCGGGCCAGCTCCCAGTACTCGGCCACGCCCGCCGCCGACCGGCTGCCGTGGCCGACGATGAGGAGCGACGGGCGCTCAGCCACGGCCGGCCGCCAGTCGCACCAAGGCGTTCAGGGCCGCGGCGGCGACCGCGCTCCCGCCCTTCTCCCCGACGTTGCTGATCGCCGGCAGCCCGCTCGCCCGCAGCCGCTCCTTCGACTCCGCGGCGCCCACGAAGCCGACCGGCATCCCGATCACGAGGGCGGGGGAGAGCAGCTCGGGCACCACGTCGAGCGCCGTCGGCGCGCACCCCACGACGACCACGGCGCCCTCCGGGTGATCCCTGGCCGCGAGGGCCATCCCGGCCGCGGCCCGGGTCGAGCCGGGTGGCGCCTCGGGCGGGAGGTAGCAGTGGGCGTCCACGCCGGTGATCCCGTGGCGGACCATCTCCACGTCGACCACGACCGGGGCGCCCCGGCGCAGGGCGGCGATGCCGGCCTGCACGGCCGGCTCGTCGACCACCATGGTCTGGGCGTACTCGAGGTCGGCGCTGGCGTGGATGACCCGCGCCACCACGGCGGCGGCGAGGGGCCCGAACCGGGAGAGGTCCGTCCGCTCGGCCAGGATGCGGTAGCTCTCCGCCTCGATGGGATGGACGGAGGTCATCCTCGGACCTCGGCGATGGCGTCCGCCGGGCAGACCTCCACGCACGCCAGGCACGTCGTGCAGCGGTCGACCACGACGAGAGGACGGCGGGGAGCGGCCACCAGGGCCCGCTCCGGGCAGGTGACGAGGCAGGCGCCGCAGCCCGTGCACCGGCGGTCGATGGCCACGCTCAAGGCTCGTACCCCCGAGGCGTGACCATGCGCCCGCCCACGACGCGGGTGGTGGACGACCCGACGATCACGCAGGTGGTCATGCCGACGTCGGCGGGGTCGACGTCGCCGAGGGTCGTGAGGCGCACCGCCTGTCCCCGGCGGGTGGCGTCGGTGACCACGCCGACCGGTGTGGAAGGCGACCGGTGCTCGAGGAGAACGGCGCGGGCGGCGTCGAACTGCCAGGTCCGGCCCTTGCTGCGGGGGTTGTAGAAGGCGACGACCAGGTCGGCCGCGGCCGCGGCCCGCACACGCTCCTCGATCGCCGACCAGGGAGTGAGGAGGTCGGACAGGCTGATCACGGCATGGTCGTGGCCGAGCGGCGCGCCGAGGAGGGCGGCGGCGGCCAGGGCGGCGGTGACCCCGGGAACGACCTCGACGTCGACCCCCGCGTGGCCGGCCACCTCCAGGGCGAGGGAGGCCATGGCGTAGACGCCGGCGTCCCCGGAGCAGACCAGGGCGACCCGCCGCCCGGCTGCCGCCTCGGCCACCGCCTGCTTGGCCCGCACCGTCTCGTCGCCGATCGGGCTGCGCACGACCTCCTGCCCGGGGATGAGCAGGTCGGCGCAGGCGTCCACGTAGGGCCCATAGCCGATCACCACCTCGGCGTGGCGGACGGCGGCCTCGGCCGCGGGAGTGCGGTGAGCCGCCCCGCCCGGCCCGAGCCCGACCACGGCCACATGGCCCCGCGGGCCGCGCCGGCGGGCGATGGCCACGGTGGCGTGGGCTGCGGCCCGCTTGGCCACGACCAGCTCCGCTCCGGGGCCGGCGGCCAGCAGGGCGGCGGCCTCGGCCACGCTCGGCGTGCCGACCGCAGCCCGGACGACGTCGCTGGGCGACGGCACGTCGATCACGGCCAGCGCCTCGGCGGAGAAGGCCCGCACGGGGAGACCGAGGGCGACGACGGCCTCGTCGGTCGCCCGCCGGTCGATGGTGGCCACCTCGCCCAGCGAGGCCGGGGCCAGCCCCGCGGCGGCCAGGGCGCCGGCCAGGAGCTCCCGGACCTCGTGCGCCGGGGCGCCGGTCGACGCCCCTATCCCCGCGACGAGCGACGGCGGGTGCAGGGCGACCCTGCCCGGCGCGTCGGGCTGGAGCTCGTCGGTGATCACCACCCGCTGGGGCCCGCGACCGGCCACCAGCGGGTGCGGCCAGCCCAGGCGGTCGTCCACCATCGGCGGGCGGCCGTCGAGCAGCGCCCGGGTGACGCCGGCGACGTCGCCGGCGGCGGCGAAGCCGGGCAGGGAGTCGAGGGCCACCGCGCCCACCGCGTCGGTGGCGGTGGTGACCACCGGCATGGCACCGAGGGCCGCGGCCACGGCCCGGGCGAGGGCGTTGGCGCCGCCTGCGTGCCCCCCGCACAGGGCCACGGCGAACCGGCCGCCCTCGTCCACGCACACCACCGCAGGGTCGGTCGCCTTGTCGGCGAGGAGGGGGGCGACGATGCGCACCGCGGCCCCGGTGGCCACGAAGAGCACGAAGGCGTCCGCCTCCGCCCACCGGGAGCGGACGACCTCGGCCACCCGGCCGTGGACGGGCTCGTAGGGCAGGCGGGCGGCCAGGCGGCGCCCGGCCTCGGTGACGGACACGCTGAGGACCCTCACTCCTCGGGGCCCCAGGCCACGAACACCGGGTTCTCGGCCGCCAGCCGGATCGCCCCGTCGGGCAGCACCTTCCCCCGCGAGACGCCGAGCTGTACCACGTGACCCAGCCTTCCCGCCGCCGCCGCGGCGCGGTCGAGGGCGGCGTACGTCGCCACCACCCGCCCACCCGGCGCCAGCCGGCCCAGTACGGCGTCGAGCACGTCGATGCCGCCGCCGCCCACGAAGGCCCGGTCGGGGTCGGGCAGGCCGTCCAGCACGCGGAGGGCGTCGCCCTCCACCACGTCGACGTCCACCCCGTGGGCGACCGCGTTGGCCCGGGCCCGCTCGGCATCGCGGTCGACGGCCACCACCCGCAGCCCCGGGCGCAGCCGTGCGCACTCCACGGCCACGCTCCCGCTGCCGGTCCCGACGTCCCACAGGATCCCGGCCGGGGGCAGGGCGAGCTTGCCGAGGGCGACGGCGCGCACCTCGGCCTTGGTGATCATGCCCTCGCGGTGGTCGAAGTGGGGCTCGGGGAGGCCCCAGGCCATCACCGGCGCAGGGGCCACCCCGCCGCCGTCCAGGAGCACCACCACCGACAGCGGGTCCCAGGTGCCCGACGCCAGCCCGGCCAGGTCCACGTCGACCACCTGCTCGCCGGGAAGACCCAGACGGCTGCACACGACCACCCGCCGGTGGCCGGCGCCGAGCACGGCCAGCTCCTTGCCCAGCGCTTCCGGCGGGGAGTCGGGCGACGTCAGGACGGCCGTCTTCGGGCTCGCCGCCGCCTGCCGGGCCGCGGCCCGGAGCGGGCGCCCGTGGGCCGACACGACGACCGCGTCGTCCCACGGCAGGCCCAGCCGGGCGAAGGCCAGCGAGACGGACGACGGGGCCGGGCGGACGTCGAGCGCCTGCGAGCCGAACCTCTCGGCCAGGGCCCGGACGATCCCGAAGAAGCCCGGGTCGCCGGAGGCCAGGACGCACACCCGCCCACGCTCGGCGTCGATACCGTCCAGGACCGGCGCCAGCTCGCCACCGATGGGCAGGTGCCGCCCGGGCAGCCCGTCGAGGTGCCGGTGCCCGCCCACGAACAGGTCGGCCTCCGGGAGCGGGGCGCGGGGCATCCCCACCACGACGATCGGCAGCTCAGGCACGGGCCACCACCGCCTCGCCCTCGAAGTCGACCATGACCACCTCGGTCTCCACCGCCCCGCCCGTGTGGGCCTGGCACGCCAGCCGGGCCAGGGCGCACACCCGCTCGAGCGGGGCGATGTCGGCGTGGGCGACGCAGGTCTCGAAGAAGTGGCGCGCCGTCGCCGTCTCGGTTGCGGCGGCGACCACCTCCGGCGGCGAACCGGACTGGCGGGCGGCGGCGGCCAGCAGCTCCCCGTCGACCTTCGACCGGTGGAAGTGGGTCATCATTACCCCGGCGGCCAGCTTGGTGATCTTCCCGGCCATGGCCACGAGGAGGGCGTGGCCGATGCCGGCGGCCGCCGCCCGCCGGAGGGCGGTGCCGGTGAAGTCGCCCACCTCCACGAAGCAGACGTCGGGCAGGTCGGGGCGCAGGCGCATGGCGGCCCGCTCCGAGCGGCTGCCGGTGGCGAGGACGACCGTCGACTCGCCCTGCGCCGCGGCCACGTCGATCTGCTGGGTCACCGACGCCCGGTAGGCGGCGGTGGAGAAGGGACGCACGATCCCCGTGGTGCCCAGGATGGAGATCCCGCCCACGATCCCCAGCCGGGCGTTCGACGTCTTGGCCGCCATGGCCTCCCCCCCGGGAACCGAGAAGGTCACGGCCAGGGGGACGGCGGTGACCTCGGCCAGGGCGGCGGCGATCATGCGCCGAGGGACGGGGTTGATGGCCGGCGAGCCCACGTCGAGCCCCAGCCCGGGCTTGGTGACGGTGCCCACGCCATCCCCCGCCAACATCGACGGCCCCCCGGCCTCGGCGACCTCCGCGGTCATGCGGGCCCCGTCGGTGCAGTCCGGGTCGTCGCCCGCATCCTTGACCACTGCGCACCGGTTCGGCCCCTCGACCTCGACGGCGAACCGCACCCGCCGCCCACCCGGCAGGCCGACCTCCACCTCGGTGGGCGCCGTCCCCGTGACCAGGCCGAGGGCGGCGGCCTTGGCCGCCGCGCTGGCGCAGGTGCCGGTGGTCCAACCGGTCCGCAGGCCCCTCACGCCGGCCGCCCCGCGGTCGTGCCCGGCAGCGACCGGCGCCGGAACATGTGGGCGAACCCCGGGGAGTACAAGTGGCTGCGGCCGCCGGCGCCGGCCAGCGCGGGCCCGACGAGGACGAGGACCGTGGTCCGGGCACCCACCGCCTCGAGGTCCTCGGCCAGGCGGCCCACGGTCGTCAGGACCACCCGCTCGTCCGGCCACGAGGCCCGGACGACGATGGCCGCCGGCGTCTCGGCCGTGTACCCGCTCCCCGGCGCCAGCAGCTCCTCACCCAGCTCCACGGGGCGGGCGGCCGACAGGAACACGGCCATGGTCGCCCCCGGGGCGGCAAAGGTGGCCACCGACTCGCGGGCCGGCATGGACGCCGCCGTCCGCCCGCCCAAACGGGTCAGGACCACGCTCTGGGCCACGCCCGGCTGGGTCAGCTCGCGACCCACGGCCGCCGCGGCCGCGGCCAGCGAGCTCACCCCGGGGACGATCTCGAAGTGGCGCGAGTTCGCCACGCACCAGTCGATCTGCTCACCGATGGCGCCGTAGATCGTGGGATCGCCCGAGTGGAGCCGCACGACCAGGGCATCGTCCGGAGCGCCGGCGTACACGGCGAGGACGTCCTCCAGGGTCATGCCCGCGGAGTCGTGGATCTCGGCGCCGGGCCGGGCGTGGCCGAGGACCGCTTCCGGGACCAGCGACGACGCCCACACCACGACGTCGGCCGCGGCCAGCCGGTCGCGCCCGCGCAGGGTGATGAGGTCGGCCGCACCCGGCCCGGCGCCCACGAAGCTGATCACCGGGACCGCCCCTCGGGCGGGACGATGACGGTCGCCAGGTAGGCGGCCGGGCCGGCGGCGGCCTCGGCGAGGGGCGTGATCCGCTCCCCGGGCAGCCCCAGGAGCTCCCCGAACACCGCGCCCTCCAGCCTTCCCGCCTCGGCCAGGCGCTTGGCCACGGCCGGGACGTGCCGGCCCCCCTTGTACACGACGACGGCCTGGCCCGGGTCGCCCAGGGCCCGGTCGAGGGCGGCGGTGCCGTCGAGGGCGGTGACGAGGGCCAACCGTTCGCTGTTCTCCAGCACCACGGTGCCCGACCGGGAGGCCAGCTCCTGGAAGGCCATGATCCCCGGCACGGTCTCGATGGCCGCGCCCGGTCGCAGCTGGCGCACCCGGGACGCCACGGCGCTGAACGTGCTGTAGACGTTGGGGTCGCCCAGGGTGACGAAGGCGATGCGCTGCCCGGCGTCCAGGCCGGCGACCACGGTGGCGGCCGCGGCCTCGACCGACCCCTGGGCGTCGCCCATGGCGAACACCAGGCGTTCCACCCGCACCCCGGGACAGGCCTGGCGCACGATCGACTCGGCCCGGCCCACGGCGTCCACGGCCGACGACGGGGCCAGCACGCGGTCCGCCTCGCCGATGACCCGGGCGGCGCGGAGGGTCAGGAGCTCCGGGTCGCCGGGCCCGACACCGACACCGATCAGCACTGGGGACCCTCGGGCCGCGGACGCTTCCTCCCGGCGGGTCGACCTCTGGCTCCCTCTCGGTCACAGTGGCCCAGGCCGCACCGGACTCGCACCGGCTCGCCGACCCGACGGACGTCCGGACTCTACCCGGCCACGGGTCAGCCCATCTTGAGCTTGACCATCGGGCTCTGGCGCTGCACCGGCTTGCCGGTGCCCGCCGTCGGCCGCAGGGTCACGAGGGCGCGGATCTCGTCCGGGTTCGGGATCGAGCCCTGGTCCTCGTTCAGGTCGAGGGCCCGGAACGTCTTCTTGTGGCGCCTCGACAGGGTCTCCGAGTCGCCCTTCGGCTTGACCGGCTTGTTGAACAGCGGCGAGAGGAACTCCAGCGTGTCGTCGCCGCCGGCCTCCGGCGGGTCGCCCCGGTGGGTGTCGTCGCCGATGATCCGGCACTCCTCCTCGTAGGTCTGCTTCTTCTTGATGTCGGTCTGGCTGAAGAGGATGTCGTACGTCACGTCGACGGTCGCCTTCTCGCCCTTGACCTTGAGGTCCAACTTGACCGGGCCGATCCTCGCCATTTCACCCAACCGCCTTTCCGGCGCCCCCCACGGTCGCCGCTGCTGGGCGGGAAATGTAGCGCCCGCCGGTAGCCTCCGGTGGACGTGATCCTGCGCCCCGTCCTCCTGGTCATCGCCGTGGCGGCGGCGGCCTGCAGCGGCGGCGACGGTGGCCCGGTCGCCGGCGAGCCGGGGCCCGCCGTCCCGGCCGGCCCGCTGGTCGTGCTCGTCCGCTACGGCGGCCTGGCCGGTACGAACGACCGGGTCGCGGTGGACGCGTCAGGGCAGGCGACGATCATCAGCGACCGCTCGCCCGCGCCTGTCGAACGGGCCCTGGCCCCGGCCGACCTGGCCTCGCTGCGCAGCGCCCTGGAGCGCTCGCAGATCGCCACCCTGGACCGCAACTACCTGGACCCCCGGGCCGCCGACGCCTACCAGTACGACGTCACCTACCAGGGGGTGACGGTGACGGCCGACGAGGGCGCGCTCCCGGCGACGCTCCGGCCGGTCGTCGACCAGCTGGTGAAGCTCCTGCCGTAGCGGCGACGAGCCGTTCGGCCAGCTGCGGGTCCGAGCCCAGGTGCAGGTGCACGTACGAGGCCAGGGTCGTCGGCCCGGCGAACCCGGCTCGACCCCGCCCGGCGCGGCCGGTCCAGTCGAGGGCAGAGCCGGTGGGATCGAGCCGTGAGTAGTGGAACTCGTGGCCCCGCAGCTCGGTGCCGGCCGGTCCCAGGGGCGAGTCCCGCCGCAGGCGGGCCCGGCGGTAGCCGAGGGTGAGGCGGTCGGTCATGCGACCGTCGGCGGGCAGCACCCCGGCCAGGGCGTGGCCGTCCAGCGAGCGGGCCAGCCACAGGAGGCCGCCGCACTCGGCCCAGGTGACCAGTCCGCCGACGCGTCGGCGGCGGACTG
>DATAAF010000109.1:0-51754 GCA_036260255.1 Acidimicrobiales bacterium | reverse complement strand
AAACCACCGCCGGAACGGCCGCTGCGTCAGGACGTCGTCGCGCTGGCGGCGACCTGGCGGATGAGCTCGACGCACGCGGTGGGCTGGTCGAGGTGCACGGCGTGGCCCGACTCGGGGACGAAGGCAGTGCGCACGTTCGGACCGGTCACGGCGTCCATGCGCCGGGCGATGTCGACGAACTTGCCGTCCCGCTCGCCGGCGACGAGCAGCGTCGGCATGCGGAGCTCGCCGAGCCGGTCCCAGAGGGGCGGCTGGCTCCCGGTGCCCATCGCGTCGAGGGCAGCGGCCAACCCGTCGGGCGGGTTGGTTCGTCGTACCTCCAGGTCGACCGCGCTGGGCCGGGCCGTCTCGAAGGCGGGCCGGGCCAGCGAGCCGTAGAGGAAGTCGGCATCGCCGCTGTCGAGGATGTCGGCCGCCAGACGTTTCTCCGAACGCCGGCGCTCGGCCCGCTCGGCGGGGTCGGCGACGCCCGGTGACGCCCCCAGCAGCACGAGCGCGGTCACCAGGTCGGGGCGGTCGAGGGCGAGGCGCAGGCACAGCCGTCCACCCATCGAGTAGCCGACGTAGAGGGCCCGTCCACCGGTGGCGCCGAGGGCGGCGGCGGTCTCCTCGAAGCTCAACCGCACGTCGGCCGAGCCGCCGTGGCCCGGGAGATCGACGCGGACCACCTCCCCCCCGGCGACGAGCTGGCGAGCGACGTCGTCCCAGGTTGTGCCCGTCTGGGTGAAGCCGTGGACCAAGACGATCCTTCGGGGCCCGCGGCCTTCGACGGTGTGGTGCAGCAGCACGCCGGCGCCGAGTCTACGGCCGTAGCTCCGGCGTAAACGCCGAGGGTTACGGCCACGAAACGCCCTCCGGCGTAGACCTCCTCACCAGACAGCAGTCAGAGGAGGAACGATGAACGTGGATCTGATGGAAGCCGGGCGGGCGCCCGCCCGTGCCGGCATGCGCATGGAGGTGAGGTGGGGAGCGGGCAGAGCCCGCATGCGGGTGACCGGCGAGCTGGACGCCGCCACCTCCCCCCGCCTCCGCCGTTGCCTGAGCGAGCTGGCCGAGCTGGGCGCGCACGACTTTGCCCTCGACCTCAGCGGGGTCACCTTCATCGACTGCGCCGGCCTCGGCGCCCTGGTCTCGGCCAAGAAGCGGATGCGGTCCGTCGGGGGGGACGTCCGAGTGGTCGCCGCCAGCCGCAATGTCCGGCGGGTGCTGACCCTCACCGGGTTCGCCCGCGCCTTCGGGCTGGACGTCGCCGGCGAGCGGGTGGGCGCTCCGTGACGGGCGCCCGGGCCCCCCCGCTACTCGTCCAGCCGGAGGGCGGAGATGAACGCCTCCTGGGGGACCTCGACGCGGCCGATGCTCTTCATGCGGCGCTTGCCCTCCTTCTGCTTCTCGAGGAGCTTGCGCTTGCGGGTGACGTCGCCGCCGTAGCACTTGGCGATGACGTCCTTGCGGCGGGCCTTCACCGTCTGGCGGGCGACGATGCGCCCGCCGATGGCGGCCTGGATGGGGACGTCGAAGAGCTGGCGGGGGATGAGCTCACGGAGCTTCTCGGTCATCCGGCGCCCGTAGTCGTACGCCTTCGACCGGTGGATGATCGTGCTGAAGGCGTCGGCGTTGACGCCGTTCAGCAGCACGTCGAGCTTCACCAGATCGCTGCGGTCGTAGCCGGCGGGCTCGTAGTCCAGGCTGGCGTAGCCCTTGGTGCGGCTCTTGAGCTGGTCGAAGAAGTCGACCACGACCTCGGCCAGCGGGATCCGGTACACGAGCTCCACCCGCTCCGGGGACAGGTACTCCATTTTCTGCATCTCGCCCCGGTGGCTCTGGCACAGGTCCATGACCGTGCCCGTGTACTCGCTGGGCAGGAGCAGGGTGGCGGTGAGGAAGGGCTCCTCCACCGCCTCGACCTGGTTGGAGGGCGGCATGTCCGAGGGGTTGTCGACCTCGACGACGTCGCCGTTCTTGAGCTCCACCAGGTAGGCAACCGACGGGGCGGTGGCGATGAGGTTGAGGTCGAACTCCCGCTCGAGCCGCTCGCGCACGATCTCCATGTGCAACAGGCCGAGGAACCCGCACCGGAACCCGAAGCCCAGCACGCCCGACGTCTCCGGCTCGTAGGTGAACGACGAGTCGTTGAGGCGCAGCTTCTCCAACGAGTCGCGCAGGTCGGCGAAGTCGTCGCCCTCCACCGGGTAGAGCCCGCAGAACACCATGGGCTTCGGGTCGCGGTAGCCGACCAGGGGCTCGGCGGCCGGGCGTCCGGCGTCGGTGACGGTCTCGCCCGAGCGGGCCTCCCGCACGTCCTTGACCCCGGCGATCAGGTAGCCGACCTCGCCCGGACCCAGCTCGGCGACTGGCACCGGCTCGGGCGTGCGGGCGCCGATCTCCTCCACGTCGTGGACGACGCCGGCCTGCATGAACCGCAGGCGCGCCCCGGCGCTGAGCACGCCGTTCACCACGCGGACGGCGCTGATCACGCCGCGGTACTGGTCGTAGTGGGAGTCGAAGATCAGGCCCTGCAGCGGCGCGTCGGCGTCGCCCGCCGGCGAGGGGATGCGCTCGACCACCGCGTCGAGCAGCTCGGGCACCCCCAGGCCGGTCTTGGCGCTGATCCGCAGGATGGAGTCGGCGGGGATGCCGAGCACCTTCTCGATCTCCTCCGAGACCCGCTCGGGCTCGGCCACCGCCAGGTCGATCTTGTTGACGGCGGCCACGATCTCGAGATCGGCCTCGAGGGCGGCGTAGCAGTTGGCGAGGGTCTGGGCCTCGATCCCCTGGGTGGCGTCGACGAGGAGGATCGCCCCCTCGCAGGCGGCCAGCGACCGGGAGACCTCGTAGCCGAAGTCGACGTGGCCCGGGGTGTCGATGAGGTGGAGGGTGTGGTCCTTCCAACGCAGGCGGACGTTCTGGGCCTTGATGGTGATGCCCCGTTCCCGCTCGATGTCCATGGAGTCGAGGAACTGGGCGCGCATCTCCCGGGGGTCGACCGCGCCGGTGAGCTCGAGGATGCGGTCGGACAGCGTCGTCTTGCCGTGGTCGATGTGGCTGATGATCGCCAGGTTGCGGGTTCGTTCGAGGGGGATCACTTCGACCCCATTCTCGCCTGCCTGGTCACAGGGTCGGGTCGTCGCCTCGCTGGGGGAACCGGGCCAGGTCGTTGCGTAGGGCGGTGGCGGCCGACGCCAGGTCGGACGGGCCCACGTCCAGGTCGACGCAGAGGTTGCGCCCTCCGGCCACCGTGGGCGCCCACGGCGGGCGGTTCTCCAGCTCGAAGCAGACCCGCAGCTGGAACCGCGACGTCGGGCTGAGCGGGTCGACGCTGACCCTCGCCGTGAGGTTGGGCTCCGAGAGGGTCGAGGTCGGGCGCACCATCGCTCCCCGGGCGACGGCCGCCAGCCATCCGGCCAGCTGGCGGGCCTCCCACGTGGTGAGGCAGGGGTCGACGACCTCCCACGTCCCCTGGGGCGACACCACCCGCACCGACACCAGCAGGCCGTTGGAGTCCCAAGGGTCGACGGTCTCGTCGGGGAACTGGTACCCGACGATCGACAGGGTCAGCTCGTTGCCCTCCCGGCCCCGGAGCCTCATGCCCTGAGTGTGACCCACGCCGGACCGGAGGCGGCGCGGTCGCTGGTAAGGTCGTCGGACCGTGGCCAACATCCGCAGCCAGATCAAGCGCAACCGCCAGAACGAGCGCCGCCGGCTCCGCAACAAGTCGGTGCGCTCGGAGATGAAGACGCGCGTCAAGACCGCCCTCGCCCACGCCGAGGCCGGCGCCGACGACGCCGCGGAGACGCTGCGGATGGCCGTCAAGCGCATCGACAAGGCCGCCGCCAAGGGCGTCATCCACAAGAACCAGGCGGCCAACCGCAAGGCCCGCCTGATGCGGCGCCTGGCCGCTCTGGACAGCTCTTCGGGCTGACCGCGCTACCGGCGCACGACCACCAGGTCGCTCTCGCGCCGTACGGGCTTGGCCACCGGCACCAGGGTGACCAGGGCGCGGAACTCATCGGGGTTGGGGATGGGTCCGAAGTCCTCGTCGAGCAGCACGCTCGGGATCTCGGCGTGGAGGTTGCGGCGCACGGTGCGAGGCTTGTCCACGCGGATCTCCCTGAAGTACAGCGGCGCCAGGAAGGCGAGAGGGTCGTCGTCGCCCGCCTCGGGAGGGTCTCCGACGTCGGTGTCGTCGCCGATCAGCCGGCACAGCTCGTTGTAGCGCTGGCCCTTGTCGCCTTCCTCGAAGGTGATGGCGTACTTGACGTCGATGATGGCGCGGTCCTTGCGGACGTCGATGTCGAGGTCGACGTCTCCGATCTTCGCCATAGGGATTCCCTCCTGATTCGCAATATCAGCCGGATGACGATAGGCCGGTCTGTGACGCGGGCGCCCGGTCGCGCATAACCACCTTGGGGGACCAGCGACTCTGAGGGGCGGTCACCTCCGCGGTCGGCGTCGATCGGAGGCGTCGCTCTCCCCGAGAACGACGTACGGCCAGCGAAAGGGGCGAGAGTGGCTGAAGGCACCTCTGTGGCAGACACGAGTCGGGGGCAGACGACCCTTCTCGAAAGGGTCGAGCACTACGGCACCAAGACCGTCGAACCGGTCCGCACCGTCCGGGCCTCGCTGGAAGCCGAGGCGGTCCCCTACCAGGTCCAGGGCCGGGAGATCCGGGTCAATCCGCGGTTGCTGAGCTACTGGATCCCCTTCCTTCTCGGGGTCGGGATCATGGTGGGTGGCATGAAGACGGCGGGCGTGCCGTTCATCGGCATCCCCCAGCTGCTTCTGGGCGTGGCCCTGGTGGCGGTGACGACCTGGGACTTCGTGTCCGACTCCGGCCGCCTGGACGTGAAGCCGCCGTCGTCCCCGGCCCGACCGGGCCAGGGCGACGAGGGTGAGCCGCTCCCGCCGGAGTGGACCGCGCCCGACTCCCGCCGCTCCTTCGCCGAGGAGTTCCGGCGCAACGCGGTGGAGATGGTGCTGATCGATGGCAAGCAGGTGGCCGCCGTGGCCCGGGAGCTCGACATCAGCCCCAGCACGTTGGGCCGCTGGGTGAACAAGGAGCGCCAGGCCCGGGCCGAGCGGGGGGAGCCCGTCGGGGACGACACGCTGGAGCTCCCGCGGGCCACCGGCTCGGGCTGACGTCAGCTTCGGGGGGCGGGGGCGGACCGGGCCGCCGTGCGCGGGGCCAGGCGGCTGAGCCGGGCCACCAGCACCTCGATCACCAGCTCGGGCGGCCAGTCGATGGTGCCCTTGAGGGCGAGGTCGGCGTCGGCGAGGAGGGTGATGGCGCGGGCCACCCCGTCGTGGCCGAGCCGGCGCGCCTGGGCCAGAGCCTTCTTGGCGGGGAAGGTCGAGCCGGTCAGGCCCAACGCGGCGGCCGCCGCCTTCTCGTCGGCGACCCCCGATCCGTCGAGGCGCAGCATGCGGGCGTAGTGCGTGTGGAGCGTGGCCATTACGACGAGTGGGTGGCGTCCCCCCGGCCCGAGGAGGCGGTGCAGGTGGTCGAGGGCGGCGGGGGTGTCGCCGGCGTCGATGGCGTCGGTGAGCTCCCAGGGGGCCACCGGGCCGGCCTGGCCGAGGAACGGGGTGACCTCCTCGGCGGTGAGCCGGGCGCCGTGGCCGTACGCCGAGGCCAAGGTCTCGAGGAGGGACGACAGCCGGCCCACCTCGTCGCCCAGGTGGGCCCCGACCAGGGCGGTCGCCTGGGCGTCGAGGCGGACGGGGCCCTCCCGCACCCGCTCGGTGAGCCACGCGGCGCGGGCCCGACCGGTTGGGACGCCGGCGTCGACGACGTGGCCGACCTTGCGGACGGCGTCGACGAGCGACCGGGGCAGCTGGCCTCCCCCGGCCACCAGCACGAGGGTCGTGGTGGGAAGGGGGTCGGCCAGGTAGGCGACCAGCGGGGCGGCCTCCTGGGTGGTGAAACGCCCGACGTCGCGGGCCACGACCACCCGCCGGTCGGCGAAGAACGGCGGGGTCTGGGCGGCGTCGACGACCGCCGCGAGCGTCAGCTCGTCCCCGCTCAGGTCCTCCACGACCAGCGCCGGGTCGGCGTCGCCCACGAGCTCGGCCACGAGGGCCTTGACCGCGTCGGCGGTGACGATGGGGTCATCGCCTCTGACGAGGTAGGCGGGGAACACCGCCTCTGCGGTGCTCATGATGCTTCCAGGACGGCGGCGAGGACGTCGCAGACCCGCCGGGTCCCCCGGACGTCGTGGGCCCGGACGATCCGGCACCCGCCGGCGATCCCGATGGCTGCCGCGGCCAGCGACGCCTCGCGGCGGTCGGGCACGTCGAGGCCGAGCAGGCGGCCGAGGAACGTCTTGTACGAGGCGGACAGCAGCAGCGGGTAGCCCAGCTCGGCCAGCCGGCGCGACTGCTGGAGGAGGACGAGCGACTGGGCGGCGGTCTTGCCGAGGTCGAGTCCGGCGTCGATCACCACCCGCTCCCTCGGGATGCCGGCGTCCTCCGCCCGGCGGGCCCGATCGGCGAGGAACGCCCGCACGGTGCCCACCACGTCCTCGTACTCGGGCTCGGGGTCGGCCACGCGCGGCCCGAGGCGGATGTGGGTGGCGACGACGCTGGCGCCGGCGGCCGCGCTCACCGCCAGGTAGTCGGGGTCGGCGAAGCCGCTGATGTCGTTGCCCATCACCGCGCCGGCGCGATAGGCCGCTTCGGCCACCTCTGCCCGCCAGGTGTCGACCGAGATGGGCACGTCGAAGCGCCGGTGGAGGGCCTCGACCGCGGGCACCACCCGGTCGAGCTCCTCTTCGGGGCCGACCGCCGGGCCCGGACCGGCCTTCACCCCACCCACGTCGAGGATGTCGGCGCCCTCGTCGACCAGCCGCTCGGCCCGCCGGCACAGGTCGTCCAGGGCGAAGTGGGCGCCGGCGTCGAGGAACGAGTCGGGCGTGCGGTTGAGGATCCCCATCACCAGCCCGCGGGTGGCCAGCTCGTAGCTGCGGGGGCCGAGGACGAACCGCACTCACGGCACGCTACCGGGGCCGCCGCGCCTGACCTCCACCTCCAGTCGGGGCGCGGCGCGCACGACGGAGACGGTGACGGAGCCGACCCGGACGAGCGTCCCCGCCTCGGGGACGCTGGCGCCGGAGAGGGGCGAGGCCGCCGGCGCCAGCACGATCGGCGGCCCGTAGCGGTGGACGGCGGGCTCGACCGCACCGGCCGCTCCCCGTCCGGGTCGCAGGACCACGAGGGCGTCGAGGCGGCGGACGGCGGCGTCCCGCAGGCCGGTGAGCAGCGCCGAGGGGTTGCGGGCCCCGTCGACCACCACGACGGTGGCGCCACCGCCGCGCCATACCCGGGCGCCGGGCGCGACGGTGCGCCCGTCCAGCGGGGCGGGGCGGACGACCGGGACGCTCGTCGCCATCACGACGCCGGCGACGGCGACGGCGGCGAGCCGCCGGCGGCCCGCCGCGAGGGCGACACCCACGGCCGCGCCCAGGACGACCAGGTGGCCGGTCCGCAGCTGGCCCAGGGGGGCGGTGGCCGCCACCCGGGCCACGCCGGCGACCCAACCGAGGAGGAGGTCGGTGGGGACGTGGGCCACCCCGGCCGGCGACCCGCCGGCCAGGCCGGCGGGCAGTCCGGCGGCCATGGCCCACACCGACAGGGGGGCGGCGGCTGGGAGGGCGAGGAGGTTGGCGGGGACGGCGACCACGGGGAGGGCGCCGAAGGTGGGCACCAGCACCGGTGCCACCCCGGCCTGGGCGGCCAGCGTGACCCCAAGCGCCGACGCCACCGGCCGGGGGCCGGGCAGGGCCTCGGCCAGGCGATGGGCGAGCAGGGCGATCCCGGCGCAGGCACCGACCGAGAGGCGGAAGCCGACCGACGAGGCCACCAGCGGGTCCACGACCAGCAGGCCGGTGACGGCCAGGGCCAGCAGGCGCAGGGTGGAGACGGGGCGGCCGAGGGTGTCGGCCAACAGGGCGACGGCGGCCATGGCGACGGCTCGGAGGACCGACGGCTCCCAGCGGGTGAGGAGCCCGAAGAAGACGAGCAAGGCGAGGCCCACGGCCAAGCGAGTGCGCAGGCCCATCCGGCGCAGCCCCGGACCGAACAGGGCGAGGACGAAGGCGACGTTCTGCCCCGACACGACGAGGAGGTGGGTGAGGCCCGAGGCGCGGAAGTCGTCGGCCACCTCGGCGGACTGGCCGCGGTCGTCGCCCAGCACGAAGCCGCCGAAGAGGGCCCGCCGCTCGGGCGAGAGCGACTCAGCTCCCTCGAGCACGGTGCGCCGGACGCCGTTGGCCAACCGGCTCGGCAGCCCGCCGGGGGCCCACCCGCCGACCTTCTCGACCGCCAGCCGCCCGGCGACGTGGCGGGGCGCCAGACGGCCCCGGACCGACGCCGGGAGCTCGTCGAGGCGCCCGGCCAGCCAGACCCGCTCGCCGGCCAGCCGGGCGTCCAGCCCCCCGGCCGCGCTGCCCCGCGCCCAGGCCTCCACCCGCTTGCCGCCGATGCGCAGGGTGACCCGCAGGGCGCCGGCCACGTCGGCCGGGTCATCGACGAGCGTCGCCACTCCCGCCCAGGGGCCTCGTCCCGGCGGGTGCAGGCCGTCGTGCGAGCGGGCGGCGAGCGCCGAGGTGGCGAGGGCGACACCGAGGCAGAGGATGGCGGGGCGGCGGAGGGCCAGCCCGGCGGTGCCGGCGAGGGCCCCTGCGAGGACGGGCACCGGCGCGGCCACGGAGGCGCCGACCCAGGCAGACACCGCCAGCACGACCGTCCACCCGTCGCTCATGGCGCGCCGGAGCGCGCAAACCTCCCCTGTGCGAGGCAGTGGCGCGAGAACGGGCGCATCTCAGACCCGCACCAGCGGGCGCAGGGCGGCGAGCTTGGCCGGGCCGATGCCGGGGACGTCCACCAGGTCGTCGACCGTGCGGAAGCGCCCGTGGCGGGTGCGGTGCTCGACGATGGCGGCGGCGAGCGACGGCCCGACCCCCGGCAGGGCCTCCAGCTGCTCGGCGGTGGCGGCGTTGAGGTCGAGGACCGCCGCCCGTGTGGTCGCCGTGGCGCCTCCCGGCCCCGGCCCCGGGGGTGTCGCGCCGGGCGGCGGCGCGGCTGCCTCGCCCTTGCGAGGCACGTACACCCGATCGCCGTCGCCGACCCGGGTGGCCAGGTTGAGCTGGTCGAGGTCGGCGTCGGGCGAGACACCCCCGGCGGCGGCGACCGCGTCGGCCACCCGGGCGCCGGCGGGCAGGACGTAGACGCCGGGGCGGACGAGGGCGCCGGCGGCATGGACCGTGACCGTCCCCGTGCCCTGCCGGCCGACGCCTTCTCCGGCCGCGACCGTCGTCGGGCTGGCGGCAGGGTCGGCACGGGGGAGCACGACCTCGGGCGGGGGAGCGGAGGGCCGGCGGAGCAGCAGGAGCCCCGCCGTGACCGCCACCACGACGGCAACCCCCGCCGCCGCCACCACGCCCGGTCGCACGCCCGAGAGGGCGTCACGCCAGCGGGCGGCGTGCTCGGCCCAGGGGTGCGGCGTAGGCGGGGCGGCAGGAGGGTCGGTCACCGGGCGGGCTCCCACGGACGAGGTTCCGTCGACGGGGGAAGCCGGCGACCGGGCGGGCGAGGGCCCGGAGCGCCCTCAGGCTAGAGGCACGTGGCGTCGATATCCAGGCCCCCGGCGGCCGCTCCCGCGACCCGCCGGCGCCGCCGCACGGGCGAAACCCTAGAGCTCGCCGCGGCGGCGGGCCTCGTCGGCCGCCTCCCGGGCCTCTACCTCCAGGGGGATCATGCGGTACGCGGCCCGGTGGGGAAGGCCCTTCACCCGCCCGCGCAGGTAGGCGCCGAGGTACTGCCAGAGGAACCCGAAGAACCCGAGTTGACGCCACTGGCGCAGGTGCTCCTGCTCGTGGCGCATCAGGTGGGCGTCGTCGGCCGACGCCTTGCGGATGGAGATCACCTTCCAGACGGTGATGGCGTCGGACCCCGGGGGGACCGGGCCGCCCACCCACACCCAGTGATCGGCCTCCCGGCGCAGCCCCATGGTCCGGGCCTCAGAAGAGCCGCGAGGTGAGGGCCCGGCGGTAGCGAGGAGTGCGCGGGTCGTCCGGCCCGAGGACCTCGAGCAGGTCGAGGAACTCCCGGCGGGCGGCCTCGTCGTCCCTCACCTGGTCGAGCAGGCTGTCGAGGCGCGAGTCGACGTCCTCATGGCCGTCGTCGCGGGACGCGCTCAGGCGGGCCCGGGCCGCCACCCGGCGCACCTCGGCGGTCTCGGGAACCCGCTGCAGCAGCTCGAGCGCCTCGTCCGCCTCGTCCTTGTCGACCAGGAGCTCGGCCAGGGCCACCACCGCGCCGGCGTGGTTGGGCTCGAGCTCCAGCGCGGCTCGCAGCGACGCCTCGTCGCCCCGAGCCACCAGCTCGTCGGCCGCCGACCGGCCCGGCGCCAGCCGGGCGACGAACTCCTGCACGGTCCGCTCGGGGACGGCCCCGACGAAGGAGTCGACGACTTTGCCGTCGCGGATGGCGAACACCGCCGGGATGGACTGGACGGCGAAGGCGGTGGCCACATGAGGGTTGCGGTCGACGTCGACCTTGGCCAGCTCCACCGCCCCGTCGGTGGCCGCCACCGCCCGTTCGAGCATCGGCCCGAGCGTCCGGCACGGGCCACACCAGTCGGCCCACAGGTCGACCACGACCGGCACCTGGGTGGAGCGGTCGAGCACGTCGCGCTGGAAGGTGGCGTCGGTGACGTCGATCATGGCGGTGGGTCCAACGTCTGCCGTGGCATCTCGATTCCTCGCCGCCGACGGTACCTTGGAACCGATGACGTCGAACCCGGCGGCCGTCCGGTCATGAGCCTGTACGAGGTCCACCAGCGGCCCGAGCTCGACAACCCGGTGCTGATCATGGCGCCCGACGGCTGGATCGACGCCGGCCTCGGCGGCGCCACCGCCCTGGGCGCGCTGCTGTCGTCGGTCGAGACGGAGATGGTCGCGTCGTTCGACGCCGACGACCTGCTCGACCACCGGTCGCGCCGGCCCACCGCCCGCATCGTCGACGGCGTCTACGAGGACCTCATCTGGCCCGAGATCCAGCTGCGGTACGGCCACGACTCCGCCGGGCACCCGCTCCTGGTGCTCGTGGGCCCCGAGCCCGATCACAAGTGGCGGGCGTTCGCGTCGGCGGTCGCCGAGCTGGCCGCCATGTTCGGCGTGCGGATGCTCGTCGGCATGGGCGCCTTCCCCGCCCCGGTCCCACACACCCGACCGGGGTCGGTGGTGGCCACGGCCACGTCGGCCGAGCTGGCCGCTCGCATCGGTGTCGTGAAGGGCACGTTGGACGTGCCCTCCGGCATCCTCGTCGCCGTCGAGCGCCGCTTCGCCGAGGCGGGGATCCCCGCCATCGGGCTGTGGGCCCGCGTGCCCCACTACGCCGCCGGCATGCCCTATCCCGAGGCGGCCGTCCTCCTGGTGGAGGCGTTGGCCAAGGTGTCCGACATCGTGGTCGAGCCGGGGCCGCTGCAGGAGGCGGCCGAGGCGACCAAGCAGCGCCTCGACGAGCTGGTCGCCAACAGCGCCGAGCACAGCACCGTCGTCAGCCAGCTCGAGGCCCGTTACGACGCCGAGGCCGCCGGGGCCCAAGGCACCGAGCTCGGGCCCAGCTGGGAGAACCTGCCGACCGGCGACGAGCTGGCCGCCGAGTTCCAGCGCTTCCTCGAGGGCGACGGAAACTAGGCCGTCGCACGCCCCGGCAGGTCGAGGCGGGGCAGGACGAAGTCGAGCTCGGCGGCCATCTGGCGGACCCGCTCGTCGACGACCAGCGAGCCGTGGCCGGCGTCGAAGCGGTACAGCTCGACCTCGCCACCGCGCGCCTCGAGGGCCTCGACGTAGTTGAGCACCTGCCGGATCGGGCATCGGGTGTCGTTGTCGCCGGCGATCACCAGCACGGGCGTTCGCACTCGGTCGACGTAGGTGAGCGGCGAGCGCTCGACGTAGAGGTCGCCCACCTCGTCGGGGCTCCCGCCGAACAGCGACCGGTCGAAGGCCTGGAGGCTGGGGGCCTCGTCGGCGTAGGCGGTCGGGTAGTCGGCCACCGGCACGGCCGCCACCGCCGCCGCCCACCGGTCGGGGTGCAGGCCGATGGCGAGCAGGGTGACGTAGCCGCCCCACGAGCCGCCGGCGACGGCGGCGCGGACCGGCTCGGCGACGCCGTCGGCCACCAGAGCGTCGAGGCCGGCGACGACGTCGGCCACCTCCGGGAAGCCCGGGTCGCCGATGAGGGCGTCGCGGAAGGCGATCCCGTAGCCCGTGGACCCCCGGTAGTTGACCATGGCGACGGCGACCCCGTGGTCGACCCAGGCCTGCACGTCGGGCATGAAGGCGTCGTGGTACGCCCACGTCGGTCCGCCGTGTACGAGCATCACGACGGGATGCGGCCCCGCGCCCGGCGGCGTGGCCACGAAGCCGTGCACCCGCTGGCCCACCGGGTTGGTGAACGACCACGACCGGTAGGGCCGGCCCCCGGGCGCCCGGTCGCCCTCCGGGGCGCACACCTCCACGCCGTCCACCGAGCGCACCGACGGGGGCGTGGCCCCGTCGGCGATGCGGAGCCATACCTCGCCGTCCGGTCGGACCCGGGCGCCCGAGACGGTCCCGTCGGGATGGGGCACCGGGTCGAGGGCCTCGGTGTGCAGGTCGAGCCGGTAGAGCCGGTGGCGGCCCTCGTGGCGGTGGACGACGAGAAGGGCGGAGGAGTCGGGCCACCAGTCGGCCACCCCGACGTCGCCGGGGAGGTCCACGTGCAGGTCGCGGCGCTCGCCCGTCGTCAGATCCCACACGGCCGGGCGCTCGTTCCCCTCGCGCTCGTGCACCAGGGCGAGGCGCTGGTCGCCCGCCACCCGCGCCCAGGCGGCGGCCGAGAGGCCGAGGCCTGGCCCGTCCCACTGCTCGGCGACCGTCTCGCCGGTCTGCGGGTCGACGACCCGCAGGGCCAGGTGGATGTTGTCGCCGTGCTCGGCGTGCTCCAGGCACACGAGCGACGAGTCGCGGGAGAGACCGGCAACCTCGACCATCTCCTGGTGGCGGTGGAGGACGCGGGGCCCGTCGCCGTCCGCCGCAACGTGCACCGTGAACCCGTCGTCGCCCGCCGTCCCCACGACCACCACGCCGTCCCCCAGGGCCAGCCCCGCGCTCCACGCATCGGGGAGCCCAGCGACGAGCGGTCGGCTCCCGCCGTCGCCTCCGAACGGCTGCACCAGCCAGTGCCCCGTCTCGTCGCCGCTGACGTCGTGGAACCACACGACCCCGGCGCCGTCGGGTGTGCACAGCCCGAAGGGGACGCCGATGGGATCGTCGGTCACCCGCCGCCGGGTGCCGGCGGCGCGGTCCCAGGCGTACACCTGCCATGCCCCGCTCTGGTTGGACGTGAGGACCAGCCGGTCGGGGGCGTGCCGGGCCCAGTGCGGGAAGCTCACGGTGGGGGCTCGGAACCGACGCTCCCAGAGCGGCATGCCGCCCGGGGCGTCGGTCACCCGCGGACGACGAGGTTGACCAGCTTCGGCGGTCGGGCGATGACGCGGGCGGGTGACTGCCCGCCGAGCGCCGCCTGCACCCGCTCGGAGGACAGGGCGAGGCGCTCCATGTCGTCCTCGCCCAGGTCGGCAGGGACCTGCAGGCGGTCGCGGACCTTGCCGTTCACCTGCACGACCATGGTCTCGGTCTGCACCGCGGCCAGGGCGGGGTCGGCCACCGGCCAGGATTCCATGTGGATGTGGCGACCCTCGCCGTGGCGGCGCTCCCACAGCTCGGCGGTGATGTGGGGGACCATCGGCGCCAGCAGGAGGAGCAGGGTGTCGACGGCGGCGTCGAGATCGGGACCGGAGACGCCCGCATGGACCTGCTTGTAGAGCAGGTTGGTGAACTCCATGCACCCGGCCACCGCGGTGTTGTACGACCAGCGCTCGTACTCATCGCTCACCCGGGCTATCAGGCGGTGGGTGGCCCGGCGCAGGTCCTCCCGAGGAGCCTCGCCGGCCTCCGGCTGCGCAACGACCTGGCCGGTGGCCAGGCGCCACACCCGGGCGAGGAAGCGGGCGCAGCCCTCGATGACCTCGTCCGTCTGCTCGGTCCAGTCGAAGTCTTCGGCGGGCGGACCGACGAAGAGGTGGAACAGGCGCAAGGAGTCGGCGCCCGCCGTGTCGAAGTAGCGCGCCGGGTCGACCAGGTTCCCCGTGCTCTTCGACATCTTGGTCCCGCCCATCCGGATCATGCCCTGGGTGAACAGGCGGGCGAACGGCTCTCGCAGCTCCTTCGGGGCGATGCCCAGATCGGACAGCGCCTTGGTGAAGAAGCGGGCGTACATCAGGTGGAGGATGGCGTGCTCGATCCCGCCGATGTACTGGTCGACGGGCAGCCAGTGGGCGGCCATGGCGGGGTCGAACGGGGCCTCGGCGTTCCACGGGTCGGCGAAGCGCAGGAAGTACCACGACGAGTCGACGAAGGTGTCCATGGTGTCGGTCTCGCGCGTGGCGGGGCCGCCGCAGGTCGGGCAGGTGGTGTGGAGGAAGCCTTCGTGGAACTTGAGCGGTGACTCACCGGTGGGGCGGAACTCCACGTCGTCCGGTGCCAGCACGGGCAGGTCCTCGTCGCGCACCGGCACGGCGCCGTGCTCGGGGCAGTAGACGATCGGGATCGGGCAACCCCAATAGCGCTGGCGGGACAGCAGCCAGTCGCGCAGCCGGTAGTTGACCGCGCGCCGGCCGATGCCCTGCTCCTCCAGCCACTCGATCGCCCGGGCCACCGCCTCTTCCTTGTGGAGCCCGTCGAGCCACTCGCTGTTGATGGCGGGCCCGTCGCCTGTGTACGCCTGGCCCTCCCAGCCCTCGGGTGGCTGCACCGTGCGGATGATCGGCAGGCCATAGACGACGGCGAAGTCCCAGTCGCGCTGGTCCTCGCCGGGCACGGCCATGATCGCCCCCGTGCCGTAGCCCATGAGCACGTAGTCGGCCAGGTAGACCGGGACCGGCGTCCGGGTGAACGGGTTGACCACGTAGGACCCGGTGAACACGCCGCGCTTCTCGAGCGGCGCCTCGGTCGACTGGCGCTCGACCTCCGTCTCGGTCTGCACGCGCGCGACGAAGGCCTCGACCTCGTCGCGCTGCTCGTCGGTGGTGAGCTCGGGGACGAGCGCGTGCTCGGGGGCGAGCACGGCGTAGGTCATGCCGAACGACGTGTCCGGCCGGGTGGTGAAGACAGGGATGGCGAGGTCGGGCCGGCCCTCGACAGGCAGGTCGAACTCTGCCCCTTCGGAGCGCCCGATCCAGTTGCGCTGCATGACCTTGACCCGCTCCGGCCAGTCGAGGCCGTCGAGGTCGTCGAGCAGCTGGTCGGCGTAGGCGGTGATCCGGAAGAACCACTGCTCGAGCTCCCGCTTGACGACCACGTCGCCCGAGCGCTCGCAGGTGCCGTCGGCGAGCACCTGCTCGTTGGCCAGCACCGTCTGGCAGCCGGGGCACCAGTTCACCGCTGCCCGCCGCCGGTAGGCCAGGCCCGCCTCGAGCAGGCGCAGGAAGATCCACTGGGTCCAGTGGATGTACTCGGGGTCGTGGCTGCGCACCTCCCGGCGCCAGTCGTACATGGCGCCCAGGCGCTCGATCGACGCCTTGAGCTCGGCGATGCGGGCGTCGGTGAACGGGCGGGGGTGCACGCCCGTCTTGATGGCGGCGTTCTCGGCGGGCAGCCCGAACGAGTCGAAGCCCATGGGCGACAGCACGGCGTGGCCGCCCATCGTGCGGTGGCGGACGATCAGGTCCCCGAACGTGTAGTTGCGCACGTGCCCCTGGTGCGCCGGCCCGCTCGGGTAGGGGTACATGCACAGCGTGTAGAACGGCCGCCGGGGGTCGTCGTTGTCGACCTGGTAGGTGCCGTCCTCGCGCCAGCGCAGCTGCCATTTGCGCTCGACGGACTGGGCGTCGTATCCCTCGGCCATCGCCGCATGGTACCGGGGCTCATGTCACACCGTCTCGGTGAACTTCGAACTCGTGTTCGACGTGCGACAGCTACGAGGCCCGGATGGCCGCTGGTAAGCTGACGGCCGGCGGGCCTGTAGCTCAGCCTGGTAGAGCGCCTGCATGGCATGCAGGAAGTCGCCGGTTCGAACCCGGCCAGGTCCACTTACCCGGATGTAGGCGGCTACACGTTGGCGGCTTCGCGGCCGGTGACGGGTGCTTCTATACCGCGCCATACCGCCCCGAGCCGCCTTCTTCGACGTCCTCCAGCCGGCGATACCTCTTCCAGGTCACAAGCGGGAGCGGTACCTGCGCCGGCGGCAGGAGCTCGTCTCATACTGGGACGTGACGGCACGCCGACGCCGACCGGGCAACGTCGAGGGCTGCGATGCCCCGAGCCGCGGCTTTGGGCTCTGCCGTCAGCACTACTACGTCGAGTTCCGCCGGTGACCACCGGGACCTGCCCCGCGACAAGCGGTGCGGCCCTCGCCGTACGGACGCTGGTTCTGCGATCTGGGTCGGGTTACTTCCCTCTTCCGATCACAAAGGCGATGATGATCCCCAGCACGACCAGGACGATCGGGACCAAGACGGCGGTTGCTCCTTCGCTCACAGGCGTGGAATGTAGCTCAACCGCCCCCCTGAGGCGATGTGCGAACCGCTCTCGATCCCGTCCTGACCGGGCCGGGCTTCCCTCACGCTCCGGGGACCGGGCGAGGGAGGCTGTCGTGGGTCAGCTGGTAGATGGTAAGGGCGAGCTTGCAGCGCGTGTCCCAGCCTCGCAGCTCGGCCTCGATGACCCTGATCGCCGACTCGAAGTCGGGGCCGACCTGGGCGTTGAGCGAGTCCTTGGCCCTCCCCGCGGGGAGCGTCTCGATCACCCTCCTGAGGGCGGCCTCCTGCTCGCGCAACTGGGTGACGGCCTGGTCGTGGCGTGCCCGGGCATCTGGGAGGTATCGAGAGCGGCAGGTCTCCCAGTTGGCGACGATGAGGTCGAACGCCCGGCGGTCGGCCTCAACCGCCTGCTCGGCCGACGGGTCGGGGCGCGGCGCCGGCTCGGGCTCGGTCTGCTCCTGCGCCGTGTCGTCGCCGTCGTCTTCGTCGACGGTGAGGGCGCCGAACACGCCCGCGCCGAGGACCACCGCGATCGCAACTGCTAGGGCACCGGTGAGTGCCGGCCCGCCCCGGCTGGTCGTCGGAAGCATCACTCGTCTCCTGCCGTCGTCCCCCACACTGCGAGACCGTCGGCGGCGGCCCCGGTGCGGCCGGACGATGGTACTCACGGCCCTCTCCGACGGCCCTTCACCCAGCCACGGCGCTTCCACCGGCAGGTGGCCGCGGCGGCCAATGAAAGTTCATGAGAACCTACAAGAACGGCCCGCCGCGAGATATGATCCCCGGGATGGCCGACGACGAGATCCAATGGATGAGCACCGGCGAGGCGGCACGCCGGTTGGGGGTCACCGTCCGTACGCTCTACCGGCTGATCGACGAGGCGCAGCTCCCCGCCTACAAGTTCGGAAGGGTCATCCGCCTCCAGGAGACCGAGATCGACGCCTTCATCAAGGCGTCGCGCATCCCTCCCGGGTCCCTCGAGCACCTCTATCCCGAGTCGAGGAAGGACACGTCCGAGACCGACGGCAACCTCAGGTAGGCGGTCGCCGGCGGACTCCCTTCGGTGTGCACCGAGATCACGTCGGCGCCCACCGACCACAGCTCGCCGACGACGCCGAGGTCGCCCGCGTGCACCTGCACCCGCGGGTGGTCGGCGACGGCATGAGCCAGCACCTCGCCCATGCCTACCGTCACCGCTCGCCGACCGCGGTCCTCGCGGACGCCGAGGGGCTGCGCCCGCCCGCCGGCAGGGCCGGCCGTCGTCACCGCGGCGACGGAGGCGAGGGCGACGATGGCCGTCCGGCCTCCGGCCGCGCGCAGGGCGACGAAGTCGGCGCCCACCGCCTCGACCGGGCCCACGTAGCGGCGGTTCGCGGTGGTGGTGACCAGCACCGGGACATCCTGCTCGGCCAGGTCGAGGAGCAGCTCGGCGAAGGTCGCCTCCTCCTCGGCCTGGCGGCGCAACCAGCGCTCCCTGACCCGGGCATCCACGGCGTCGCGCGCGCGGGCTTCGGCCGCCCAGCGCTCGATCTCCTCGAACGGCGACAGATCGAACCGGCCCTCGTCGTGCGCCATCGACGGAGGGTACCGACGGCGACCCTGGGGGGTCGTCGTCGGCCCGAGCCCGACTGGGTACCGTGACAGGAGTGACCGAGCACGGCGAGCAGAGCCGCCGGGACCTGCCTCTCGCCCGCCGCCCGCAGGGGCCGGCGGATCCCTTGTGCGAGTCGAGCGCAGGTCACCGGGAGGCGTGGTGAGCGACTGCCTGTTCTGCCGCATCGTCGGCGGCGAGCTCCCGTCCGACGAGGTGGCCTCCTCCGAGAACACGTACGCCTTCCGCGACATCAAGCCGGCCATGCCCAGCCACGTCCTCGTCGTCCCCCGGGAGCACATCGAGTCGGCCGCCACCCTCGAGCCGGCGCACGCCGAGATCCTCTCCGAGATGTTCCAGACCGCACAGCGGGTGGCCGAGGCGGAGGGCCTGGTCGACCGGGGCTACCGCCTCGTCCTCAACGTCGGCGAGGACGCCCAGAACTCGGTCCCCCACCTCCACCTCCATGTGCTCGGTGGCCGGCGCATGCGCTGGCCGCCCGGCTGAGCGAGGCACCGGTTACCCTGGCCTCACAGCACGTGTCCACCACCCAGGTCAAGGTCCTCGTTCCCGACAACCGCCTGATGGTCGGGCTGCTCGGTCACCGCGACGAGCTGCTCCGTCTCGTCGAGGCGGCCTTCGACCAGAACGAGATACTCGTGCGGGGCAACGAGATCACGATCAGCGGCGACGAGGCCGGACGGATCAGCCATCTGTTCGACGAGCTGCTGCTGCTTCTCCGCCAGGGCCACGGTCTGGAGCCGGCCGACGTGGTGCGCACCATCGACATGGTCAAGGCCGACGAGAGCCCGTCGGCCGTCATGGCCGCCGAGGTCCTGCGCTCGGCGCGCGGTCGCACCGTGCGGCCCAAGACGAGCGGGCAGCGGCGCTACGTCGACGCCATCGCCAACAACGTCGTCACCTTCGGCATCGGGCCCGCCGGGACGGGGAAGTCCTACCTGGCGGTGGCCCTCGCCGTGCAGGCCCTGCAGGGCCGCTCGGTCAGCCGCATCATCCTCACCCGCCCGGCGGTGGAGGCGGGGGAGCGCCTGGGCTTCCTGCCCGGCGACGTGCTGGCCAAGGTCGACCCCTACCTTCGCCCCCTGTACGACGCCCTCTACGACATGCTCGGTCCGGACGGGGCCAAGCGCCTCCTGGAGGGCGACACCATCGAGGTGGCGCCCCTCGCCTACATGCGGGGGCGGACGCTGAACGACAGCTTCCTCATCCTCGACGAGGCGCAGAACACCACGCCCGAGCAGATGAAGATGTTCCTCACCCGCATCGGCTTCGGCTCGAAGGCGGTTGTGACCGGCGACGTCACCCAGGTCGACCTGGCCGCCGGGCGCAGCGGCCTCGTCGACCTCGAGCCCGTGCTGGCCGGCATCGACGGGGTGGCCTTCGTCCACCTGACGTCGCGCGACGTCGTCCGCCACCGCATCGTCCAGGACATCGTCGACGCCTACGAACGGGTACGGACGTGACGTCCGATCAGGGGGACGCGGGCCGAACGCGGGCGGCGACGGCGGGCTCTCGCAGCGAGATCGACGTCTTCGCCGCCGACGAGCAGTCCGACGAGCCCGTCGACACCGGTCGCTGGGCCCGCCTGGCCGGCGCGGTGCTCGAGGCGGAGGGGGTTCGGGGCGATGCCGAGGTGTCACTGCTGTTCGTCGACGAGACGGCCATGGCCGAGCTGAACCGACGGTTCCTCGGCCGTGAGGGCCCCACCGACGTGCTCGCCTTCCCGATCGACGAGGACGTCTACGAAGGCGCCCGCTCGGCCGACTCGCTCGGGCCCGGCCCCGGCGTCGACCCCGAGCTGGCCGAGCTGCCCACCATCCTCGGCGACGTGGTCCTGTGCCCGGCGGTGGCCCGGCGGAACGCCCCCAACCACGCAGGCACCTACGAGGACGAGCTGGCGCTCCTCGTCGTCCACGGCGTCCTGCACCTGCTGGGCATGGACCACACCGACAGTCGCGAGGCGGCGGTCATGGAGCGGCGGGAGCAGGTCCTGCTCGACCGCTTCCACCGGTCATGACCGCCACCGAGTGGACGATGGCGGTGGCGATCTTGGTGCTCATCAGCGCCGCCGCCTTCCTCGCCATGGCCGAGACCAGCCTCACCCGCACGAACCGGGTGAAGGCGATCAGCCTCACCGAGGAGAACCGCCGAGGGTCGCAAGCGCTCCTGCGCCTGGTCGAGCATCCGGAGGAGTTCCTCACGCCGGTCCTGCTGCTCGTGCTCGTCTGCCACCTCACGGCGGCGACGTTCGTCGGCATCCTGTCCGAGCGGAAGTTCGGAGCGGTCGGCGTGTTCATCGCGCTCGCGTTCGAGGCCGTCGTGATCTTCGTCACCGCCGAGGCCGTCCCCAAGACGTTTGCCGTGCAGCATCCCGACCGCACATCGCTCTTCGTGGCTCCGGTCGTCTCTCTGGTCGTGCGCTTCCCGCCCATCCGGCTGATGTCGAGGGCGCTCATCGGGCTCTCCAACGTCCTCGTGCCCGGCAAGGGCCTCAAGGAGGGCCCGTTCGTGTCGGAGGAGGAGCTCTTGGCCATGGCCGACGTGGCCGTGGAGGAGGACGTGATCGAGCGCGAGGAGCGCCAGCTCATCCACTCGATCATCGAGTTCGGCGACACGGTCGTCCGCGAGGTGATGATCCCCCGGCCCGACATGGTCGCCGTCGAGGCCAAGGCGTCGACCTCCGACGTCATGGAGGTGGTGATGTCGGCCGGCTACAGCCGCATCCCCGTGTACGAGCAGGGCATCGACGACATCGCCGGCATCGTCTACGCCAAGGACCTCATGCGGGCGATCCGCGACGGGAAGGGGGAGGAGGCGGTGCGCAGCCTCGTCCGCCCCGCCCGCTTCGTGCCCGAGACCAAACGGGTGGCCGAGCTGATGCCGGAGATGCAGCAGGAGAAGGCCCACATGGCGATCGTCGTCGACGAGTACGGCGGGACCGCGGGGCTGGTCACCCTCGAGGACCTCATCGAGGAGCTGGTGGGCGAGATCGTCGACGAGTACGACGTGGAGGAGGCCCCCGTCGAGCCCCTGCCCAACGGCGACGTCCGGGTGAACGCGCGCATGCCGATCGACGAGCTCAACGAGCTCCTCCAGGTGGAGTTCCCGGAGGGGGACTACGACACGGTGGGCGGGCTCGTCTACAACCTGCTGGGCCACGTCCCCACCGAGGGCGAGACGGTCGATTACGACGGTCATCGCCTCCGGGCGGAGAAGGTGCAGGGGCGCCGCATCGGGCGCGTCCGCATCACCAAGCCCCCGCTGCCGCCCGCCGCGGGCTGATGACCACTGATCCGCTTCGGTCGCGCCTGCGGCCCGAACGGCTGGCGTACGACTTCGCAGGCTCGCCCGCCGGGCAGCGCGACAGAACACCACTCATCTGATGCGATCGGGCTTCGCCACGCTGGTGGGCCGTCCCAACGTGGGGAAGTCGACGCTGCTGAACGCCATCTGCGGTACCAAGGTCGCCATCGTCTCCGACAAGCCACAGACGACGCGCACCCAGGTGCGCGGGGTGCTCGACCGGCCCGACGCCCAGGTGGTCTTCGTCGACACGCCGGGCATCCACAAGCCGCGGACGGCCGCGGGGGAGCGCATGAACGCGTCCGCCGCCGAGGCGCTGGCCGACGTCGACGTCGTGTGCCTGGTCCTCGACGCCACCGCGCCGATGGGCTCGGGCGACCGCTTCGTCGCGAGCCGCGTGCCCAAGGACGCCCTCTGCGTCGTGAACAAGGTCGACGTGGCCACGCCCGCCCAGGTGGCGGCGCAGCTCGCCCGCGCCGCCCACCTCCACCTGACGGAGTACTTCCCGGTGTCCGCCCGCACCGGCGACGGCGTGGGAGAGCTGGTCGAGGCGGTCGTCGCCCGCCTCCCGGAAGGACCCGCCTACTACCCGCCGGGCACCGTCACCGACGTTCCCGACGCCTTCTGGGTCGCCGAGCTCGTGCGCGAGCAGCTGCTGGCAGTGGTCCGCGACGAGCTGCCCCACTCCATTGCCTGCCGGGTCACCGAGTGGGAGTGGCCCCGCATCCGCTGCGAGATCCTCGTCGAGCGGGAGTCGCAGAAGGGCATCGTCATCGGCAGGGGCGGCTCGGTGCTCAAGCGGGTCGGCACCGCCGTTCGCCGCCAGCTGCGCCCCGGCGCCCACCTGGAGCTGGTCGTGAAGGTCGACAAGGACTGGCAGCGCCGCCCCCGAGCCCTCGACCGCCTGGGCTTCTAGCGGGGGGAGGGCAGGCCTTCCCCCGAGCCCTTCCCGAGGTCCGCCTCCGGCCGCCTTCGTCGGCGAGGCCGCCTGCGAGACGAAGGTCGATGTCCCGCCGCCGGGAAGGTCTCAGGCCTGGCCCTGCCGCCCCAGGTCCGAGACCGGCCCGAGGTGCCGGAGCTTCTCGGGGTTCACGACGGACCAGATGGTGGCGACCGTCCCGTCGACGATGTCGAGGGCGTACACCCCGAACACCTTGTCCTCGGGATCGAGGACAAGGGCCCCCGGCTGCCCGTTGACGAGCGCGGGACGGAAACGCAGCCCGAGCTCGCGGACGCGGGCGAGCAGCCCGCCCAGCAGCCGGCCTACCGGCTGACGCCCGCGGACCGGCCGCAGGGCGGCGGCAGCCCGACTGCCCCCGTCGCTGTAGAACGCCACGTCGTCGGCGAGCAGGCGCACCAGGCCGTCGACGTCGCCCGCCTCGGAGGCCAAGAGGAACTGCCGGGCCAGGGCGTCGCGCTCGTCGGGTGACGGGGTGAAGCGCGGTCGTCGGGCCTCGATGTGCCGCCGCGCCCTGGAGAGGATCTGCCGGCAGTTGTCCTCCGTCCTGCCGACGATCTCAGCGACCTCGTCGTAGCCGTAACCGAACACCTCATGGAGAAGGAAGACCGCCCGCTCGACGGGCGAGAGCGTCTCGAGGAGCACCAGGAACGCCGTGGACAGCGAGTCGGCCACCTCGACGAGGTCCTCGGGACCCGGCTCGACGACGAGCGGCTCGGGGAGCCAGGGCCCCACGTAGGACTCCCGCCGGACGCGGGCCGACCGGAGGTGGTCGATGGCCAGCCGGGTCGTGATCGAGGCGAGGTATGCCTTCGGTGACTCGATCCTGGTTCCCGCGTCGGTCGCCCGGCGGAGCCGCAGGTAGGCCTCCTGCACGACGTCCTCCGCCTCGCTGACGCTGCCGACCATGCGGTAGGCGATGGAGAACAACAGCGGCCGGAGGTCCTCGTGGAGCTGGTCGTTCGCCATGTCGCTCACGTGACGGGACACCTCACCGTGATGTGACAACGCCGCCGGGTGTCACGGCGGGCGGCGCCTCCTCGTCTCGGGGGCGGAAGGTGAAGGAAAGGAGGAGACGATGCGAGTGTTCGTCGCAGGTGCGACGGGTGCGATCGGACGGCGCCTCGTGCCTCTGCTCGTCGCTCGGGGCCACGACGTCGTCGCCATGACCCGTCGCCCTGAAAACGAGGAGGGCCTGCGCGCCGCCGGCGCCCGCCCGGTGATCGCCGATGCTCTCGACCCCGTGTCCGTGAGGAAGGCGGTGGTCGACGCCCGACCGGACGTGGTGGTGCACCAGCTGACCTCCCTCTCGCGCGCCGGCAGCCTCCGCCGCTTCGACCGCCGGTTCGCGGCGACCAACGAGCTGCGCACCAAGGGGACCGATCACCTGCTCGAGGCGGCGGTCGCCGCCGGCGCCCGCAGGGTCGTGGCCCAGAGCTACGCCGGATGGCCCTATGCCCGAGAGGGAGGCCTGGTGAAGGTCGAAGACGACCCCCTCGACCCTCGGCCGCCCAGGCACATGCGCGAGACGCTGGCCGCCCTCCGCCACCTCGAGGAGGCGGTCCTCGGCACGGAGGGGATCGAAGGGCTCGTTCTCCGGTACGGGGCCTTCTACGGTCCGGGGACCTCGATCGCCGAGGATGGCGACCTGGTCGAGCTCGTCCGCCGGAGGCGCTTCCCGGTGATGGGCTCGGGCGACGGCGTGTGGTCGTTCGTCCACGTGGACGACGCTGCCACCGCGACCGCCCTCGCCGTCGAAGCGGGGGAACCGGGCGTGTACAACGTGGTCGACGACGAGCCGGCTCCCGTGCGGCGGTGGCTCCCGGAGCTGGCCGCCGCCGTGGGCGCGCCGCCGCCCCGACGGGTCCCCGCGGCGGTCGGCCGGCTCGCTGCCGGCGAGGTCGGCGTGTCGCTGATGACCCGCGTGCGGGGCGCGTCGAACGTCAAGATCAAGGAGCGGTTGGGGTGGTCGCCGCGCTATGCGAGCTGGCGCTCGGGCTTCATGACCGGGTTGCGCTGACGGACATACTGGCTGGCGTGGCCAACCCCTCCGAGCCCGTGGAGCAACGAGCCGAGCCGGGGACCCTCGAGGTCGTGAGCGAGCTCCTGCGGGCGCTGGCCAACCCGCACCGGCTGGCCATCCTGCTCGAGCTCGGCCACGGGCCGCGCTGCGTGCACGAGCTGGTCGACAGCATCGGCATCTCCCAGCCACTGGCGTCGCAGCACCTGCGGGTGCTCAAGGCGACCCACCTGGTCCGGGGCCGGCGCCGGGGACGGGAGGTCGTCTACACCCTCGCCGACGAGCACATCTCCCACATCGTGGGCGACGCCATCGCCCACGCCGGCGAGCGGCGGGGCTGACGCCCCGGGGCGTCGGCCTCAGTGCTCGTCCCAGTGGCCCTCGTGGGAGGCGTGGCGGTGGCCGTCGTGCTCGTAGTCGGTGTGGCCGTCGTGCTCGACCGCCAGGTGGCCACAGTCGTCGCCGTGCTCGTGCTCGTGGTCCTCGTGCACGGCGTGGTCGGTCATGGACATCTGCTTCCTCCTCGGGAGCGGGGCGCGGTTCAAACATATTAGCTCCTTTGCATGCTTCAGTGGCCCGCAACCCGCCCCGGCCCGGATTCGGTGGTCGGCCTTGACGAGCCTCGACAGACGGTGGTCGTATAGAGAGCGATTCTCATTCTCGACTTCTTGGGTCACAGGAGGGTTCGATGCGACCAGTCGCCGCCCTGGCGCTCTTGCTGTCGCTGGGGATATCGGCCTGCGCCGGTGGAGGCGCCACCAGCGACGAGGGGAGGGTCGGGGTGGTGGCCGGGTTCTACCCGTTGGCCGAGGCGGCGGCGCGCGTCGGGGGCGAGCGCGTCGCCGTGACCAACCTCACCCCCGCCGGCGCCGAGCCCCACGACCTCGAGCTCCGTTCGTCGGACGTCGACCGCATCGAGGACGCCGCCGTGGTGCTGTACCTCGGAGGCGGGTTCCAACCCGGGGTCGCGGACGCGGCCCGGCGGGCCGACGGCGAGGTCGTCGACCTGTTGGCTCCCGACAGCGGCGTCCTCGAAGGGCACACCGACGACAGCGACCCCCATGTCTGGCTCGACCCCGTCCTCATGGCCCGCATCGCCGAGCGGGTCAGGACCGCCCTGGTCGAGGCCGACCCCGGCGGCCGGGCTGTCTACGAGGCCAACGCCGTCGCTTACGCCGCCGACGTCGGCGCCATCGACGCCGCCTACCGGCGGGGCCTGGCCAACTGCGACAGGCGGGTGATCGTCACGTCCCACGCCGCCTTCGGCCACCTGGCCCGGCGCTACGGGCTCACGCAGCACGCCATCACCGGCCTGTCGCCCGAGTCGGAGCCCGACCCCGAGCGGCTCTCCGAGCTGGCTGCCCGGGTGCGGGCCGAGGGCGTCACCACCATCTTCTTCGAGACGCTCGTGTCCCCCCGGGTGGCGGAGACGCTGGCCCGGGAGACCGGGGCCGGGACGGCGGTGCTCGACCCGATCGAGGGTCTCACGGAGGAGGAGCGGGCCGGCGGTCGCACGTACGAGTCGGCCATGACCGAGAACCTGTCGGCCCTCCGCCTGGCGCTGGGCTGCCGGTGACCGGGGCTACGATCGGAACCGTTCTCATTCCTGACTCGTCGTCGCCGGTCCTCGAGGTCGACGCCGTCTCGTTCGCCTACGGACGGCAGCCCGTCCTCGACTGCGTGAGCCTGGCCGTCGGTCGGGGAGAGTTCGTGGCCCTGGTGGGCCCGAACGGCTCGGGCAAGTCCACGCTGCTGCGCATCGTCCTCGGCCTGACCCCCGCCCAGCAGGGGGAGGTGCGCCTCTTCGGCACGTCGCCCTCGGGCCTCGACGACCGTTGGCGCGTGGGCTACGTCCCCCAGCGGGCCATGGTCCCGGAGCTGCTCCCCGTCACCGTCGCCGAGGTGGTGGCCTCGGGCCGCCTGTCGCGGAGGGGATGGGTCAGCCGACTGGGCCGCCAGGACCACGAGGAGGTCGACCACGCCCTCACCTCGGTGGGGCTCATGGAGCTGGCCGGCACCAAGCTGTCGGAGCTCAGCGGGGGCCAGCAGCAACGGGCCTTCATCGCCCGCGCCCTCGTGAACGGCCCCGACCTCCTGGTGCTGGACGAGCCGGTGGCGGGTGTCGACGCCGAGTCGCAGGAGAACTTCCGCGCCTCGCTCGTGCACATGGTGCGGGAGCACGGCGCCGCCGTGCTGCTCGTCTCCCACGAGCTCGGGGCGGTGGCCGACGACCTCGACCGTCTGCTCGTCCTGCGCCGGGGCAAGATCGTCTTCGACGGAGCGCCCGCCGACCTCACCGCCAGCGGCGTCAGCCTGGGCGTCCACCGGGAGGACCTCCCGGTGTGGCTGGAGGGGCTCGGGTGATGTTGTCGGCCCTCCCCTTGCCGTGGCCCTTCGAGCGCGAGTACATGCAGCTCGCCGTCGCCGCCGGCCTCGTCGTCGGCGTCTCGGCGCCGCTCATCGGCACGTTCCTCGTCCAGAAGCGGCTGTCGCTCATGGGCGACGGCATCGGCCACGTCGCCTTCGCCGGCGTCGCCGCCGGGCTGCTGACCGGCCTCAGCCCGATCTGGACGGCGCTTCTCGCCGCCGTCGCCGGCGCCCTCGCCATCGAGTGGTTGCGCCTCCGACGACGGGCGTCGGGCGACCTCGCTCTGGCCGTGTTCTTCTACTCGGGCATCGCCGGCGGCGTCGTCCTCACCGGGCTGGCGGGCTCGCTCGACGCCGGCGTGCTCACCTACCTGTTCGGTTCCATCCTCACCGTGAGCCCCGCCGACACCGTGACCATCGTCGTGCTGGGCGCGGTCATCGTCGCTGCCGTGGCCCTCTTCTGGCGGGCGCTCTTCTCGGTGATCCTCGACGAGGACGCCGCCCGGGTGGGCGGGCTGCCGGTGGACGGCCTCAGCCTGGGCCTGGCGGCGTTGGCGGCGGTCACCGTCGTCGCCGCCATGCGGGTGGTGGGGGTGCTGCTGGTGGCCGCCCTCATGGTGCTCCCCGTCGGCACGGCCCAGCGCCTGGCCGGGTCGTTCGGGGCGACGCTGCGATGGGCGGCGGCCCTCGGAGCGGCCGCCGTCCTCGTCGGCCTGGTGCTGGCCCGGGCCGCCAGCCTGGCCCCCGGCGCCACCATCGTGCTGGTGGCGGCGGCCGCCTACCTCGTCACCGCCACCGTCCACTCGGTGCGGCGACCGGCGCCCCCCCACCCGACCGAGCACGCCGTCCGCCCCTGAGGTCGGCACGCGGCCCGGGCGGCGCCCGACCGGGTTACCGGGGGGCCGCCCCTACAATCGGTCCACCGGCGCCACCGGTCTCCCGTGAACACGTCCACGCCCGCCGTCGCCGTCGCCGACCTGATCAAGCGCTACCCCAAGTCGCCGGTCAACGCCGTCGACGGGATCTCGTTCGAGGTCGCCCCCGGCGAGGTGTTCGGCCTCCTCGGCCCCAACGGCGCGGGCAAGACGACCACCGTCGGCATCCTCACCACGCGGGCCCGTCCGACATCGGGTACCGCCCGCATCGGTGGGGTCGACGTCGTCCGCGACCCGGTGAGCGCCCGCCGGCAGCTGGCGGTGGTGCCGCAGCGGAACAACCTCGACCGCTCGCTCTCGATTCGCGACAACCTGGTCTTCCACGCCGCCTACCACCGGATCCCCGCCCGGGAGCGCAGGGCGCTCGCCGACGAGCTGCTCGAGCAGTTCGGCCTGCTCGAACGGGCCGGCACCAAGCCCGACTTCTTCTCGGGGGGCCAGGTGCAACGGGTGATGATCGCCCGCGCCCTGATGCACGCGCCGAAGGTCCTGTTCCTCGACGAGCCCACCACCGGGCTCGACCCGGCGGCGCGCCTGTTCGTGTGGGACCGCCTCCGCGAGCTCGAGCGCCAGGGCGTCACCCTGGTGCTCACCACTCACGACATGGACGAGGCCGCCGCCCTGGCCACCCGGGTCGGGATCATGGACAAGGGGAAGCTGCTCGCCCTCGACACGCCGGTCGCCCTCATGCGCTCGCTGCCCGGGCGCACCACCCTCGAGCTCGGCACCGACGCCGGCGCCGACGGCGGTGACGGTGTCCTCTCGGCCCTTGCCGAGCTCCCGGGCGTTGAGCGGGTCGAGCAGGTGCACGCGCCTGGCAACGGCTCGTCGGGGGAGCTGCGCGTCCGGCTCTACGTGACCGGCGAGGCGCCCCCGCTGGTGGCGCCGGCGGCGACGCTGCTCGGCCGGGTGGGCCGGACGCTGACCGACGTCAAGCTGGGGACGCCGACCCTCGAGGACGTGTTCATCCACCTCACCGGCCGGGCGCTCCGGTGACCCAACCGGCGACCGCGACGGCGCCGGACGGGCCGTCGGCTTCGGAGAGCCCGTGGCCGTCGTTCCTGGCGGTGCTGCGGCGCGACGTCCTCGTGACGTGGGGGGAGCTGCCGATCTTCCTGTCCCAGGTCATTCTCCAGCCGTTCTTCCTGCTGTTCGTCTTCGGGAAGGTGCTGGGGGCGCTGGGCTACACGCGCGGCGACTACGACGACCTGCTCTTCCCCGGCCTGCTCGCCCTCACCGCCGTCATCACCGGGATGCAGACGCTGGCGTTCCCGCTCGTCGCCGAGTTCGGGTGGACCAAGGAGATCGAGGACCGCCTCCTCGCGCCGATGCCGACCGGGCTGGTGGCGGCGGAGAAGGTCGTGTTCGCCGCCGGACGGGCGTTGGTGGCGACGCTGCTGATGGTCCCCATCGGCGTCCTGGTCCTCGGCTCGATCCCTTGGGAGTGGGACAACCTGCCGCTGTTCGCCACCGTCGTCCTCCTGGGGTGTTGCCTGGGGGCCAGCCTCGGGCTGGTGCTGGGCACGCTCGTCCCCCCGAGCCGGATCAACATCCTCTTCTCGCTGGTCTTCACGCCGTTGCTGTTCACCGGCGCCAGCCAGTACCCGTGGCCGTCGCTCGGCCGCCTGCGGTGGTTCCAGGTGGTCACCGCCCTCAACCCCATGACCTACGTGAGCGAGGGCCTCCGCGCCGCTCTCGTCCCGCCGATCCCCCACATCCGGCCCTGGGTCTCCCTGGTCGTGCTCGTGTCGGCGATCGGCGTGCTCCTCGCCATCGGGGTCAAAGGCTTCTACCGCCGGGCCATCGACTGACCGAAAGCCGACTAATGGTCAGGAATCGAGGACCGTCGTACGTGGAAGGAGCGTGAGCTGAGGTGGGCGTCACCGACGAGCTGCTCGCCAACAACGAGCGCTGCGCCTCCGGCTTCGCCGAGGGCGACCTGCCCCATGCCACCGGTGGGGTCGTCACCGAGGCGCCATCCGCAGCCTCACCATCTCCCACCGCCTGCTCGGCACGACCGAGTTCGTCCCCCACAAGGAGTCGATCCGGGCTTCGTCTACGAGGTCGAGACGGGGGAGCTCCGAGAGGTGGCGGCGGCCTGAGCCCCCTCACTCCGGGGCGGGGCGGGCCCGCCGGCGCTTGACCTCGCTGCGGCGGTGCTTGGCCTGCAGGCGGGCCTGCCGCTGGCCCGGCGAGGGAGCGGTCGGCCGCCGGGGGCGGGTCTCCCGCAGCGCCTCGGCCAGCCGGGACTGGAGCCTCTCGAGGGCGAGCTGGCGGTTCCGGGCCTGCGAGCGCTCGTCCGCCGCCACCACCCGCACCACCGGGCCCAGCCGCTCGAGCAGGCGGGCACGCTGGCGCGGCCCGAGCGACGGTGACGCGGCGACGTCGAACCGCACCTCGACCTTGGTGTTCGAGGTGTTGGCGTGCTGGCCGCCGGGGCCGCCCGAGCCGGTGAACGACCACTGCAGCTCGTCGAGGGGGATGCGGCAGGTCCGGGTGACCTGGAGCTCGTCGGCCACCGACGGGACGGTAGCCCGGCGGGCCGGCTGCTAGGATCGTCGTCCGAGCCTCGGCGCCAGTCGAGGCGCGGTCCCCACCAGCTCAGCCAGACGACGCTTCCATGCCCGAAAAGTCCGCAACCATCAACGACTACCGGCTCCACGACTCCGACACCGGGTCGCCCGAGGTGCAGGTGGCGCTCCTCACCGAGCGCATCAACCACCTCACCGAGCACCTGAAGGTCCACAAGAAGGACCACCACGGCCGTCGGGGGCTGCTCATGCTCGTCGGTCGTCGACGGCGCCTCCTCGACTACGTCAAGGAGAACGACGTCGAGCGGTATCGGCAGTTGATCGCCCGTCTCGGCCTGCGCCGGTAGGGACCTCAGAGCGGCCTGCGGGCCGCTCTGCTCACAACTGCACACGGTGCGGCGTGCGGCCAGCTGCCAGTCGCCGGGTCCTCGGGGTGGCTCGGGTGCCCGACAACTGGGAACTGGCTCCGTCGCCAGACAAGGGGCGGCCCGAGAGGGCCGGCCACGAAGGAGCACAGACTCATGGCGGAACCGGTTTCCGTTTCCCGTCCCGTCTCCGGGACCGACAAGACCCTCGCCCTCTCCACCGGCAAGCTGGCCCGCCTGGCCAACGGCGCCGTCGTCGCCCAGATGGGCGACACCGTCGTACTGGTGACGGCCACCGCGTCGAAGTCCGTGCGCGAAGGGGTCGACTTCTTCCCGCTCACCGTCGACATCGAGGAGCGGATGTACGCCGCCGGCAAGATCCCCGGCTCGTTCTTCCGCCGCGAGGGTCGGGCCACCGACCAGGCCATCCTCACCTGCCGTCTCATCGACCGGCCCCTGCGCCCGTCGTTCCCCGACGGGTTCCGCAACGAGGTCCACATCGTGGGCACGATCCTCGGCGCCGACCAGTCCAACCCCCATGACGTGCTGGCCATCAACGGTGCGTCGGCCGCCCTCATGATCTCGGGGATCCCGTTCGACGGGCCGATCGGGGCGGTCCGCCTCGCCTACTCCACCAACGGCGAGTGGGTGCCCCACGCCACCTACCAGGAGGGCGACCAGTCGACCTTCGAGCTGGTGGTCGCCGGGCGGGCGATCGGCGCCCTGCCCGAGCCCGACGTGGCCGTGATGATGGTCGAGGCCGGTGGCACCGAGGAGGCCTGGCGCCTGTACGAGGAGGGCGCGCCCAAGGTCACCGAGGAGGTCATCGCCGAGGGCCTGGAAGCCTCCAAGCGGTGGATCCTCGAGTCCATCGAGCTCCAGCGGGAGCTGGTCGAGAAGGCGGGCACCGCCCCGCCGCTCGACTGCGTCGCCCAGGTCGACTACGGCGACGACGTGTGGGAGCGGGTGGCGGCGGTGGGTGCCGACCGCATCGCCGAGGCGAGCCAGATCACCTCGAAGACCGAGCGGGCCGACGCCATCGACGCCGCCACCAACACCATCACCGAGGAGCTGGCGGCGGAGCTCGAGGGCCGGGAGAAGGAGATCAAGGCGGCCGTCCGGGCCCTACAGAAGAAGGTCGTCCGCCGCCGGATCGTCGAGGAGGGCCAGCGCATCGACGGGCGGGGCCCCGGCGACATCCGCCCCCTCAGCGCCGAGGTCGGCATGTTCCCGACCGCCCACGGGTCGGGCCTGTTCGAGCGGGGCGAGACCCAGGTCCTCACCATCACCACCCTCGGCATGCCCCGCATGGAGCAGATGCTCGACACCATCGGCATCGACGAGACGAAGCGCTACATGCACCACTACAACATGCCGCCGTTCTCCACCGGCGAGACGGGCTTCATGCGGGGCCCCAAGCGCCGGGAGATCGGGCACGGGCTGCTGGCCGAGCGGGCGCTCCTGCCGGTCGTGCCCAGCGAGGAGGAGTTCCCCTACACGATCCGGTTGGTGTCCGAGGCGTTCATGTCAAACGGCTCGACCTCGATGGCGTCGGTCTGCGGGTCCAGCCTCTCGCTCATGGACGCGGGTGTCCCGATCAAGGCGCCTGTCGCCGGGATCGCCATGGGCCTCGTCTACGCCGAGGGGCGCTACACGACCCTCACCGACATCCTCGGGGCGGAGGACGCCTTCGGCGACATGGACTTCAAGGTGGCGGGCACCGCCGACTTCGTGACCGCCCTCCAGCTCGACACCAAGATCGACGGGCTGCCGGCCGACGTGCTGGCGTCCGCCCTCCAGCAGGCACGGGACGCCCGGCTCAAGGTGCTCGAGGTCATGAACGGGGCCATCGCCGAGCCGCGCCAGGACGTGCGGTCCTCGGCGCCCAAGATCGTGAGCTTCGAGATCCCCCTCGACCGCATCGGCGAGGTGATCGGTCCCAAGGGCAAGGTCATCAACACCCTGCAGCAGGAGACGGGCGCCGACATCAACGTCGACGACGACGGCACCGTGGGCACCGTGACGATCGGCGCCAAGGAGGGCTCGGCGGTGGAGGAGGCCCGGCGCCGCATCGAGCTCATCATCAACCCGCCCAAGGCCGAAGTCGGCGACGTCTACACCGGCAAGGTCGTGAACATCACCAAGTTCGGGGCCTTCGTCAACATTCTCCCCGGCCGCGACGGCCTCCTGCACATCTCCAAGCTGGGCAAGGGCAAGCGGGTCGAGAAGGTGGAGGACGTGCTGGCGCTGGGCGACGACGTGGAGGTCCGGGTGGACGACGTGGACCCGCAGGGCAAGGTGGCCCTCTCGCCGGTCGGAGACCTCCCCGGCGGCGACGGTGGTGGCGGCAACGCCGCCGGTTCGAGCGGTGACGACGCCGACCGTCAGCAGGCGGCGTCGACCTCGTCGGACTCGGGGGTTCAGACGGCGCCCGCCCCGGCCGATCGCGAGTACGTGTCGTTCGAGGAGACGTTCGAGGGCGAGGCGCGCCGCACGTTCGGCGACCTCGGGCCCGACCCGTCGGCGCCGTTCGAGCGCGGCGGTGACGGCGGTGGGCCTCGCCGCAACACCCAGCGCCGCCGCTCGGGCAACCGGCGGTAGGGGTCGGAGGGTCGGGGTGAGCCCGTGATACGGACCACCCGCCTGGGCAACGGCATCCACGTCGTCACCGAGTGGATGCCGGGCTCCCACTCCGTCTCGATCGGCTACTGGGTCGACGCCGGGTCCCGTGACGAGGACCCGGCCATCGCAGGGGCGTCGCACTTCCTCGAGCACCTCCTGTTCAAGGGCACCGCGACCCGCAGCGCCCGGGAGATCGCCGAGAGCGTCGAGGCGGTGGGAGGCGACATGAACGCCTTCACCACCAAGGAGTACACCTCCTTCTACACCCGCCTGCTCGACGACGACCTCGAGCTGGGCCTCGACATCCTCTCCGACATCATGTGGGCGCCCGCCTTCCGGCCCGAGGAGATCGAGGCCGAGCGGCAGGTGATCCTCGAGGAGATCCTCATGCACGAGGACGAGCCGTCCGACCTCGTGCACGAACTCTTCAACGACGCCCTCTTCCCCGAGCACCCGCTGGGCCGCCCGGTGCTGGGCGACCGCTCCACGATCACGGGGATGACGCGCGAGGCCATCGCCGGGTACTTCGAGGCGCTGTACCGGCCCGAGGCCATCGTCGTCGCCGCCGCCGGCAACGTCGAGCACGACCAGGTGGTGGCGGGGGTCGAGAGGCGCTTCGCCGGTCGCCCCGGAGACCGCCCGGCCCGGCACCGTCCGCCGCTGCCGCCGCCTCGCTCGATCGTGGTGCACAACCGCCCGACCGAGCAGGCCCACCTCGTCGTGGGCACCCGGGCGCTCGACCGTGGCGACGACGATCGCTTCGCCCTGTCGGTGCTCAACCAGGTCCTCGGCGGGGGGATGTCGAGCCGGCTGTTCCAGGAGATCCGCGAGAACCGGGGCCTCGTCTACTCGGTCTACTCCTACCGGGCCGGGTACTTGGAGAGCGGCGCCCTCGCCATCTACGCCGGCACCTCGCCGGGGCGGGCGGAGGAGGTGCTCGAGCTGATCGGGAAGGAGCTCGACCGCCTGGTGGACTCCGACGTGTCGGACCGGGAGCTGGTCGTGGCCAAGGGCCACGTCAAGGGCTCGCTGGCCCTCTCGCTCGAGGACTCGGCGGGCCGCATGAGCCGCATCGGCCGCAGCCAGCTCGTGCACGGCACGGTGATGACGTTCGACGAGCTCGTCGCCCGCACCGAGGCGGTCACCGTCGACGACCTCCGCCGGGTCACCGAGCGGGTCGTGCGGGGCGAGCGGGTGCTGGCCGTCGTCGGCCCCTTCGCCGAGGAAGACTTCGCCGCGCGCGTCGCCTGACCCCTCGCTCCTCGCCGCCGCGGGGGGCGCCACGGGCGCGGGCCTGTCCCGCAGTGCAGAATGCATGGCGTGCACGGCGCGCGGCAGAGTCGGGAGCGTCCGGCACGGTGACCATCCGGGTGGGGGTGTTCGGCGCCGGAGGGCGCATGGGCTCCACGGTCTGCCGGGCGGTCGCCGCCGACCCCGACCTCGAGCTGGTCACCGCCGTCGACCCCTTCCACGTCGGCATCGACCTGCGCCATGTCACCGGGGCCGACGTGGCCGGCCAGATCGCCGGTCACGCCCAGGCCCTGGTGCACACCGGGGCGCAGGTCGCGGTCGACTTCACGAACATCGACGCCGCCCGGGAGAACCTCGCCTGGTGCGCCGAGCACGGCGTGCACGCGGTGGTGGGGACGACCGGGTTCACCGACGCCGACTACGAGGCGCTGGCCCGCCGCTTCACGTCCAGCAACTGCTTCATCGCGCCCAACTTCGCCATCGGCGCCGTCCTCCTCGTGCGCTTCGCCGAGCTGGCGGCGCGGTGGTTCGAGACGGCCGAGATCATCGAGCTGCACCACGACCGCAAGGTCGACGCCCCCTCGGGCACCGCCGTGGCCACCGCCTCCCGCATGGCGTCGGCGTCGAGCGACTGGGCCGAGGACCCCACCGAGACGGTGGTTCTCGAGGGAGCCCGCGGCGCGACGGCGGCCGGCGGCATCCACATCCACTCGGTGCGGCTCCGCGGCGTGGTGGCGCACCAGGAGGTGCTGCTCGGCACAACCGGCCAGAGCCTCACCATCCGCCACGACTCCTACGACCGCGACTCGTTCATGCCCGGCGTCCTGCTGGCGGTGAAGGCGGTGGCCGACCGCCCCGGCCTCACCGTCGGCCTCGACAACCTGCTCGACATCTGACCGCCGGTCTGGCGGGGCTAGAGCCGCGGCAGCGGGAGCAGCAGGGACCGGCCGGCGAAGGCCACCAGGCGGTCGAGGCCGTCGAGGAACGGGCGGGCGAGGAAGCGCTCGTCGCGCAGGGTCCACAGCGTCAGGGCGTTGTTCCACGCCACCTCGCGAGCCGCCTTGATCGAGAAGGTGGCGGCGAGGTTGTCGATCCCGGCGAACTGGCGGTCGAGCTCGAGCAGGATCCCCTCCTCGAAGGACTCCTGGATCGCCGGCTCGAGATCGCCGAGGAGCTCGTTGACCTTCTCGTAGTCGGCCTCGTGGGCGTCCGCGTCCGGGCTGGTGGCGAGCTGGCGGCACGTCTCGACCACGGCGATGGGCAGGTCGCGGTTGATGTGGGCGTTCATCCCGGCCAGGGCGAACTGAAGGGGGGCCAGGCCGTCGTCCTTGCGCCGGCGGATGAGCACCGCCCACGACCGGGGGACCGCCTTGCGCCTGCGGTTCCAGTCGTCGAGGGCGTCGAAGTAGATGTTGGCGAAGACGACGTCGAGTCGGGTGACGAACGCCGGGTCGTTGTAGAAGCCGCTGCCGACGCGAGCCTCGACTTCCCGCGTGACCGTCAGGTAGAGCCGGTTGAAGCAGGCGACGCCGTCGGTGACCGGAAGGGCGGCGGCGATGGCCTCTTTTCGGGCGATGACCTCGGCGATCGAGGTCACCGGTCCCGACGGGAGGGCAGGGAGGGCGTCGGACACGGCGTCGCGACAGTAGGACGCCGAGGGTCGTCTCGACGACAGCGTCGTCGGGAGGGGAGCCGTCTGCCCGATCGTTCAGTGCAGTGGCTCTTCAAGGGCCAATTCCAGGAACAGTTCCCGTAGGAGGCCGGGCTCCTCGGGGGATCTTGACCGCTTTGTCGGGTTTGCCTAGCGTGGCGAGACGAGGCCGGTGCCTGTGCACCGCCTCACGGGCAAGCGGGCAACGCCCGAAGCCCGGCGCCTGCGCCGCTCTCCGCCGCCGGCGGCGCAGCGTGCCGTCTCGAAGGTCAGTCGTTCCGGCTGTTGCCGCGGGAGGCGGCGCCTCGCGACGTCATGGCCTCCACGACCTCCTCGACGTCGCCGCGGGCGAAGCGCCGGTGGCCGCCGAGGGTGACGATGCAGCCGATCCGCCCCTGGTCGGCCCACCGGTCCACCGTCTTGGGCGACACGTGCAGCATGCGGGCGACCTGGCCCGGCGTGAGGTATTCGACCTCCTCGTCGTCGTTGCGGTCGGGCTTGGTCATCGCCGGTTCCTTCGTCGAACGGCACGGATCGCCGGGCAGGGAGCCACGTCACCACAGTACCTCGCAAGGTCCGGTGAGACGAGTTGCGCCCGTCGGCGGCGGCCGGGGCCGAGCCGACGGGGGGCTCACTCGTTGCCGTCGCGCTCCGCCTCGAGGGCAGGCGTCGAGGTCCCACCCGGACGGTTCTCGTCCGCCGGGCCGGCCTGGTCGCCGGCATCCTCGCCGTCGTCCTCCAGTTCCTTCACCGACGGCACCTCGGCCTTGCCCTGGGCCCGTTGGAGGATCAGCGACAGCACGACCAGGGCGATGGTGATGGCGGTGGTGGTGACCAGGTTGCGGTCGAAGAACCCGAGCACGGCGTCCACCGGTCCGGACAGCACGTCGCCGGCGAGCCGCAGCAGGACGACCATCGTGATGGTGCCGGCCAGGTTGGTGACGACGAACGCCGGGAACGGCATCCCGGTGGCGCCGGCCAGCGCGCACACGACCGCACCGGGAAAGAGGAACACCATCGGGTAGGCGGCCTTGGTGAAGAACTGCTCCGTGACCCGCACCAGCGCCCCGCCGCCCGCCTTCTCCTCCAGCCAGCGGATGGCCTTGTCGCCGTACCACGTGCCCAGCAGCCAGTAGAGCGGGTCGCTGATCATCCGCCGGAGGGTGCCCACGACGACGAAGGGCAGCAGGTCGACGTGGCGGGCGAGCACCAGGTTGCGGTTGCGCGCCTCGAGCATGATGAGAAGGAGCGGATCACGCGTCGCCAGCCGCGGTGTCAGCGCGGTGGCGGTCGTGCCGGCGATGGCCAGCACCACGATCGCTCCGATCAGCAGCTGCAGCTTCCGGCGGCTCGGCCGGGTGCGTTCCACCCCCGAACGGTAGGCGGAGGGGTCGGGGCTCAGGGAGCGGCGCCGAGCGACGCCAGCGCCCGGCAGCACGCTCGGGAGGCCCTTTGGGCCCGCCGGTCCCCGAGCTCGACCAGCCGCAGTCCGGCGAGGAGGCGGAGGAGGGGCCAGACGGGGTCGAGGGGGCCGGTACGGGCGGCGGCGGGATGGGCGTGGTGGGAGTTGTGGTAGCCGTGGCCCAGGAGCGGGATGGCCAGCCACGCCACGTCGTACCCGGGGACGTCGGCGTGCGGCTTGTGCCCGTAGAGGTGTCCGACGGTGTTGACCAGGCCCATGATCCCCAGGTAGCAGACGAGGTGTACCACCGTCATCGTCACCACCTGGACGAGCCCGAAGGCGACCAGGAACGCGGCCACGACGGCGGCACGCAGGGCGACGATCCACCGGCTCGTCCGATCGCCGGCCGGCAGCCGGCGCCGGGCCACCGCGAACAGGTAGGGGGACCCCACGAGGACGGCGAGTGGCCCCCGCTGCACCGGGGAGTGGGGGTCCTCGGGCGTGTCGGCGTAGCGGTGGTGCAGGCGGTGGACGGCCGCCCACGTCCGGGGGTCGGTCCAGACGACGACCCGGAAGAAGGTGTCGAACACCCACGCCAGGAGGGGGTTGACGCGGAATGCCCGGTGGGCGAGGCAGCGGTGGCAGTAGATCTCGGTGACCAGGGCGGTGAGGATGGCCGAGCAAAGGCCGATGGGCACTCCGACGGGCACGGCGGCAACCATAGCGGTAGCCCCGAGCAGGGAAGGCTGACCGCATGACGACCACCACGACCAGACCGGACCGGCTGCAGGTGATCACCTTGGGGACGCTTCGCATCGTCAACCCCGACCACGGCGAGGTCGCGTTCTTGTCGGCGGCGTCCGGTGTCGTGTGGTCGGGCCCCCGGTTGTACTCGGTGGGCGACGACCAGGCGGCGCTGGCCGAGTTCGTGCTCGACTCGTTCGAGCTGCTGGAGGCGCTCCGGGAAGGAGCCGGCCGCGACGTCCTCCGGCCGGGCGTCGCCAAGCGGATCATCCCCGAGGTCCTGCCGCTCGACCCGATGGCCCGCAAGGAGGCCAAGGCCGACTTCGAGGCGCTCACGATCATCCGTCCCGAGGTGATCGACACGATCCCCGACGAGGAGGTCCGGACCGAGGCGCGCCGACGGTTCCCTCACGGGGTGCTCCTCGTGGCCGGGTCGGGCGGCGTGAGCTGGGGTGGCGTCCGGCGGTCCGTCGGCGTGGCCTACTCGCTGGACGAGAAGGGCCACATCGTCGGCCTTCCCGCCAAGTTCTCACTCGAAGGCCTGCACCAGTTCCTGGAGAAGCACGTCGTCATCGGCGACCTCAACATCGAGGGCCTCTGCGTGCACGAGCGGCAGGTCGTGCTCGCCCAGCGAGGCAACAGCCTCGACCAGGAGGGCAACCCGGCGCCCAACATGCTCGTGCGCCTGTCGTTGACCGAGGTCATGAGGAGCCTCTACACCGACCTCAGGATCGACCAGTGCGAGCTCGAGGAGGTGCGTAGCTACGACATCGGCTACCTCCCGCTCGACAAGGAAGGCCAGTCGTTCGACGTGAAGCTGGACTTCACCGACGTCGCCTCGGTCACCGCAGACCCGCTCGGGCGCCTGGTCTTCACCGCTGCCGCCGAGGCCGCCGGCGACCCCATCGACGGGGAGATCGCCGGGAGCGTCGTGGGCGTCATCGGCGCCGACGGGAACGTCGAGCGGATGGCCCCCCTGGCCGACCCCACGATCAAGCTGGAGGGCGTCGACGCCCGCTACAACCCCGCGCTCGGCTCGATCGACCTCCTGTTGGTCTCCGACGCCGACGACCCCGGTGTCCCCGCGCCGGTCATGGCCGCCCGCATCCCCTGGTAGGGGCCGAGGGCGTACTCCCGGGCCGAAGTGGGCATGAACACGTCGTACTCGCACCGGCGCCCGGGTCGCCGCACGGACCGAGGAGGACCGATGGCCACCGAGACCAACGCGGACACCGCTCCGATCGAGGAGGACATCAGGCGGACGAGGGCCGATTTCGCCGTGGCCCTCGAGCGGCTGGCCGACCGCATCGCCCCCAAGAAGGTGATCGCGCGCGCCAAGGGGCAGCTGGCGACCAAGGCGGCCGACATGAAGGAGCGCCTCAACCCTGTCCGCGCCGTCCAGCGGAAGCTCGGGCGCTCTTCCCAGCCCGCCCTCGGCGGTGGGCGCCGCGGGGCCATCACCGTCCGGGCAGAGAGCGGCACCGACGACGGCGCCTCGACGTAAGCCCGCTCAGGAGTCGGCGACGGTCATCATCTCGCGGACCTCGATGCGCTGGCGGACGGGGACGCCGTTCGGCCCCGGCGCGGCCGAGCTGCGAGCGGCGATCTCGATGGCCCGCTCGAGGGTGTCGACGTCGACGATCCGGTAGCCGGCCACCAGCGCCTTCGACCCGGGGGGGCCGTCGGTGACGACGGGGGGGCCGACGCCGTCGGAGACCACGAACTTGGCCAGCTCCGGCGGGGTGAGAGCCTGGGCGTCGACCAGCTCGCCTCGCTCCATGAGCTCCTCGTTCAGCGCCTCCTGGAACTCGAGGTGCGCCTTGACGTCCTCGGGCGACCACTCGCTCATCGGCGGGCAGTCGGACTCCACCGCTCCATAGGCCTGCAGCAGCATGAATCGCATCCCTCCATCCTCCCCGGTCAGCCCACGCCCTAGCGATCGGGATACGGACGTGTTCGCCCACGGGGTGGCGAGCGGCGACCCGGAGCCCGACGGCGTGGTGATCTGGACGAGGGTCTCACCTTCCCCCGCCCGCCCGTCGACGGCGGGATGGCGAGTCGCGACCAGACCCGACCTGGGTGCCCCAGTTGCCGCCGGACAGGTCGAGGCGGCGCCCGAGAGGGACTTCACCGTGAAGGTCGACGTCCGGGGGCTCGAACCGGCGACGACCTACTACTACGGGTTCACCGCCGACGGGGCGGCGTCGCCCGTTGGTCGCACCCGCACCGCACCGGCCGGCCCCACCGAGCGCGTCCGGATCGGCGTCGTCTCGTGCGCCTGTTGGCCGCACGGGTTCTTCAACGCCTACCGCAATCTCGCCGACCGTGACGTCGACCTCGTCCTGCACCTCGGCGACTACATCTACGAGGACGGCGGCTCGTGGGACGAGGTCGGTCGAAGCCACGAACCGCCCCGCCGGTTGCGGACGCTCGCCGACTACCGGGCTCGCCACGCCCAGTACAGGACCGACCCCGACCTCCGGCGGCTGCACGAGCGCCATCCGGTGATCGCCATCTGGGACGACCACGACCTGGCCGACGGTGCGTGGTGGGACGGCGCCGTCCGCCACGACGACGCCAAGGACGGTGACTGGGCGGGTCGGCGCGACGCCGCCATCCGAGCGTTCGTGGAGTGGCTGCCGGTCCGGCTGCGGGACGACGCCCACCCCGAGCGGATCTACCGCTCGTTCCGGCTGGGCGACCTGGCCCACCTGGCCGTCGTCGACTCCCGGCTCGTCGGACGGGATCGGCCCCCCGCGGGCGGCAAGCGAACCGTCTTCACGGTGGAGGAGCCCGACCGGTCGATGCTGGGCGCCGACCAGCGGCGCTGGCTGCAGCACGAGCTGCGGTCCTCGGTCGGCCGCTGGCAGCTGCTCGCCAACCAGGTGATGATGGCGCCCCTGCACGCCGTGGGGCTCCCGGGGCCGCTGCGGTGGCTGGTCCCCGGGCTGGTCGCCGGAGGCGCCGGCGTCAACGGCGGCCAGTGGGACGGGTACCCGGGCGAGCGGGAGGCGCTGTTCAGGCTGGTGAGAGCGGAGGGCCTCGCCAACCTCGTCGTGCTCAGCGGCGACCTGCACTCGTCGTGGGCAGGAGAGCTGACGGTCGATCCGGCGGGCGGGGAGCCGGCGGTCGGCGTGGAGTTCGTGGCGCCGAGCGTGACCTCCCGCCCGTTCTCCGAGCAGGTGACGCCCCCCCTGCCGGGGGTCCGGGCCGCCCTGCGCCGTCTCGTCGCCACCCAGAACCCGCACTTCCGGTACTTCGACCTGGACCACCACGGCTACCTCGTCGTGGAGGTGACGGCCGACCAGGTGCAGGCCGAGTTCTGGCACGTCGACACGGTGGCGCAGCGGGCCCGCGGCGAGCGCCTGGCGGCGGAGTGGCTCGTGCGCGACCGCGAGGCCCGTCTCGTGCCCAGTCAGGGGCCCTCAGGAGCGGGCTGAAGCTCCTTCGGTCGGGCCTTCGGCCCGAAGCGCCGGCCAGCGGCCAGGCGGTTTCCTCGGCTGGTCGGCGCGATAGAGCGATAGATCAGCACGGTCCTGGTACAAGGCGTCAGGCCGCCGGGTGGTCGGACCTACCCTCTCGCAGGCCCCGGGTGGGCGAGTCCACAGTGAACATCACGCGGTGGCCACGGTCCCACGTGAAGTAGTTCCACGCCCAGCTGAGGAGCACGGCGGCGCGGTTGCGGAAGCCGACGAGGAACACCAGGTGGAGTCCGAGCCAGGCCAGCCAGCCCGGCGTGCCGCCGAAGCGGATGCCCAGGGGCAGCTCGGCCACCGCCGCCCGGCGGCCGATGGTGGCCATCTTGCCCTTGTCCCGGTAGCGGAAGGGCCGGCCGGGGAGGCCGAGACCCCGGCGGTCGATCGTGTCGGCGACGTGGCGGCCGGCCTGCATGGCAACCGGCGCCAGCTGCGGGTAGGGACTGCCGTCCCCGCCCCTACCACTGCCGGCGGCGGCCATGTCGCCGATGGCGAAGACCTCCGGGCGGCCGGGCAGCGACAGGTCCTCCTCGACCACGAGCCGGCCGCCCCGCGACTGGAGGAGCCCGAGCCGGTCGGCCAGGGGGCTCGCCCGCACGCCGGCCGCCCACACGAGCGTCTGGGTGGGCACGAACGACCCGTCCGACAGCACGACCCCGTCGGCGCGGACCTCGGCGATGGCCGTCCCCAGGCGCACGTCGACCCGCCGGGACTGCAGCGTCCGCAGGGCCTCAGCCTGCGACGACTCGGCGTACCCGGGGAGCAGGTGGTCGGCCATCTCCACCAGCACGACCCGGGCCCGGCCCACGTCCAGCCCCTTGAAGTCGCCGTCGAGTACGGCGAACAGCTCCACCAGCGCGCCGGAAACCTCGACGCCGGTCGGGCCGCCACCGGCGACGACGGTGGTGAGGGCGCCGGCGTCCAGGAGGCGTGGGTCGTTCTGGGCGGCCTCGAAGATCCCGAGCAGGTGGTTGCGCAAAGCCACCGCGTCGGGCAGGGACTTGAGCGGAAAGGCGTGCTCGGCCACGCCAGGAACGCCGAAGTCGTTGGTGGCCGAGCCGGTGGCCAGTACGAGGTAGTCGTAGGGCAGGGGCCCGCCCGCGTCGAGGTGGACGAGCCGCCCGTCGAGGTCGACGTCGACGACGGTCGCCAGCCGGAAGGAGATGTTGGCGTGGTCGCGGAAGATGCCCCGGACGCTGTGGGCGATGTCGTCGGGGGCGAGGGCGGCGGTGGCGACCTGGTAGAGCAGCGGCCAGAAGCCGTGATAGTTCTGCCGGTCGACGATCGTGACGTCGACGGGCAGCTTGGACAGGCCCCGGGCCGCCGCGATGCCCCCGAACCCGGCGCCCACGACCACGACGCGGGGCCGGTTGCCGCCGACCTTCCTGGCGATCGACCGGCTCGTCCCGGCGCGCTGGGCCACGCCCAGAACGTAGGCGCGGAGCGGCTTGGGGTCCGTCGGGAGGCCGCTGGTAGGGTGCCGGGCATGCCCCGGTTCGGCGCGGTTGTCACCGCCATGGTGACGCCGTTCGGCGACGACGGGTCACTCGATCTCGCCGCCGCCGCATCGGTCGCCCGCTGGTTGGCCGACCACGGCAGCGACGGTCTGGTGGTGGCAGGGACGACGGGCGAGGGACCCGTCCTCACCGACGAGGAGAAGCTCGAGCTCTGGCGGGCGGTGGCCGAGGCCGTCACCGTGCCCGTCGTGGCCGGCACCGGCAGCAACGACACCGCCCACTCGGTGGAGCTCACCCGGCGGGCGGCCGCCTGCGGGATCGCCGGGGTGCTCGTTGTCGCGCCCTATTACAACCGTCCCTCGCAGGCGGGCATCGAGGCCCACTTCCGGGCGGTGGCGGCCGCGTCCGACCTGCCCGTGCTGATCTACGACATCCCGGTGCGCACCGGCCGCAAGGTCGCCCACGATGTGCTCGTGCGCCTGGCGCGAGACGTTCCCACCGTCGTCGGTGTCAAGGACGCGTCGGGGAGCCCGGCGGGGTCCGCCCGGCTGGTGGCCGAGGCCCCCGACGGCTTCGACCTCTACAGCGGCGACGATGCCCTCACCCTGCCGCTCCTCGCCATCGGCGGGGTGGGGGTGATCGGCGTGGCCACCCACTGGGCGGGGCCCAACATGGCCGAGCTGATCGCCGCCTACCAGAAGGGCGACGTGGCGCGGGCCCGTGAAGTCAACGCCCAACTCCTCGCGTCGTACGCCTTCGAGACCGGCGACGACGCTCCCAACCCGGTCCCGGCCAAGGCCGTGATGCGGGTGCTCGGTCATCCCGTCGGGCAGTGCCGCCTGCCCCTGGGCCCCGCCCCCGAGGGCCTCGAGGACCGGGCCCGGCAGGTGCTGCAGGCGTTGGGGGCCGGCGGTCCCGAGCGCAGTGGCTGACCCCGTCCGCATCACCTTCCTCGGTGGGCTGGGGGAGATCGGGAGGAACTGCGCCGCCCTCGAGCAGGACGGTCGGATCCTCCTCCTCGACTGCGGCCTCATGTTCCCCAACGCCGAGATGCCCGGGGTCGACCTCGTGCTTCCGGACTTCACCTGGTTGCGGGAGAACGCCGACCGCCTCGAAGGATGCGTGCTGACCCACGGGCACGAGGACCACGTCGGCGGGCTGTCCTTCCTGCTCCGGGACCTGTCGTTCCCCCTCTTCGGCTCCGCCCTGACCCTCGGGCTGGCCCGGAGCCGCATCGAGGAGGCCGGCCTCCTCGACCGCACGAGCCTCGTGGCCGTCCGAGACGGCGAGCGGCGGCGGATCGGGCCCTTCGACTGCGAGTTCATCCCCGTGACCCACTCGGTGCCCCACGGGTTCGCCACCGCCTTCCACACACCGCAGGGCGTCATCCTCCACTCGGGCGACTTCAAGCTCGACCTGGCACCGGTCGACGGCCGCGTCACCGACCTGGGGCGCATCGGAGCGCTGGCCAACGACCCCGGCATCCGCCTCCTCCTCTCCGACTCGACCAACGCCGAGGAGCCCGGCCACTCCGACAGCGAGAGCTCCGTGGGGCGGGTGCTGCTCGACATCTTCCGCACCCACAAGGGGCGGCGCATCATCACCGCCTGCTTCGCCAGCCACCTCCATCGCATCCAGCAGATCGCCAACGCCGCGGTGGCCACCGGTCGCAAGGTGGCGACCCTCGGGCGTTCGATGGCCAAGAACGTGAGTCTCGGCCGGGAGATGGGACTCCTACAGATCCCCGACGGGACCCTCGTCGACATCGAGGCGGTGGACGACCTCCCGCCTGGGGAGGTCTGCGTGATCTCCACGGGTTCCCAGGGCGAGCCCATGTCGGCCATCGCCCTTCTGGCCGCCGGCGAGAACAAGTGGCTCCGGGTGGGCGAGGGCGACGTCGTGGTGATCAGCGCTCACGCCATCCCCGGCAACGAGTACGACGTCAACAGGGTCATCGACGGCCTCTACCGGCGGGGGGCCGAGGTCGTCCACGCCGGGCTGGCGCCGGTACACGTCACCGGGCACGCGCTGCGAGGCGAGCTGGCCACGCTCCTCTCGGTGGCCCGGCCCGAGTTCTTCGTCCCGGTGCACGGCGAGTTCCGGCACCTCATCCACCACTCGCGCCTGGCCATGGAGATGGGCGTCACCGACGGCAACGTGCTGCTGGCCGAGGACGGCGACGTCGTCGAGCTCACCGACGCCGGCCTCGACTTCGCCGGCTCCGTCCCCGCCGGGTTCCTCTACGTCGACGGCATCGTGGGCGACGTGGGCCACGGCGTGTTCCGGGACCGCCGGGTGCTGGCCGACGAGGGCGTCATTGTGGTGGTCGCCGCCGTCGACGCCGACTCCGGCGAGGTGCTCTCGCCACCCGAGATCGTCACCCACGGATGGGTCCACGCGCCCGAGGCGGAGAGCCTGCTGGAGGAGGCGCGCCAGCGGGTGGTCGCCGCCCTTGAGGAGGCGGCGGACGAGGGGAACACCGACAGCGAGACGCTCAAGCGCCGCCTTCGCCAGGCCCTCGGCCGCTTCGTCAACGAGCGCACCCGCCGCCGGCCGATGATCGTCCCGGTCGTCGTGGAGGCCTGAGCGGGACGTGGCCGCGGCGGCCGAGCGGGTGCGGTTCTACTTCGACCCCGCCTGCCCCTGGACGTGGGTGACGTCCCGTTGGCTGCTCGAGGTCGCCCGCCAGCGGCCCCTCCACATCGAGTGGCGGTCGCTGAGCCTGGTCATCCTCAACGAGGGCGGTGACATCCCCGAGCGCTACCAGGTGGGCCGCCTGGTCCACCGTGTCATCGAGGCGCTCCGCTCGACGGGGCGCAACGACGACGTCGGCGAGCTCTACCGCGAGTACGGGCGCCGAGTGCACGCAGGGGGCCGGTGGCCGAGCGCCGAGGTCGTCCACGAGGCGGCGATGGCGGCGGGGCTCGCCGATGCGGCCGGGGCGGCCGACGACCCGTCGTGGGACGACGCCGTGCGCAGGTCGCACGAGGAGGCGCAGGCGATCGCCGGCCCCGACGCCGGCTCCCCGGTGCTGTTCCGGGAGGCCTTGGGCCGGGGCACCTTCGGGCCGATCCTGTCGCCGTCGCCGGTGGGCGCCGACGCCGTCCGGCTGTGGGACGCGTTGGTGGCGATCGAGGACCTTCCCCAGTTCTACGAGCTCAAGCGGCCCCGCGAGGGAGAGCCTGAGATCCTGCCCACGCTGGTGTAGCGGTGGTGGCGGCCGACGCCTGACCACCACCTACAGGCGGGTCAAGGCGTCGACGATCTCGGGCAGCTCGTCGACGGATCCGGCCAGGTCCTTTCCCACGTTGCGCAGGGCCATCAGCATGCCGTCACCGAGCATGCCGAGCAGCTTGTCGTCCTCGGGCGGGCCCTCGAAAGGATGGGGCGCCTTCTCGGCCAGCGACTGCATGGCCCCTCCCACGGCCGCGGTGACGAAGATCTCCCGGTCGAGCCAGGGCACCGGGTCGGGCCCTGGGGGCGGAGGGCCTCCCCAGACGTCGCCTCTCAGCACCTCGGGCCGGGCGCCGGCCAGCGCCGCCTCCAAGACGTTCCGGTAGAAATCGAGGCTCTGGCAGGGCGACGAGAGGCGCCCCAGGACGTCCCGAGCCACCGTCCCGAGCACGATGTTGGCGGCGCCGCTGTTCCCGCTTCCGGGGTGGACGGTTATGACCACGTCTCCGTGCCAGCGGGCCGCCCACATCGCCCTGGCCGCCATGATCGTGTGGCTGGTCGGCCTGGCCAGCCACACCGCGATGTTCCGGTAGTACGCCTGAATGTCCGACCAGTCCCTCAGCCGTTCATCGGCCGGGCGTCACTCGCCCGCCGAGGGCCCGACCTTGAAAGGTTGGGTGTTGATGTTGAAGAAGTGGTGCCACGTGGCATCGGTCACGACCGGCCCGGTTGAGCGTCCGGGCCGTGCACCCGGTGGCCGTCGTACGCGGTGATGACCGGGAAGGGCCGCCCGGGTGGCGTCCGGAGGGTCTCGACCAGATCGCGCATTCCGAAGCTGCCCTCGCCGAAGCTCCCGCCGGAGTCGGTGACGATGAGGATGTGGACGTCGTGAGGGTTGGGGAAGAGCGTCGGCCAGTACACGTCGGGGACGGGATCGGCCGTGGCGTGCTCCGACTCCAGGAATCGCTGTTGCATGGATCGCCTCCCTAGCTCGTTGCCGTCCGATACAGGCACGGGCGGGCGGCCGCTCGCGGTCGACACCTGCTGAAGGCGCGCCGACAGCGTCAGCTATAGGTGCGATCAGCGCGCAGAGGAACGACGGGATGGTGTCGTCTTGAAGCCGGATCAGTCAGAGGGCCATTCGGTGTGCTGCCGCCCGTTGCTACTTATGCACCCTTTCGCTCGAAGCCCGCTTGTGTTCCTACACCGCAAAGACGACCCAGTCAATGCTGTATTCACCGGGTGACGTCGGTTTCGGTGGCGCGCACGGGTGAGATCAGCACGGCGGCGTCGGGGCAGATGTCGATCGTCACCTCGGCCGAGAGGGTGCCCGTCTGGCCGGGCGGAGACACGCTCATGCGGCTGGACGGCAAGGGAGTGGCGTCACCCTCGCAGAGGGTTGTGGCCTCGAGGCCGAACCAGCCGGTGGCGCCCGGGGCCAACGACACGGAGCGAGGAGGGCGGTCAGGGAGGATGTAGCCCGCACCGGGCCGAGCCCGGGCGAGGACCCGACCTTCGGCGTCGAGGAGGGCGACCGTCGGATGGCCCTCGAGCCGGCACAGCTGCGACGACGTGTTGCGCAGGCCGAACAGGTACAGGGCGTGGCCCAGGGCCGCCCTGCCCTCGGCCGAGGAGAGGGCCAGGCTCGAGGACGGGCACGGGGCGGTCCCCGGCTGGGTGGTGGCGGGCGCGGTGGTGACCGGGGCGGTCGACGTCGTCGTCACCGCCGCGGTGGTGGACGGCGCCGGCGGCGTGGTCGGCAAGGCCCGCCCGGCTGAGTCGCCCGACGACGAGCACGCCACCAGGCTCAGGGTTAGCAGGAGACAGGCCCCCGCTCGCACGATCACCGAAGCGAACCTACGACGCCCACGAACCGGCGGTGGTCTTGTCTGCTCCAGACGAAGAAGCCACCGCCGGTTCGGTGGGCGGGACCCGTGCCGCTGTGCATGATGTTGCTCCTGTTAGCGTTGTGGCTGCTGTGGCCACGACCACCCGGCGCCCCCAGGGCGGCTCCAAGACCAAGACGCGCAGAGCACCCCGCCCGGCCGGTGCCGGGGCGCCCGCCCGGACGGCGGGCCGTGCCAGGACGGCGCCATCCGCGTCGCGCGCCCGGGGGAAGCGGCCGGGGCGGTCGGGTACCGGCCGGCTTCGCCGGCTCTCCCTCGGCGGACACGGTCCCGACCTCGCCGGTGTCGCCCTCCTGACCCTCGGGACGGTGGCTGCCTTCGGGATCTACGGGGACTTGGCCGGACTCGCCGGCCGGGCCCTCGACCGGGTGGCCACCGGCGCAGTGGGCGCCGGCCACGTCGCCGTCCCGCCGGCGCTGATCGCGCTGGCGGGCGTCGTCCTCCTCCGCCGACCCAGGGAGAACGGCGCCCGCCTGGGGGTGGCGAGCGCGCTGCTCACCGTCGCCGTGGCCGGGTCGCTGCACCTCGCCGGCGGCTCGCCGCCGCTGACCGCCCCGCTGGGCCGGCTGCGGTCGGCCGGAGGCGTCGTCGGGGCCGCCGCCGCCGAGCCCCTGCGCGCCGTTCTCGCCGCCGGCGGCGCCGCCGTGGTCCTCGTCGCCCTCGGCGGCGTCGGCGTCATGGTGCTCGCTCGCGCCGACGCCAAGGAGATCGCCGGCGCCCTGGGCCGGGCGGGCCTGGCCGTCGCCCGGTGGGGCGCCCGGGCCGGCCGGGCCGTCGTCGGCCGCGCCGCCCACACACCCGCAGCGGGTCCGGAGGACCGAGACGGCGCGACGGGCGGCAGGCCGGCAGGCGTCGTCGACCCGGGCGACAGGACGGGGCCCGGCACCGCGGATCCGGCACCGGTCACCGCCGACGACGACCCCTCCACCGCAGGCGACGGGACGGCCGCGGCGGGGCACCTCCACGCTGACGAGGAGCCGCCGGCGCTCGTCCACGTCCCCACTCATCCCCCCGGCCACGCCGAGCAGCTCGCCATCGACCTGGGCCCGGCCGCCTCCCGCGGGACCTGGAAGCTCCCCTCCCTCTCGGTGCTCAGGCGCGGGTCGGCTGCCGAGGTCGACGCCAAGCTCGTCGAGGCCGAGGGCCGCGCCCTCGAGAGCGCGCTGGCCGCCCATGGCGTCGAGACCCGTTTGGTCGGCACCACCGTGGGCCCGACGGTCACCCGCTTCGAGCTGGCGCTGGGCCCAGGCGTGAAAGTCGCCCGGGTGACGAACCTGCACAAGGACATCGCCTACGCCATGGCATCGCCCGACGTGCGCATCCTCGCCCCCATCCCCGGGCGCTCGGCGATCGGCGTCGAGGTTCCCAACAAGGTGCGCCAGCTCGTGCTGCTCGGTGACATCCTCGCCTCGTCCGAGGCGCGGAGGGCCACCCATCCCCTCGAGGTGGCCATGGGTCGAGACATCGCCGGGCGCCCGGTGCTCGTGAACCTGGCCGAGATGCCGCACGTCCTCATCGCCGGGGCGACCGGGTCGGGCAAGTCGTCCTGCATCAACTCCCTGGTCACGTCGCTGCTCGTCCGGGCCACCCCCGACCAGGTCCGGCTCATCCTCATCGACCCCAAGCGGGTCGAGCTGGGCCATTACAACGGGCTGCCCCACCTCCTCACCCAGGTCGTCGTCAACCCCAAGCGGGCGGCCAACGCCCTGTCGTGGGCGGTGCACGAGATGGAGCGCCGCTACGACCTGTTGGCCGAGGTGGGCGCCCGCGACATCGCCGGCTACAACGCCGCCTACGACCGGGGCGACCTCCGCGCCGACGGGGAGACGGCCTACGCACGGCTCCCCTTCGTCGTGGTGGTGGTGGACGAGCTGAACGATCTGATGATGGTCGCGGCCCGCGACGTCGAGGAGTCGATCTGCCGTATCGCCCAGATGGCGCGGGCGGTGGGGATCCACCTGGTGATCGCCACCCAACGCCCGTCGGTCGACGTGATCACCGGCGTCATCAAGGCCAACATCCCCTCCCGGCTCGCGTTCGCCGTCTCGTCCCAGGCCGACAGCCGGGTCATCCTCGACCAGCAGGGCGCCGAGCGGCTCGTCGGACAGGGGGACATGCTGCTGGCGGTGGCCGCGTCCAACGTCCCCCGGCGGGTGCAGGGCGCGTGGGTGAGCGAGGACGAGGTCCGCAAGGTCGTCGCCCACTGGCGCCGCCAGGCCGAGCCGTCGTACGTCGAGGGAGTGGAGGGCGACGAGGCGCCGAGCGGGGGCGGTCCGGCCGACGAGGACGACGACGACCTCCTGGAGGCGGCCATGGAGCTGGTCGTGCGCTCCCAGCTCGGCTCCACGTCGATGTTGCAGCGCAAGCTCCGTGTCGGCTTCGCCCGGGCGGGCCGCCTCATGGATCTCTTGGAACGTCGGGGCGTGGTCGGGCCGTCGGAAGGGTCGAAGGCGAGGACGGTGCTGATGACGCTCGAGGAGCTGGAGGAACGCCGGCCGTCGCAGGCGTCCTAGCCACGTTGGCCGGGAAAGGTCTCGGCGTGGGGAAGCGGTCGAAGCGGGCACCGGCAGCGGTGATGGACGCCGTCCAGGACCGGTTGCCCGGCCCGGTCGCCGAGGTGGTCCGCTGGCTCCGGAACGAAGACGTCTTCCTGCTCTCCGCCGCCCTGGCGTTCTACGCCCTGGTGTCGGTGGTGCCCTTCTCGATCCTGGTGCTCTGGGTCGTGAGCGTGTTCACAGGCGAGAGCCGGGTGAAGGAGGTGGCCGACCGCCTGGCCGACGTGCTCCCGGCCAACTTGGGCGTGGAGGGGGCGTTCCAGCGGGTCGCCGACCTGGGGGCGCGCCTCGGCGTGGGTGCGCTCCTGGCCCTGCTGTGGCCTGCCACCGCCTACGGCTCGGGGCTGCGGCGGGCGTTCGACCGCCTCTCCCGCAACCGCGACGAGGAGGCCAAGGGCCTGCGGGGCCGGGCGCTGGCGTTCGGGCTGCTCGGGGTGGTGCCCGCCCTCGCCCTGGCGGCGCTGGTGGCGTCGCTGCTGGGCACCAAGGTCCTGGGCGAGGGGCCTCTGGCGACGGTCCTCGGCTGGCTCCTCGCCCTGGTCTTCGGGTTCGTCGCCGGCACGCTCGGTGCCACCGCCCTCTACCGGCTGTTCGCTCCCGGCCATCTGTCCACCAAGGCGATGGTGCGGGGCGCGGCCGCCGCCGCCGCCGCCATCGCCGTGGTTTCCGTCGGTTACGTCGCGTTCCTGAATGTGGGGGCGGATTTCGAGCGCCGATATGCGACCAGCGGGCTGGCTGCGATCGTGCTGTTGGCCCTTTGGCTCTACCTCGCCAACGCCCTCATTCTGCTCGGGTTCAGGATCGCACAGGAGTCTTGACGCGCCGGCGCCCGCCCTTCATCGGGC
>DATAAF010000108.1:0-12727 GCA_036260255.1 Acidimicrobiales bacterium | reverse complement strand
TCGAACGGCTCCTCGTCGGGGAGGAGCCCGACGTAGGGACCAAGGGCCATGAGCATGCCGTCGCGGTGGAACACCGTGCGCTTGTGGGCGAAGTAGATGGACGGCACCTCGAGCTGCTCGGCGGCGATGTACTGCCACACGTCGGTCTCCGTCCAGTTCGAGAGCGGGAACACGCGGATGTGCTCGCCGGGACGGATGCGCCCGTTGTAGAGCCGCCAGAGCTCGGGCCGCTGGTTCTTGGGGTCCCACTGGCCGAACTCGTCGCGGAAGGAGAAGACCCGCTCCTTGGCCCTCGCCTTCTCCTCGTCCCGGCGGGCGCCGCCGAAGCAGGCGTCGAAGCCGTGGGCGGCGATGGCGTCGAGGAGCGTGGTGGTCTGCAGCCGGTTCCGCGAGGCCTTGGGCCCGTTGTCCTCGACGACCCGTCCCTGGTCGATCGACTCCTGCACGCTGGCGACGATCAGGCGCTCGCCCAGTTCCTCCATCCGCCGGTCGCGGAAGTCGATGACCTCGGGGAAGTTGTGGCCCGTGTCCACGTGCATGACAGGGAACGGGAAGCGCTCCGGGCGGAAGGCCTTCTGGGCCAGGTGGAGCAGCACCACCGAGTCCTTGCCGCCGCTGAAGAGCAACACGGGCCGCTCGAACTCGCCGGCGACCTCCCGCATGATGAAGACGGCCTCGGACTCGAGCTCCTCGAGGTGGGACAGCTCGTAGGGGTGCCGGCTCCCGAGGGCGGACGACCTCACTGCGGGGCCCTGCCGACCAGCGCCCGCCAGAGGTCGTCGACCGACTCCTCGACGGACTGGAGGTGGGCGGGGATCACCCATTCCGGGGACAGCGGCGGTTCGTAGGGGTCGTCGACGCCCGTGAGGCCGGACAGCTCGCCGGCCCGCTGCTTGGCGTAGAGGCCCTTCACGTCGCGGGTGGCGCACACCGCCGACGGGGTCGAGACGTGGACCTCGAAGAACCGGGGGCCGTGCAGCGCCCGCACCTCGTCGCGCGCCTGGCGGTAGGGGGAGATCAGGGCGCAGACGGCGACCACACCATTGCGGCTCAGGAGGTGGGCGACGAAGCCGACGCGGCGGATGTTCTCGATCCGGTCCTCGCGGGAGAAGCTGAGGTCCCTCGTGAGGTACGTGCGCACGAGGTCGCCGTCGAGCAGCTCGGTGCGCAGCCCCGCCTTGCGAAGGCGGGCGTGGAGGGCGGCGGCGATGGTCGTCTTGCCCGAGGAGGGCAGGCCGGTGAGCCAGATGGTGAGGCCCTGCTCCAGGCGCGAGAGGTCGGCGTCGAGGGACCGCAGCTCGTTCGTCGTGTTCGCCATCCTCGCGACTCCCCCTCCCGGCCCGGTCCGGGCGGGTGAGCAGCATTCTACCGGTGCCCGGGCGGTCATCTCGGCGTGCGAGACTCGGGCGGTGAGGGCTCTGGTCACCGGCGGCGCCGGGTTCATCGGCTCGAACCTGGCGGACGCCCTGCTCGCCGCCGGCCACTCGGTCTGCGTCCTCGACGACCTCTCCACCGGCTACGCCGACAACGTCCCCGCCGGGGCGGACCTGGTGGTTGGCGACGTTGCCGACGAGGCCGCCGTCGCCAAGGCGGTGGCGGGCGCCCAGGTCGTGTTCCACCACGCCGCCCACCGGGCCGTGCTGCGCTCGGTGGAGTACCCGCTGGAGACGGACCGGGCCAACACCCACGGCACGCTCACCGTCCTCAAGGCGTCGCTCGACGCGGGGGTGCGGCGCGTCGTCTACGCCTCCTCGAGCAGCGTGTACGGAGGGGCGAAGCAGCGGCCCACGCCGGAGTCCGCGCCGGTGCACCCCCGGTCGCCGTACGCCGTCACCAAGCTGGCGGGGGAGCTGTACTGCACCGTGTTCGCCGAGCTGTACGGGTTGAGCACCGTCTCGCTCCGCTACTTCAACGTGTTCGGCCCCCGCCAGCGTCCCGACTCGGCGTACGCCGCGGTGATCCCCCTTTTCATCGATGCCCTCGCCCACGGCCGGTCGCCCACGGTGCACGGCGACGGGCGCCAGAGTCGGGCGTTCGCCTACGTGGACGACGTGGTGGCGGTGAACATGTCGGCGGCGGCCGCCCCCGAGGAGCTCTGTCGCGGCAACGTCTACAACATCGGTGGTCTCCGGGAGGTGACCCTGCTCGAGATGCTCGATGTGCTCGGGGGGATCCTGGGCGTCGAGCCGCACCCCGTGCACGTAGAGCCGCGGCCCGGCGACATCCGCCATTCCAGCGCCGACATCTCGGCGGCCCGCCGGCATCTCGGCTACGAGCCCAAGGTGAGCCTGGCGGAGGGTCTGGCCCGGACCGTCGCCTACTTCGCCGGCGGCGGCGCCGGTCAGGACCGGGGGCGGACGAGCCCGACCTCGTAGGCGAGGATGACCGCCTGGATGCGGTCCCGCAGGTGCAGCTTCATGAGGATGTGGGCGACGTGCGACTTCACCGTCGCCTCGCCCACCACCAGGGCCTCGGCGATCTCGGCGTTGGACAGGCCGCGGGCCACCAGCTCGAGGACGTCCCGCTCGCGGCTGGTGAGCGAGTCGAGCTGAGCGGGGGCCATCGGCGCCGCCGGGCGTTGGCGGGCGAACTCGGCGATCAGGCGCCGGGTCACCGCCGGCGCCAGCAGGGCGTCGCCGGCGGCGACCACCCGCACCGCCTGCACGAGCTCGTCCCGGCCGACGTCTTTCAAGAGGAAGCCGCTGGCCCCGGCCTGGAGGGCGTCGTAGACGTACTCGTCGAGGTCGAAGGTGGTCAGCACGAGCACCCGCAGGGGCGTCTCGACACCCGGCCCGGCCAGGCGGCGCGTGGCCTCCAGGCCGTCCATCTCGGGCATGCGGATGTCCATGAGGGTGACGTCGGGCCGCACCCTGGTGGCCGTGTCCACCGCCTCCCGCCCGGTGCCCGCCTCGGCCACGACGGAGATGTCGCGGTGGGCGTCGAGGATCATCCGGAAGCCCGCCCGCACCAGGGCCTGGTCGTCGGCCACGAGCACGCGGATGGGCTCGGTCGATGCCGCCCGCGTCATGGCCTGGTGGGGAGGTGGGCGACCACCGCGAAGCCTCCGCCTTCGCGGTCCCCGACGCTGAGCTCCCCGCCGAACAGGGCGACCCGCTCGCGCATGCCGACCAGCCCGTGGCCGTTGGCCGGCGTGCCGCCGGCCAGGTCCGCCGGAGGGCCCTGCCCGTCGTCGGCCACCTCGAGCTCGAGGTGCTCCTCCGCGTAGAGGACGGTGACGGTCGCCTGTCCGGCCCGAGCGTGGCGGAGGGCGTTGGTCAGCGCCTCCTGCACGATGCGGTAGGCGGAGAGGTCGAGGCCGGCGGGCAGCGGCCGGGGCCGTCCCTCGACCCGTAGCTCCACGGGGAGCCCGGCGCGGCGCACGCCCTCGACCAGCTCGACCACCGCCTCCAGGCCGGGCTGCGGCGACCGCCCGGCGGCGCCGTCGCCTCCGTCCCGCAGGACGCCCAGGACCCGGCGCATCTCCGCCATTGCCTGCCGCCCGGCCGCGCCGATGGCGTCGAAGGCCTGGGCGGCCTGCTCGGGGGACGCCTCGAGCACGCTGGCGCCGCCCTCCGCCTGCACGACCATCATGCTCACGTGGTGGGCGACCACGTCGTGCAGCTCGCGCGCGATGCGCGACCGTTCCTGGGCCGCCGCCCGCTCCGCCTGCTCGGCCTGTGACCGCTCGAGGCGGGCGGCCTTCTCCTCCAGCTCGGCGGTGTACGCCCGGCGGGTGCGTTGGTTCTCCCCGAGAGCCCACGCCACGCCGAAGACGAGGAAGTTGAACGAGACGTCGGCGGCGCTGGCGTCCCCGGCGGCGAGCAGGGCGAGGCCGATGACGGCGGCCGTCGCCACCCCCAGCACGGTGGCCGTCCGGCGCCGGCAGTGGGCGGCGACGCTGAAGACGACGATGAGGGGACCGAGGTCGAGGACGGTGTCGGGGAACTCGGCGACCCCCCAAATCGTCGCCGCCAGGCCGCACACGGCCCACGCCAGCACCGGCCGGCGCCGGCGCCAGGCGACCGGCAGCGTCTGGCCGAGGAGCAGGACCACCCCGACGGCGTCGAGGTCGGGCCCGTCGTTCGGCTCGACGGCGACGACCGTCGCGATGGTCACGACCGCGCAGAACAGGGCCAGGAGGCCGTCGACGACGAACGGGTCGGCCCGGCGCCACCGCTCGCTCACGCCTCGAAGGTACGGGAACGTCGGCTCGCGGGGAACCGCCGCAGGGCGGAGCGCGCCTCTCCACCGCGCGGGTGAGGTTCCCGCCGGCCACTAGTTTTCGCCCGATGAGCGAGCAGATGGACACCGGAGCGGTCATCGACCTGCTCAAGAACGCCCTGCGGCTGCAGTACCGCTCGGCGCTGCTCTACGCCATGGCCGCCGGGTCGGCGAGGGGCCTCGACCAGATCGCCTTCTCCGACCTGTGCCGGGAATGGGCCGGTGCCGAGCTCGACGACGCCCGCCGCCTGGTCGAGAAGGTGGTGGCGCTGGGCGGTCAGCCGCCCACCGAGGTGGCGCCGATCCGGTGGAGCGACGACGCCGCCAAGATCGGGCGCATCCTGGTCGACTGCGAGGACGAGACGCTGGAAGCTCTCCACTCGGTGATCCCCGCCACCGGCCAGGAGGCCCGCTCGGAGGCCCTCGAGCACCTTATGGAGCACGTCATCCTGCGCAAACAGGAGCAGGTCGACCGGGTGCTGATGGCGCTGAGCGAGACCGAGTAGCGGACCTCGTCGGCGCCGTCAGGTCCGCACAGGTGGCAGGTCCGCCAGCCGCGCCGCCCGGCGGCCCCGGGGGCGTCCGGGACGGGACACGACGGCGCAGCGCTCGACGTAGTCGGAGAGCGTGCGGGAGAGGTCCTCGGCGCTGGCGGCGCACGCCCGCAGGGCCCGCCTGCCCTCGAGGGTGAGCTCGTAGACGCGGCGGGCGGGACCTCGGGTCTGGGACGCCTCCCAGTAGGACGCCACCAGGCCGGCCTCCTCCAGGCGGCGGAGCTCCCGGTAGAGCGAGCCGGCCCGGTGCTCGAAGCCGAGCAGGCGCAGCCGCTCGATCAGGTCGTAGCCGTGCCCCGGCTCCTCGCCGAGGAGGAGCAGCAGCAGTGGGCCGACGAGGACTCCGGGATGGCGAAGCTGCTCTTCCGTCTCACCCATGGCTCCTCCTCGACCACCCGACGGTAGAACCTGGTCCCTGGGGCCAGGTCAAGGACCCCGGCTGCTTGTGGCGCCCACCATTGTGCCCTCTCGCTGAGTGGAAAGGTGCTATAGACTCGCAGCATCTACTGAACGTTCCGGCGCGGCGGAGGGCGGACGAATGGCACGACTCGAGGACGACCCGTCTCACCCCCGGGCCCTCCTCCGACCATGCCTCCTCCTGCTGCTGGCCGAGCGTCCGGGGCACGGGTACGACCTCGTGGAGCGGCTGAAGCCGTTCGGGTTCGACTGGGGCGGTCCGGGCCCGCTGTACCAGACCCTGCGACGGCTGGAGGAGGCGGGATGGGTCGTCTCCGCCTGGGACGCCTCTGCCGCCGGCCCCGCTCGGCGCACCTATGAGCTCACCGAGGAGGGCTGGGCGGTGTTGGCCGAGTTCGCCGAAGGCCTCGATCGCCTCAGCAGCCGCATCGACGACTACCGGGCCCGCTACCGCCGGGTGACCCGGGTGGGATCCACACCGGCCGGGGAGAACCACGGCGTCGCACCGGGCAAGAGCGCGAAGCCCATCGGAGCGTCGGGGGAGTCGCCCCGGCCGGCCGCCGCCGGCACCGCGGGCCGACGGGTCATCGCCTTCGGCCGCAAGAGCCGCCGCCGGAAGTAGGGCGCGCGCCCTTCGAGGGAGGGCGTTCAGGCTCGTCGCAGGACGAGCGTGACGTTGTGGCCGCCGAAGCCGAAGCTGTTCGACAGGGCCACGTCGACGTCCGCCTCGCGTGCCTCGCCGGCCACCAGGTCGAGGCCGCAGTCGGGGTCGGGCTGCTCGAGGTTCACCGTCGGCGGCACCAGGCCCGTGCCCAGGACCTGCACACAGGCGATGGCCTCGACCGCGCCTGCGGCGCCGAGCAGATGGCCGGTCACTCCCTTGGTCGACGAGACGGCGACGCCGCTGCCCACGACGTCCCGGATGGCGAGCGCCTCGGTGCGGTCGTTGAGCCGGGTCGACGTGCCGTGGGCGTTGAGGTAGCCGACGTCGCCGGCGCTCACCCGGGCGTCGTCCAACGCCGCCTGCATGGCGGCGGCGGCACCGGCGCCGCGGGGGTCGGGGGCGGTGAGGTGGTGGGCGTCGCAGCTGCCCCCCCACCCCGCCACCTCGGCCAGCACGTCCGCTCCCCGCGCTCGGGCATGCTCCCGCTCCTCGAGGACCAGCGCGGCCCCTCCCTCGCCCAGCACGAAGCCGTCGCGGCCGGCGTCGAAGGGCCGGGACGCCCTCTCGGGGTCGTCGTTCCGCGAGGACAGGGCCTTCATCTGGGCGAAGGCGGCGATGCAGATCGGCGCCACGGTGGCGTCGGCGCCTCCGGCGACGATGGCGTCGGCCCGGCCCAGCCGGATGAGGTCGACGGCCTCGCCGATCGCCGTCGCCGATGCGGCGCAGGCGGTGACCGGGCACGAGGTCGGCCCGGTGGCGCCCGACTCGATGGCGATCCGGCCGGCGGCCATGTTCGGGATCATCATGGGCACGAGGAAGGGGCTGACCCGGCTCGGGCCTCGATCGGTGAGCACGCCCACCTGGTCGACGAGGGTGCTGAGCCCGCCCAGCCCCGACCCGAACACCACACCCACCCTGTCGGGGTGCTCGGCCACCTGGAGCCCGCTCTGGGCCAGGGCCTGGCGGGCGGCGACGATGCCGAGCTGGGCGAAGCGGTCGACCCGCCGGGCGTCCCGCACGTCGAAGTGGCCGGCGGCCTCGAAGTGGCGCACCTCGGCGGCGATGCGCACGGGGAGGGCCGACGCGTCGAACGACCGGATCGGGCCGACACCCGATCGTCCGGCGACCATCGCCGCCCACATCTGTCGCACGTCGTCGCCCAACGGCGTGACCGCGCCCATTCCGGTGACCACCACTCGCCGGTCGTCGCCCACGGTCCACCATCCTTCCCGAACCGGCGGTGGATGTACGGGCCGGAGCCAGTACATCGACCGCCGGTGGGGTAGGGACGTCCTGTGAGGGTCGTCGTGACCGGGGCCACCGGCAATGTGGGGACCAGCGTCCTTCAGGCCCTCTCCGCCGACCCCGGCGTCGACTCGATCGTCGGCCTCGCCCGGCGCCTGCCCGAGCTCGAGGTGCCCAAGGTCACCTGGGCGTCGGCCGACGTGTCGTCGTCCGATCTCGAGCCCCACTTCAAGGCGGCGGACGCCGTCATCCACCTGGCCTGGCTCATCCAGCCGTCGCACCGCCTCGACGTCCTCGAGGCGACCAACGTGGAGGGCACCGCCCGGGTGCTGGCGGCCATGGGGCGGACGGGCGTGCGGACGCTCGTCTACGCCTCGTCGGTGGGCGCCTACTCGACGGGGCCCAAGGACCACCCGGTGGACGAGAGCTGGCCGACCGAGGGCATCCCGTCGAGCTTCTACGCCCGCCACAAGGCGGCAACCGAGCGCCTGCTCGACGGGTTCGAGGAGACCCATCCCGACGTCCGGGTCGTGCGGCTCCGCCCCGCCCTCATCTTCAAGCGGGAGGCGGCGTGGGGCATCCGCAAGGTCTTCGTCGGCCGCCTCCTGCCCGGCCCGCTGCTGCGGCCCGAGCGCATCCCGCTCGTGCCCCGCCATCCCCGGCTCGTCTTCCAGGCGCTGCACACCCGGGACGTGGCCGAGGCGTACCGGCTGGCCCTCCTGAGCGACGCCCGGGGGGCGTTCAACGTGGCGGCCGACCCGGTGCTCGACGGGGAGGAGCTGGGCCGGCTGCTCGGTGCCCGGCCCGTCCCCGTGCCCGGCGCCGTCCTCAGGGGCGCGGTGGCCGCCTCTTGGCGGTTGCGCGTGCAGCCGACCACGCCGGGATGGATCGACCTGGCCTTCGCCGTCCCCATCCTCGACACCGGCCGCATCCGCCGCGAGCTGGGATGGCAGTCGACGGTGAGCGCGGGCGACGCCTTGCGGGAGCTGCTCGAGGGGTTGGCCGACGGCGCCGGGGCGCCCACGCCCCCGCTCGAGCCGGAGTCGCCCCGGGAGAGAGTGTCGGCGGGGATGCGGCCGAGCCGGACGCCGAGCGCCTAGGAGGGACGAGCATGCGAGCAGTGACCTGGCAGGGCCGCGACGAGGTGAGCGTCGAGGACGTCGACGATCCCAAGATCGAGGAGCCCACCGACGCCATCGTCCGGGTGACCTCCACGGCGATCTGCGGGTCCGACCTCCACCTCTACGCCAAGCTGTGGCCGGTCATGAAGGAGGGCGACATCCTCGGCCACGAGGCCATGGGCGTGGTGGAGGAGGTGGGCCCCGAGGTCTCCCACATCGGCCCCGGCGACCGGGTGGTCGTCCCCTTCAACATCGCCTGCGGGCGCTGCTGGCTGTGCCACCGCCAGCTCTACTCCCAGTGCGACACGACCCAGAACAAGGCGGTCCGCAAGGGCGGGAGCCTGTTCGGCTACACCCACCTCTACGGCGCCGTCCCCGGCGCGCAGGCCGAGTACCTGCGGGTGCCGCAGGCCCACTTCGGGCCCGTCAAGGTGCCCGAGGGCCCGCCCGACGACCGTTTCCTCTTCCTCTCCGACGTCCTCCCGACGGCCTGGCAGGCAGTCGCCTACGCCGACGTGTCGGAGGGGGACACGGTGGGGGTGTGGGGGCTCGGCCCGATCGGCCAGATGTGCGTCCGCATCGCCCTGCACCTGGGCGCGGCGAGGGTGATCGGGGTCGACCAGGTCCCCGAGCGCCTGCGGCTCGCCGAGGAGTGGGGCGCCCAGACGGTCGACTTCAGCGCCGTCGACGACGTGACCGACGCCGTCTGGGAGCTCACCGACGCACGGGGCGTCGACGCCGGGATCGACGCCGTGGGCATGGAGGCGGCCGGCTCCCCGGCCGATTCGCTGCTCGCCGCCATCAAGGTCCAGACCGACAAGCTCGTCGCCCTCCGCAACTGCGTGGGCTCCATCCGCCGGGGCGGCACGCTGTCGATCACCGGGGTGTACACCGGCCACTACCCGTTCTTCCCGCTGGGGGACCTGTTCGACAAGCAGGTCGCCGTGCGCATGGGACAGGCGAACGTGCGGCGATGGGTCGACGAAATCATGCCCCTGCTGCTCGAGCGCGACGTCCTCGGCGTCGACCGGTTCGCGACCCACCGTCTCCCGCTCGACCAGGCCCCCTACGGCTACGAGATCTTCCAGAAGAAGCGCGACGGGGCGGTGAAGGTGGTCCTCACGCCCTGAGGGCCTCGGCCAGCCGCTCCCGCCCTCGCCGGGCCGGTGACGACCCGACCGGGTGGCAGATTGGACCGGTGAACGGGCGACGGCGACTGGTCTGGGCCGTCGCCGCGGCGGCGTTGGTGCTGGCGACCTGCGGCCGGCCCGGCCCCGAGCCCCGCGCCACCGGCACCACCGAGGTGACGAGCGTCGCCACGACCGTCGCCGCGCCGGTCCCGCCGCCGAGCACGGCCCCCGGTGACCCCGTCCTGTCGGGGTTCGTGGCGTTCGGCGACTTCGGGGGTGGCCGGGCCCAGCTGGACGTGGCGGCGGCGATGGAGCGGTGGGTGGCCGGCGGTCACCGGGTGGACGCCCTGGTGACGACGGGCGACAACGTCTACGACGTGGCCGAGCCCAGCCTGTTCGAGGCGCAGCTCGACCGGCCCTACCGGTCGCTGCGGGCGGGGCGGCCCATGTGGGCGACGCTGGGCAACCACGACGTGGCCGGCGGCTACGGCGACGAGGAGCTGGCCCACCTGGGGCTGCCCCCGCTGCCGTACGCCAAGGAGCTGCCCGGGGTGCAGCTGCTGTTCGTGGACGCCAACCGGCCCGACGACGTCCAGGCCCGGTGGCTGGACGAGCGGCTGGGTGGCCCGGGCCCGCCGTTCCGGGTCGTCGTCTTCCACCAGCCGGCGTGGTCGTGCGGTCCCCACGGGTCGACCGAGGCGGTGGGGGAGCGGTGGGTGCCGGTGTTCGAGCGGCACCGGGTGGCGCTGGTGCTCAACGGGCACGACCACGACTACGAGCGCCTCGTCTCCCGGCGGGGTGTCACCTACGTCGTCACCGGAGGGGGCGGGCGGGAGCTGTACCGGGTGCGGCAGGACTGCATGGACGAGCCCGACCAGAAGGCGGCCGCCCAACGCCACCACTTCGTGGCCGTCGAGGTCCGCGCCCGCGCGCTGCTCCTGCGGGCGGTCGGGGTGGACGGCAGCGTGTTCGACCAGGCCGTGATCGAGCGCTGACCGGCGGGGCCGCCGCCGTCGGCGCGGCGGGTACGGTTGGGCGATGGCCGTGGACCCCGATGACCTGCCTCCCGAGGCGCCCAGGGCGGACGCCGTGGAGCAGCACCTCCCCGTCACCTCGGACGAGGAGGAGGTGGAGGAGGTGCCCCGGGTGGATGCCGAGGTGCCCGAGGCCGATGCCATCGAGCAGGCACAGACGGTGCCGGCCGAGGACGAGGGCTACGAGGCGAGCTAGCGCGCTGGAGGCGGAGATGAGCGACATCACGGTGACGGCGTTGGACGACGGCGCCTTCGGCGTCGAGATCCGCCAGGGTGACGTCACGACCAACCACCGGGTGACGGTCCCCGACGACCTGGTCGACGACCTCGGTCTGGGCGACGTCGACCCCGAGGTGCTCGTCCGCCAGTCGGTCGACTTCCTGCTCGAGCGGGAGCCGCCGACCTCGATCCTCCAGGAGTTCGCCCTGAGCGACATCCCGAAGTACTTCGACGACTACTACGACGAGCTCCGCCGTCGAGTGGGGGCGTCCTAGCGAGCTGGTTCCGGCGCGGAATGCGGTTGGTTTCCAGCCGCTTTCGTCACCCAATTCGCCGGGGGGAGGTCGGACAGCGCCTCCACGACCTCGTCGGCGGTGATCTCGAGCAGGCCGGGGTCGGGGGTGCGGCCGTGGGGGTCGCCGGAGCGCCCCTTCCACAGGGCCCGGTGCCACGGCCGGTCGGGCGGCGGGCCCCAGCGCGACGGCGGCACCGGACCGAACAGCACCACCGACGGCGTGCGCAGGGCGGTGGCCAGGTGGGCCAGGCCGGTGTCGCCGCAGGCCACCCGTCCGGCCGCGGCCACCACCGCCGCCAGCCCCGCCAGGTCGGTACGGCCGGCCAGCACCGCCTCGGGCGGTAACCCCGCCCCCTGCGCGACGGCGGCGGCCAGGTCGACCTCGTCGGGGCCCCCGGTGACCACCACCCGCCGCCCAGCGGACGCCTCGGCGGCCGCCACCGCCGACCAGCGTTCGGGCGGCCACCGCCGGGCTGGGTAGGCGGCGCCCGGGTGGACGACGGTGGCGCCGGCTGCCCCCGGCGGCGGGGGAGGGGGCGGTAGGGGCAGGTCCAGCTCGGCGGGGTCGGCGGGGGCGCCGCTCTCGGTGAGCAGGCGGCACCAGCGCACGACCTCGTGCTCGTCGTCGGACCACCGCGGGAACGACTCGGTGCCCGGGATCTCCGGGTTGGCGAAGGCGATCAGCCGGCGCGGGCCGGCGGCGAGGAGCACCCGATGGCTGGCCGGCCCCCGTCCGTGGAGGTCGACGGCGAGATCCGCTCCCCGCAGCGGCGCCGGGAGGGGGCGCAGGGGGGCGGTGTCGACCACCCCGTCCAGCGCGCCGGTGAGCCGGGCGAGGGGCTCGAGGACCGCCGGGGCGGCCAGCACCCGGCGGTGCCCGGGGAAGGCCCGGGCCAGGGCCCGGTAGGCAGGGACGGCGGTGAGGAAGTCGCCCAGCCCCAACGGCCGCAGCCCGACCAGGAGGGGCCGCTCGTCAGGGCGAGGGCCGGCGGTCACCTGATCGGGCCATGGACTCGACCAGGCCGGAGGTGGAGCGGCCCTCCAGGAAGGGCACGACCACCGCCTGCCCGCCCCAGCGGGCCAGGGCCCGGGCCTCGGGCAGGTCGTCCGCCCGGTAGTCGGCGCCCTTGACGAAGAGATGGGGCTGCAACCGCTCCAGGACGGCCTCGGGCGTGTCCTCGTCGAAGACGGCGACGGCGTCGACGCACCCCAGGCTGCGCAGCACGGCCGCCCGGTCGTCCGCCGGGACGAGGGGCCGCCCCGGTCCCTTGAGCCGGCGGACCGAGGCGTCGGAGTTGAGGCACACGATCAGGCAGTCGCCCAGGGCGCGGGCCGCCTCCAGCGTGCGCACGTGGCCGGCGTGGAGCACGTCGAAGCACCCTCCGGTGGCGACGACGGTGCCGCCACCGGCGCGCACCCGCCGGGCGAACTCTTCGGGATCGGATGGCGCGCCGGTGGCGGTGCAGCCACTCGGAGGGACGAAAGCGTGCCGAGCCCCGGGGGCGCGGGGCTCTGGAACCGGGGCGGCGCCGTTGCTGCTCCCTGCCACGCCAGCCGCCCCTCCGGCGGCCACATAGGAAGATGCAGCGACGACGGCCAGTGTCACGGCTTCCGACGGCAAACTTCCGTCGGCCAGGGCGCCGGCGGCGGTGGCGGCGAAGCGGTCGCCCGCGCCGCACGCGTCGGGGGCCGCCTGGCCCTGGCCGGCGACGGCGGGTGCGGGGACGGCGAGGGGCGGGCCGTCGCCCCCCCACAGCACCGCGCCCGCCGCGCCCCGGGTGACGGCCACCGCGGCGGCGCGCCAGCGCTCGGCCAAGAGGCGGGCCC
>DATAAF010000107.1:0-116142 GCA_036260255.1 Acidimicrobiales bacterium | reverse complement strand
ACGCCGTGCTGGAGGTCTTCGCCGACACCGACACCCACACCCGGGTGGTGAGCCTGGCCGTCTCCGACATGCCCGGCTCGGGCAAGCCCGACGACCTGCTGGCCGCCGCCGGCATCGACGCCGACCACATCGCGGCGGCGGCGAGAAAGCTGGCGACCGGGTAAGGCAGCACGGGACGGCCCGGTGGTACGGTCGGCTTCATGAGCTGGAACCAACCTGGCGGAAGTTCCCAGCCCCCCGACGACCGTCCCCCCGGTCAGCCGCCGCCGGCGCCGCCCGTGTCCCCGGGCTACGCCCCGCCGGCCCGCACCGGTACCGACGGAACCGCGATCGCGTCGTTCGTCCTCGGCATCCTGTCGCTCTTCATCTTCGGCATCATCCTCGGCATCATCGCGGTGGTACTGGGGACGACGGCCAAGAGGAAGATCGCCGATTCCGGCGGCACGATCGGCGGGCAGGGGCTGGCCACGGCGGGGCAGATCCTGGGCGTCATCGGCATCGTCGCCTCGGTGCTCTGGATCATCTACATCTTCGGCCGCTGACGCCGCCGGCCCGTCCGTCGCTCAGGCGGCGGACCGGGCCATCACTGGTCGTTCGTGGCGCACGCGCGCCCATCGCAGGCGCTGCAGCAAGGCCACGACCCACCAGCCGGGGTCTATCTCGCCCCGGTGCATGGCGAAGCGGGCCGAGGTGGGAGCGGCGTGGTGGTTGTTGTGAAGTCCCTCTCCGGCGGTGAGCCAGGCGAGCCACTGCGAGTTGCGGGCCAGGTTGCCAACGTGCGGCCGGCGCCCGAAGCGGTGCCCGACCGCGTTCACGGCGGCGCTCAGGAGCACGTAGGCGACGGCGTGGACGCCGGCGGCGACGAGGCCGAGCCACGGGCCGAGGAGGACGCACAGGAGGACGATGCCGAGGCCCAGTCCGAGGAAGGCGTGATCGAACAAGGTTCGGTCCCAGCGGTCGCCGGGAAGGTCGCGGGCATAACGCGCCACCACCGCCGGGTTGTTCGCCGCCCGCTTGTACATCCAGTAGTTGCCGAACTGCACCTGGTTGAAGCCCTCGATCAGAGGTGAGTGGGGGTCACCCTCCTCGTCGGCGTGGGCGTGGTGCAGCCGGTGCACGGCCACCCACTGGCGCGGCCGGATGCCGGTGGTGAGCCAGAGGATCACCCGGAACACGCCCGTGACACCCGGTGACAGGGTGACGGCGCGGTGCGAGAGCACCCGGTGCAGGTAGATGGTGGTCACGAACAGCGCCAGCTGCGTGACGCCGGCCGTGACGAACCAAGCGAGAAGCGGGGAACGGAACATGGCGAGCAACCGTAGTCCGTCGGGAACTACGCTCCCGATCCATGGCTGTCGACATGTTCCTGAAGATCACCGACATCAAGGGCGAGAGCACCGACGCCAAGCACAAGGACGAGATCGACATCGAGTCGTTCAGCTGGGGTGCCACCCAGCAGGGAACGACGGGCGGCGCAGGCGGCGGCGGGGGAGCCGGCAAGGTCTCCATGCAGGACTTCCACTTCGTGATGCGGACCAGCAAGGCGTCGCCCAAGCTGTTCCTCGCCGTGGCCAGCGGGCAGCACATCAAAGAGGCGGTTCTCACCGCCCGCAAGGCCGGCGGGAACCAGATCGAGTTCCTGAAGATCAAGTTCACCGACATCCTGGTCTCGTCGTACCAGCAGGCGTCCAGCGCCGACAGCCCCACGCCCAACGACAGCTTCTCGCTGAACTTCGCCAAGATCGAGGTGCAGTACACGCCTAGCGACCCGTCGGGCAAGGCGGACGCCCCCATAACCGCGGGCTGGGACCTGACCAAGAACACCAAGCTCTGACGGCGGTCAGCGCCCGAGGAATCCCTGGGCGATCAACCGGCGGACGATCCCGACGGCGGCGGGTGTCACCTCGGCAGCATCCGCGCCCACCGACGCCGCCAGCTCCGCCACCAGGTCGCCGAGCGGTCGCCGCCCGTCGCACCCGGCCAGGAGCCTCGCTCCGTCGGAGTCGATGCTCCCGGCGTACTCCAGGCCGTTCGAGCGCCGCACCTCGGCGCTGACCACCTCCCAGGCGCCGTCGCCGGGGCGCAGCTGCTGGTGCAGGCGGACGTCGTCGGAGAGCTTCAGGCGCGCCGCCAGAAGGGCACGGTCGTCGGCCAGCTCGGCGAGCACGTCCCGCCGGTCGAAGCCGGCGGCCACGTCGTCGCCGCACGGGAACGACATGGAGGCGGGGGCGTCGTCGGCCCAGAACCACGGCGCGCCCGTCGGCCGGCGCCGCATGGAGATCACACCGCTGACGATGCACTCGATGCCCTCGCGGTCGTAGTAGTCCATCCACTCCGCGAACGCCCGGGCGTAACCATCCGCCGACCGGTCATCCCGCTCGATCCACGTCGCCGCGTACTCGTCGGCGCGGTGGGTGGCCCGGCGGAGCACCCACACGTCGCAGCCGGTGCCCTCGGCCCACTGACGAGGCCGCTCCACCCAGTCCTCACCCTTGCGGAGGGCCCAGTTGGCCAGCAGCTGGCACAGCCCTCCCTCGGCGAGGAAGTAGGGCGCCTCGGCCACGATCCTGCGGCATCCCTCGTCGCCGCCATGCCCGCTGTAGAGGAAGAGGTGCTCGGAGTCGGGCGAGATGATGAACGGGGGGTTGGAGACGATGAGGTCGAACCCCCGGCCGGCGACCGGGTCGAACAGGTCGCCCTCCACCACGGTGACGTTGGCCAGGCCGTTGAGGCGGGCGTTGAACGTCGCCATCTCCACCGCCCGGGGATTGCGGTCGGTGGCGACCACCTCCTGGCTGTGGGCAGCGGCGAGGAGGGCCTGGAAGCCCGAGCCGGTGCCGAGGTCGAGGGCGGCGCCCACGCGCCGCCGGACGGTCAAGCCGGCGAGGCTCAGCGAGCTGGGGCTGATGCCCATGACGTAGTCGGGCGGCACGTTCGCATCGGGCCGGTTGAAGTCGAAGGCGACGACGAGGTCCTGGTAGCGGCGCACCTGCACGGTGGCCCGCACCGCACCGCCGTCCTCCGCGAGCAGGCCCAGCTCCATCCAGTCGGACACCGACATGGGGGAGACGGCCCGGGCCACCGCCCCGGCGTCCTCGGCCACGCCCAGGATGAACAGGCGGACGAGGGTCTCGAGCGGTGTCCCTCCGGAGGTGCGCCGGAGGAGAGGCTGCAGGCGCTTGGCGCCCAGGGCGGTCAGCTCCTCGGCGTCGAGCAGCTCGACGATGTCCTTGTCCCGGTAGCCCGCCGCCTCGAGCACCTCCCGCGCCCGCCGAGGGCCGTCGGCGTGGCCGCCGCCCAGCGTCACGCCCCGCCCTCCAGCGCAGGCCGGTCCTCCAGCCGGAAGACGAAGCGGAGCCCCGACCAGACGTCGGTGACAGCACAGACCTTGTTGTCCACCATCCCGTGGGCCACGCCCACCTCGCGGACGACGTTCTCGGTGAGGTCGGTGGCGACGCCCGACGATCGCTTGGGCCAGGCCACCCACAGGCCGCCGGCCGGGCGGAGGGCGGCGGCAGCCCGGGGGAAGCGGCGGTCGAGGTCGGCGCGCCCGGTGGCGAAGAGGACGGCGACGTCGACCGCCCGGCGTCCGGCCGGCGGCAGGCGACGCCGCACCGCCGCCCCCTCGGGGGCGGCAAGGACCTCCTCGAAGCCGTCGGGGGCGTCGAGGAGGACCACCGAGGACCCGTCGGCGATCCCGAGCTTGCGGGCCAGCGGCGTCCCCGAGTACCCCGCCGGTCCCCCCATCGCCACCTTCGGTTCGGCCACGCCCGCACCTCCGCTCGCTCGGGCCTCGCCCCTATCCTGGCCGCGATGCCGGCCCGGGTCCTCCGCGGGGTGGTGGCGGCCGTCGCCCTGACCGGCGCGGCGCTCGCCGCGGCGGGACCGGTCGCCGGGGCCGCCGACGCCCCGCCGGTCGCCCCGTCCACGCCCGTGCTCAGCCTGCGGCGGGCGCCCGGCGTCGTCGCCACCGCGGTCGCCGACCGCCGGCTGGCGTCGGAGCTCGACCGGGTCCTCGCCGAGCCCGCCCTCGGCGCCGCCCGCGACCGCAGCTGCCTCTCGGTGCGCAACCCCGGCGGCCGGGTGGCGTACGCCCGGAACCCGGCGATGGCGCTCATCCCCGCCTCGACGACCAAGGTCCTCACCGCCGCCGTCGCCGTCGCCCGGCTGGGACCCGACTTCCGGTATACGACCGAGGTACGAGCGGCGGCGGCGCCCGCCGACGGGACGGTCGGGGGCGACCTCTGGTTCGTCGGCGCGGGGGACCCTCTCCTCGCCACCGGTGATTTCGCCGCCCAGGCCGGGTACCACCGCGGCCCCCGGCTGGCCACGCCCCTCGAGGTCCTGGCCGACCGCATCGCGGGCGCCGGTGTACGCCGCATCGCCGGGCGGGTGGTGGGGGACGAGAGCCGCTACGACGCCCAGCGCTACCTGCCGACCTGGAGCCCCGGCTACATCACCCAGGGCGCCGTCGGCCCCCAGAGCGCCCTCACCGTGAACGGTGGCTTCGTGCAATGGGAGCCGCGGGAGGTTCCCGCACCCGCGCCGGCCACCAACGCCGCCGCCGTGCTGACCTCGCTTCTGCGGGCGAGGGGGGTCGCCGTGGACGGCGAGGCGGGTGAGGGCACGGCCCCGGGCGGCACCACCCTCGTCGCCGGCATCGACTCCCCGCCGCTGCCAGAGGTCCTGGGGGTGCTGCTCCAGGAGAGCGACAACCTCACCGCCGAGCTGCTGGTCAAGGAGCTGGGGACCCGCTTCGGGGGGGCGGGCACGACCGCCGCCGGGCTCGGGGTGGTCCGCTCGACCGTCGCCTCCTACGGCCTCGGCACCGAGGGCCTGGCGTGGGCGGACGGCTCGGGGCTCGACCGCTCCGGCCGGCTCAGCTGCGACGCCCTGCAGACGGTGCTCGCCCGTGACGGCGAGCAGGGCGTGGTCAGCCGCAGCCTCCCCGTCGCCGGCCGTAACGGCACGCTCACCCGGCGGTTCACGGCCGGTCCCGCCGCCGGCCGCATCCGGGCCAAGACGGGGTCGCTGCAGGGGGTCACCGGCCTGGCCGGCTGGGCCGCCACCAACGACGGGCGCTCGGTGCAGTTCGCCTTGCTGGCCAACGATCTGCCCGGCGACGGGGCCGGGTTCGGGCTGCAGGACCGCGTGGCCAACGCCGTCAGCTCCTACCCGCAGGCCCCGCCGCCCGGGGAGCTCGCCCCCCGGCCGGCCACCATCGTCGCCGAGGGGTGACCCTCGCCGACCTGCCGATGTTCCCGCTGGGGACGGTGCTCTTCCCCCACGCCCTCCTCCCGCTGCACGTGTTCGAGCCGCGTTACCAGGCCCTCGTCCACCACTGCCTGGCGCGGGACGGCCACTTCGGCGTCGTCCTCATCGAGCGGGGGAGCGAGGTGGGAGGCGGCGACGTCCGCTTCCCCGTCGGCACCAGGGCCCGCGTCGTCGAAGCCGTCCCCCTGGGCGACGGCCGGTGGTACCTGCTCGTGGCCGGAGCCGATCGCATCCGGGTGGCGCGCTGGCTCCCAGAGGAACCCTTCCCGCGCGCCGACGTCGAGCTGCTCTCCGACGAGGACGACGGCGCGACCGCCGGCGGCCGCCGCGACACGGTGGAGCGCCTCCTGCGCCGGGCGCTGGCCCTGAAGGCAGAGCTGGGCGAGCCGGCCGCGCCCGTCACCGGTCCGCTCGACGAACGCCCGGCCGTGGCGGCGTGGCAGGCAGCGACCATGGCGCCCGTCGGGCCGGTCGACGCCCAACGGCTGCTGGAGGCGACGGGGACCGGCGAGCGCCTGCGGCTGCTGGAGGCGATGCTCGAGGAGGAGGTGGCCGTGCTCGCCCACCGGCTCGCGACCTCCGGGTCGGACTAGACGACTCCAGCGCGACAGCACGGCAGTCATCTAGGTTGTGCCGGCAGGCGGCGGGACAAGGAGACTGCGTGGTCAAGCCAAACCGGGACGCCGACGACATCGGCACGCTGCTCCGCGACATCGGGCGGCTCGTCGTCGGCTACGTCAAGCAGGAGACGATCGAGCCCGTCCGGGGACTGGGCCGCTTCCTCGGGTTCGGGGCCGCCGGCGTCGTCGTGGGCGGCATCGGCCTCTTCCTGCTCGTCCTCGGTGGTCTCCGCCTGCTCCAGGAGGAGACCGGCGACACCTTCCGTGGCCACCTGTCGTTCCTGCCCTACGTGATCGCCCTGGTCGTCTGCGGGGCGGTGGCCGGCCTGGCCGTGCGAGCCGGCACCCGGGCGACCGACGACCGGAAGGACACCGGATGACCGCCCCCACCTCTGGCCGCATCACCCGGGATCAGATCGAGACCAAGATCCGCCAGCTCCAAGGTCACGTCGACGAGACGGCGGAGGCGGCCAGGGGACCGGCGCTGATCGTCGCCGCCGGCGTGGGGCTCTTCCTCCTCACCGTCTCGTTCCTACTCGGGAAGCGCCGCGGGCGGAAGAAGACGACCACCATCGAGATCAGGAGGGTCTGATGGCCCGCCCACGGCTCACCCGCATGGGGGCGATGCGCGGCCTGCTGGGGGGGTCGAAGGCGTGGTTCGCCGTCTGGGTGGTGGCGGGGGGCTTCAGGATGCTCGCCAAGGTGTTCCGCAGGGAGCCCGAGGTCGTCTACTCCGAGGACCTCGGCCCGGGTGAGTCGCTGGTGATCACCCACCTCACCCACCACGTGGGCTGACCCCCTCGGGGCAGCGGTCCCCGAGAGCGGCGAGGGGACGCGAAGATGGCCGTGATGCCGGCGCCGGTCCCCAGCAGCCGACCGTTCACGGCCGGAGAGCGCGTCCTCGTCGTCGACGCCAAGGACCGGCGCTACCTCGTGACGCTGAGGGAGGGAGGGGAGTTCCACACCCATGCCGGCGTCACGCCCCACGCCGAGATCATCGGCAAGGGGGAGGGGCTCACCGTCCGGTCGGCGACGGGCGCGCGCTACCTGGTCGTGCGCCCGACGCTCTCCGACTTCGTCCTGGCCATGCCGCGGGGCGCCCAGGTCATCTACCCCAAGGACATCGGCCCGCTGCTCGTGCTGGCCGACGTCTTCCCCGGGGCACGGGTCCTGGAGGCGGGGGTCGGCTCGGGGGCGCTCTCCATCGCCCTGCTCCGGGCGGGCGCCGACCTGGTCGGCTACGAGGTCCGGCCCGACTTCGCCGCCAAGGCCAGGGCCAACGTCGCCTCGTTCCTGGGCGAGGGCACCCCTTATCGGGTGGAGGAGCGCGACGTGTATGCCGATATCGACGAGGTGAACCTCGACCGCGTCGTCCTCGACCTGCCCGAGCCGTGGCGCGTGGTGAAGCACGCCGCCGCCGCCGCCATGCGCCCGGGGGCGATCCTCGCCGCCTACCTGCCCACCATCGGTCAGGTCGCCCAGCTCCGGGAGTCGCTACCCTCCGCCGGCTTCGGACTGGCCCGGACGATCGAGGTGCTCGAGCGGTCGTGGCACGTCGAGGGGCAGTCGGTGCGCCCCGACCACCGCATGGTGGCCCACACCGGTTTCCTCACCGCCGCGCGCCTCCTGGCACCCGAGCCGTGAACCTCCTCGACCTCGCCATCCTCGCCCTGCTCCTGTCAGCGGTGGCCGGCGGGTACCGCATCGGGCTCGTCGAGGGGGCCACCGCCTGGCTGCTGCTGGCCCAGGGCCTGGTGGCGGTCACGCTCGTCCTGCCCGCCATCGACCGGGCCCTCGGCCGCACCAACCCGGGCTCGGCCCTGGCCCTGGAGGCCCTGCTGTTCGTGGGCACGGGGTTCGCGGCGTGCTTCGCCGGGCGCTGGATGGGGCGGGTGTTCCGCGTGGCCCTGGTGCCCCCGGAGCTGACCGAGCGTGACCGGGTGGCGGGGGCGATGGCCGGCCCGGTGGCCGTCCTCCTCCTGTTCTGGCTGCTGGCCCTGCCGGCGATGTCCCAGTCGCCCGGCTACTTCGCCCGCCAAGCTCACCGGTCGCTCCTGGCCCGGGGCCTCGACGCCGCCCTGCCCACGCCCCCCGACACCACCCGCGCGTTCAGCCGCCTCACCGGCCCGGCGGGCATGCCCGAGGTGTTCGCCAGCCTCGACCCCCTGCTGGCCGAGATGGACCCCCCCGGGCGGTCGGGGCTGACCCCACAGACGGTGGCCCGGGTCTCGGCCAGCACGGTGAGGATCGAGGGCGAGGCGTGCCGCCTGCCCCGCCGCGGCACCGGCTTCACCGTCGCGCCCGAGGTGGTGGTGACCAACGCCCACGTGGTCGCCGGCCAGCGCCAGACGTCGGTGGTCCGCCCCGACGGCTCGCGGCTGCCCGCGGTCGTGACCGCCTACGATCCCGACCGCGACCTGGCCCTCCTGCGGGTCAGGGACCTGGGCCAGCGGCCGCTCCCGCTGGCGGACGCCGACGTGCGGTCGACCGCCGCCGTCTTCGGCCACCCCGAGGGGGAGGAGGACCTCAAGGTCTCACCTGCCCTCATCCGCCGCCAGCTGCTGGCCAAGGGCCTCGACCTCTACGCCGAACACACGATCCGCCGGGACGTGCTCGTGCTGGCCGCCACCCTCCGGCCCGGGAACTCGGGATCGGCGGTCGTGAACGCCGACGGCTCGGTGGTGGGGGTGGCGTTCGCCATCTCGGTGATCACGAGGGACCAGGCCTTCGCCCTGACGACCGACGAGCTCGAGAAGGTCCTCGCAAGAAACGGCAGGGGACCCGTCAGCACTGGAAGCTGCGTGTTCTGAGCCAGGACCGCGGCGACAGAAGGGTCAGCGCGGAGGGAGGTCGGCTTCGCCGGCCGACCGGAGCACGATCAACTCGCCGAGCAAGCTCCGCTTGCGAAGGCGACTAGTCGACCTCGATGAAGATGCACTCGCCGGGGCACTCTTCGGCGGACTCGATGGTGGCGTCCTCCTGGCCGGCGGGGACGGTGGCCAGGCCCTCGACCCCTCCGGGCAGGGTCTTGCCGCTCTCGCGAACGTAGGCGAGCCCGTCGTCGAGGAGGGTGAACACCTCGGGCGCGATCTCCTCGCACAGCCCGTCGCCAGTGCAGAGATCCTGGTCGATCCAGACCTTCATGGTCATCTTGCTCTCGCCTGCCTCGTGGTCGTCGGGTGCGGACTGTTCGGGGAGTGGGCGCGGCGCCCTCCCTCGTCTCAGACAAATTTACCCGGAAATCGCCGGGAAAACCAACCAACCGCAGGGTACCCTCGGTTCGCAGGGGGGAGGTGTATGTTGGCCCGCAGGCCGCGAAGAGCCGAGGAGGTGGTTTCCGCGTCCAGCTCCGAGTACGAACGCAGGCTCGCCGCCTACGAGCAGGAGGTCGGCAGCCTCCTCGAGCAGGTCAAGTCGCTCGAGGAAGAGGTCGTCCAGCTCCGGCGGAAGCTCCAGGACGCCCCCAAGCGCGTCCGGACGTTGGAGGAGCGGCTCCTCGAGACCAAGGGCCAGCTGGCCCAGGCCGTCTCCCAGAACGAGAAGCTGACCTACACGCTGCGCGAGGCGCGCGAGCACATCGCCGAGCTGCGCCAGGAGGTCGAGAAGCTCACCCAGCCCCCGTCGGCCTACGGCACCTACCTGAGCACCAACGACGACGGCACCGTCGACGTCTTCTCCGCCGGGCGCAAGATGCGGGTCGCCCTGCACCCCGAGATCGAGGCCGATGAGCTGCGCCGAGGACAGGAGGTCGTCCTCAACGAGTCGCTCAACGTGGTGCTGGCCCGGGGGAGCGAAGTGTCCGGCGAGGTCGTCACCCTGAAGGAGGTCCTCGAGGACGGGCGGCGGGCCATGGTCGTGGGGCGGGCCGACGAGGAGCGGGTGGTCGAGCTGGCCGACCAGCTCAAGGACGAGAAGCTGCGCGCCGGCGACACCGTCCTGCTCGACTCCCGCGCCGCGATCCTCCTGGAGCGGCTTCCGCGGCCCGAGGTGGAGGAGTTGGTCCTCGAGGAGGTGCCCGACATCTCCTACGACGACGTGGGCGGGCTCGACCAGCAGATCGAGCAGATCACCGACGCCGTCGAGCTGCCGTTCGTCCACCGGGACCTCTTCGACGAGCACAAGCTGCCCGCCCCCAAGGGCATCCTGCTGTACGGCCCTCCCGGGTGCGGCAAGACGCTCATCGCCAAGGCGGTGGCCAACTCGCTGGCCAAGAAGGTCAGTGAGGTCACCGGCGACCAGCACGCCCGCAGCTACTTCCTCAACATCAAGGGCCCCGAGCTCTTGAACAAGTACGTGGGCGAGACGGAGCGCCAGATCCGCCTGGTGTTCCAGCGGGCCCGGGAGAAGTCGGAAGAGGGCTGGCCCGTCATCGTCTTCTTCGACGAGATGGACTCCCTCTTCCGCACCCGCGGGACGGGCATCTCCTCGGACATGGAGGCCACGATCGTCCCCCAGCTGCTCGCCGAGATCGACGGCGTCGAGACCCTGAAGAACGTCATCGTCATCGGCGCCTCCAACCGCGAGGACCTCATCGACCCCGCCATCCTGCGTCCCGGCCGTCTCGACGTGAAGATCAAGATCGAGCGGCCCAACCGGGAGGCCGCCCGGGCCATCTTCAGCCGCTACCTCACGCCCGACCTGCCCCTCGACGGGGGCGAGGTGCGCACGCTGGGCGGGGGCGACCCGGCCAAGGCGGTGGAGGCCATGATCGACCGCACGGTCGAGGAGATGTACGGCGACACCGACGAGAACCGGTTCCTCGAGGTCACCTACCAGAACGGTGACAAGGAGGTCCTCTACTACAAGGACTTCTCGTCGGGGGCGATGATCGAGAACATCGTGCGCCGGGCCAAGAAGCTGGCCATCAAGCGCACGATCGCCGGCGAGGGCAGGGGCATCCGCTGCGCCGACCTGGTGGCGTCGATCAAGCAGGAGTACAAGGAGCACGAGGACCTCCCCAACACCACCAACCCCGACGACTGGGCCAAGATCTCGGGGAAGAAGGGCGAGCGCATCGTGTACGTGCGCACCCTGCTGTCGGAGGGCACCGAAGCCACCGGTGGCCGGGCCATCGAGCGGGTGGGGACGGGCCAGTACCTGTAGGGCGGCGCCCTCGGTCCTCGCCCCTGGTTCCGACCTCCGGCCCGGCCCGCGGTAGGTTGCTCCCATGGCCATCCGGAAGGTCTGCGGGATCGAGACCGAGTACGGGATCCTTCTCCGCGGCGCCGGCGAGCCAAATCCCATCACCGCCTCGTCGCTCCTGATCAACGCCTACGTCTCCCGCCTCCAGCGGAAGGTGGGCTGGGACTTCGAGGACGAGACGCCCGGCCGCGACGCCCGCGGATTCGCCCGCGAGGGCGCCATGGCCCCCGAGGTGGAGACCCACCTGGTCAACGCCGTCCTCACCAACGGTGCCCGGTACTACGTCGACCATGCCCACCCCGAGTACTCCACGCCCGAGTGCGCCGACGCCCTCGAGCTCGTGCGCTACGACAAGGCAGGGGAGCGCACGCTCGCCCGCTCGGTGGAGGCGGCGGTCGAGCTGCTGCCGCTGGGGCAGGACGTCGCCGTCTACAAGAACAACTCCGACCGCAAGGGCAACTCCTACGGCTGTCACGAGAACTACCTGCTCGACCGGGCGGTGCCGTTCTTCCGTATCGCCCAGCAGGTCATGCCCCACTTCGTCACCCGCCAGGTGTTCTGCGGCGCCGGCAAGGTGGGGTCAGAGGCGCCCGGGTCGGGCGGCGCCGACGTCCCCTACCAGCTGAGCCAGCGGGCCGACTTCTTCGAGGAGGAGATCGGCCTCGAGACCACCCTCAAGCGGCCGATCGTGAACACCCGCGACGAGCCCCACGCCGACGCCCAGAAGTACCGCCGCCTGCACGTGATCGTGGGCGACGCCAACCTCTGCGAGGTCGCCACCTACCTCAAGCTGGGGACGACGGCCATCGTCCTCGCCATGATCGAGGACGACTGGTTCGGGGACCGCGACCTCTCGCTGCACGCGCCGGTCGCCGCCCTGCGGCGGGTGTCCTACGACCTGTCGCTGCGCGAGCCCCTGCCCATGGCCGACGGCACGACCATGACGGCAATCGAGATCCAGTGGGAGCTGCTCGACCTGGCCCGCAAGTACGCCAACGAGCACGGCCTCGAGTGCGTCGGCGAACAGGTCGGCGCCGACGTCCTCCGCCGATGGGAGCACGTCTTGACGGCGTTGGAGGACGACCCCGCCAGCCTGGCCGGCCAGCTCGACTGGGTGGCCAAGCACCAGCTCGTCGACGCCTACCGCGAGCGCCACGGGCTGCGCTGGTCCGATCCCAAGCTGGCCGCCCTGGATCTGCAGTACCACGACGTGCGCCCCGGCCGCTCACTGTTCGCCCGCCTGAACACCGAGCGCCTGGTGAGCGAGGAGTCGGTGCTCGAGGCGGTCACCGAGCCGCCGACGACCACCCGCGCCTACTTCAGGGGCCGCTGCCTCCAGCGGTGGGCCTCGTCGGTGGCCGCCGCCAACTGGGACTCGCTCGTCTTCGACCTCGGCGTCGACCCCCTGCGCCGGGTGCCCATGATGGAGCCGCTCAGAGGAACCGCAGCCCACGTCGATACGTTGTTGGAGAGGTGCGCGACCCCGAGCGAGCTGCTCGAGGCGCTGGGGTCTTCCTAGGAGGCCTGGACCCATGTCAGAACGAGAGCAGAGGCGGCGGCAGACGCCGAGCCGCACCGAAGAGGTCGTCGAAGAGCTCCCCGCACCAACCAAGCAGGGAGAGAAATTAAAGGCCGATCTCGACGAGTTATTGGATGAAATCGACGAAGTGCTAGAGGACAATGCTGAGGAGTTCGTGCGCTCGTATATCCAGAAGGGGGGGCAGTAGTTACATACTGATTTGGTTCTTGCATCTTCGAACGCTTGTTCGCTACACTGGAAACATGAAGAGATGCAGGAAGTGCGGAATGCTGAAAACTTTGGACGAGTTGCACCGCGATTCCGCCGCCCGGGACGGTCGTCGCAACGATTGCAAGGTCTGCAACCTCGCCGCGCAGGCTGCGAAGCGGCGAGCCGATCCACAGACGAACCGTGATCGAGTACGCCAGTGGCAACTCGCCAATCCTGAAAAGGTTGCCGCCCGCAGAGCGGCATATACTGCGTCGGGGCAACGAAGTTTCTGGAACCGCAAGAGCCATCTCAAGCGCCGGTTTGGGCTCACACTAGAGCAGTATGATGCGATGCTGCAGTCACAAGGCGGCGGATGCGCTCTGTGCAAGCGCCCGCCGCGACCCGGCAGCACTGCATGTCGACCACGACCACGAGACAGGTCGGTCCGCGGCCTCCTGTGCTTCACCTGCAACAACGCTCTCGGCAACTTCGGAGACGACCCGGTGCGGCTCCGAGAGGCGGCCAGATACGTCGAGTCGTTCGAACAGCCACTCGACCCTTCGATCCGGCGGCGGGTGGACGAGCTGAAGCGGATGCGGCTGGCGAAGGAGGGGGCGCTGGGCTAGGACGTCCGTTCGCCGCAGGTGCAGTTGTCGGTGGCCAGGTTGCAGCCGGTGCAGGTGATCCGGCCCTCCTCGTTGGTGCTGACCTCGCCGCCGCACTTCTCGCAGACCGCCCCGGCCGGCGCCGTGCTCATGATCGCCTCCCCAGTCTCGCTTTCGTGCCCTTTCATGCCTACCCCGAGAGCCCCGGCCGCTAGCCTCCTCGGGCGATGACGATCCCGCTCTTCCCACCGGGGGACGACCCGGGGCCCAGCTTCTCCGACCTCCTCCGGCGGGCCCGCCCCGACATCCCGGCAGCGCTCGGCCGCCAGCCCGTGACCACCGCCCACGGCACCACGATCGCCGCCCTGTGCTACGCCGACGGCGTGGTCATGGCGGGCGACCGGCGGGCCACCGAGGGCTACAGCATCGCCCACCGGGCGATCGAGAAGGTGTTCCCGGCCGACCGTCACTCAGGGGTGTCGATCGCGGGGGCGGCGGGGCCGGCCACCGAGATGGTGCGCCTGTTCCAGACCGAGCTCGAGCACTACGAGAAGGTCGAGGGCACCACTCTCAGCCTGGAGGGCAAGGCCAACAAGCTGAGCCAGATGATCCGGGCCAACCTGCCCATGGCCATGGAGGGCCTGGCCGTCGTGCCGATCTTCGCCGGGTACGACCTCCGCCGGCGGGCCGGGCGCATCTTCAAGTACGACCTCACCGGCGGCCGCTACGAGGAGGACGACTTCCACGCCACCGGCTCGGGGGGCCGCGACGCCCGCACCACCATCAAGCTCGGCTATCGCGACGACCTCGACCGGGCCGCCGCCATCGAGCTCGCCATCGAGGCGCTCTACGAGGCGGCCGACGAGGACTCGGCGACGGGAGGTCCCGACGTGGTCCGCGGCATCTACCCGACGGTCGCCACCATCACCGCCGCCGGCTTCGAGCGGGTGAGCGAGGCCGAGGTGTCGGAGCGGTTCCGCGTCCTGATCTCCCGCAGGACCGAGGAGGGTGCACGGCCATGACCATGCCGTACTACGTCGCCCCCGAGCAGGTGATGAAGGACCGGGCCGACTACGCCCGCAAGGGCATCGCCCAGGGGCGCAGCCTGGTCGCCCTGTCCTGCGACGACGGCATCCTCATCTGCGCCGAGAACCCGTCCCGCACCCTGCACAAGGTGAGCGAGATCTACGACCGCATCGCCTTCGCCGGCGTCGGTCGCTACAGCGAGTTCGAGGCCCTGCGCATCCTCGGCGTGCGCCAGGCCGACATCAGGGGCTACACGTACTCCCGCGAGGACGTCGACGCCCGCTCGCTGGCCAACGCCTACGCCCAGACCCTCCACCAGGTGTTCACCCACGAGATGAAGCCCATGGAGGTCGAGATCCTCGTCACCGAGGTCGGCGCCGACGCCGACGGCGACCAGCTGTTCCGGATCCGCTACGACGGCTTCGTCATCGACGAGCGCAAGCTGGCGGTGCTCGGCGGCGACCCCGACACCGTCGCCGACCGCCTCCGGCCGAACCTCGCCGACGGCATGGAGCTCGGCCCCGCCCTGCGGGCGGCCGTCGACGCCCTCGCCGGCCCCGAGCGCACCCTCGGCGAGACCGACCTGGAGGTGGCCGTGCTCTCGCGCACCGACGACCGCCGCGCCTTCCGGCGCATCACCGACGGCGAGCTGTCCGAGCTCTTGGGCTGACCCTGGTCAGAAGGCGCGGGCGAACAGGACGGCGGCCAGGGCCAGGATCGTCCCGAGCACGAGCCACAACTGAGGTGCGCCGCCGTCGAGGGCGACCTCGCCGTCCTCGTCGAAGGCCGACTCCACCTCGTCGGCCATGAGGAGCTCCTGGGCGGTGGGGAGGTCGCTCTCGTCCACGAAGACGTGCACGTCGCCCATCGGGTAGGGGCCGCCGAGGTTGCCCCGCAACTGGGTGACGATGCCCTCGGCGCCGACGCGTGCGGCGATCACCCGGGCGTGAAACGAGCTGTTCACGGTGGTCAACCGCACCATGCGGCTCGGTTCCATCGCCGCAACGGTACCGTGGCACCGAGCGATGGACAGAAGAATCTTCGGGCTGGAAAACGAGTACGGCGTCACCTGCACGCTCCGGGGCCAGCGCCGCCTGAGCCCCGACGAGGTGGCGCGCTACCTGTTCCGGCGGGTGGTCTCGTGGGGCCGGAGCAGCAACGTCTTCCTCGAGAACGGGGCCCGCCTGTACCTCGACGTGGGCAGCCACCCCGAGTACGCAACGCCCGAGTGCGACTCCATCGAGGACCTCGTCGCCCACGACAAGGCGGGCGAGCGCATCCTCGAGAGCCTGCTGTCCAGCGCCGAGCAGCGGCTGCGGGAGGAGGGCATCCGCGGCGTCGTCTACCTGTTCAAGAACAACACCGACTCGGCGGGCAACTCCTATGGCTGCCACGAGAACTACCTCACCAGCCGCCGCGACGACTTCGGCCACTACGCCGAGATCCTCATCCCCTTCTTCGTCACCCGCCAGATCTACGCCGGGGCGGGGAAGGTCCTGAACACCGCTCGAGGCGCCACCTATTGCATCAGCCAGCGGGCCGAGCACATCTGGGAGGGCGTCTCGTCGGCCACCACCCGCAGCCGGCCCATCATCAACACCCGCGACGAGCCCCACGCCGACGCCGAGCGCTTCCGCCGCCTGCACGTGATCGTGGGCGACTCGAACATGAGCGAGTACGCCACCTTCCTCAAGGTGGGGGCGACCAGCATCCTCCTGCGCATGCTGGAGGACCCTGGGGTGGTCATGCGCAACATGACCCTCGACAACCCGATCCGCGCCATCCGCGAGATCAGCCACGACGTCACCTGCAAGCGCAAGGTGCGCCTGGAGAACGGGCGGGAGCTGAGCGCCGTCGAGATCCAGAGCGAGTACCTCAGCCGGGCCCTGCGCTACTCGGAGACGCGGGGCCTGAGCCCGCTCGAGGAGCAGGCCCTCAAGATGTGGGAGCACTGCATCACCAAGCTCGAGCACGACCCGTTCAGCCTCGACCGCGAGTGTGACTGGGTCATCAAGCACCGGCTGGTCGAGGCCTACCGCGAGCGCCACAACCTCCCTCTCACCCATCCGCGGGTGGCCCTGCTCGACCTCCAGTACCACGACGTCAACCGCCAACGGGGCCTCTACTACCTCCTGCAGAACCGCGGCAAGCTCGAGCGGGTCGTCACCGACGAGGCCATCGACGACGCCGTCATCTCACCGCCGCGCACCACGCGGGCCCGCCTCCGGGGCGAGTTCATCCGCCGGGCCAAGGAGCGCAAGCGCGACTACACGGTCGACTGGGTCCACCTGAAGCTCAACGACCAGGCCCAGCGCACGGTGCTCTGCAAGGACCCCTTCAAGTCGCGCGACGAGCGGGTCGAGAAGCTGATCGCCAGCCTCTGACGCGAACCGTCGTCGGAGCCGCCGGCCGCGGCTAGCGGACGTGCAGCTCGATGACGTCCCCGTCCTCGACAGGGTGGTCCCGGCCGACCTGGCGCCCGTCGAAGTGGTCGCGCCACAGCCGGGCGAACCGCAACCCCTCGGCCAGGTCCTTGTGGATGAGCCGGGCCACGTCCCCGACGGTCTGCCCCCGGCGGACGGTGAACGGTCGGGACAGGTTGGGCCGCCCCCCGGGCGGCTTGGTGTACACGCGGACGACACCCAGCCGCTTGAACAGGAACGGTCCCAGCCGGTCGAGACCCTCCCCGGACACGGCCGACACCGCGACGCACGGGTAGCGGAAGCCGCTCAGCTCCTCGAACACCGCCAGGTCGTCGTCGAGCTCAGACATGAGATCGCACTTCGACGCGACCAGGAGCGTCGAGAGCCGCAGGGCGAACGCGTCGTCGGATTCCTCGGCCGGCCAGTCGCCGGTGAGGACGATCTTCCGCTCGGCCAGGACCTCGTGCACCTCGGCCACGTCGTCCACGCACGTCGGCTCGCTCAGGTCCGTCACGAGCAGGCAGGCGTCCGACGACCGGAGGGCGCCGGCCAGCCAGCCGACCGGGTGCTGGCGGCAGACGGGCGGGAGGTCGACGAGCTGGAACGCCACGTCCTCGTACGGGAGCATGCCCGGGAGCGGGAGCTCGGTGGTGAACGGGTAGCGCCCGATGGCGGCGTGGGAGCCGGTCAGGCGGGCGTGCAGGGACGACTTCCCCGTGTTCGGCGGGCCCACGAGCGCCACCTGGGCCGCTCCTTCGGGGCGGACCGTCGTCGGCAGCGCAGTGCGCGCACCCCCCTTCTTCGGCCCCGCCAGCTCCTCGGTGAGCTCCTTGATACGGGTCTTGATGTCCGCTTGGAGGTGCTCGGTGCCCTTGTGCTTGGGGACGGTCCGCAGCATCTCGCGGAGCCAACGAAGCCGGTCCTCGGGGTTGCGGCACCGTCGGAACTCGGCCTCCGCCGACTTGTACTCCGGGGAGAGATTGGCCGGCATCGCAGATCCTCGACGTCCCCCCTTACGGTACGCCCCAGGCGGCTCCTGGGCGGGCGGGCGCTCGTAAGCTCGCCTTCCGTGCCGTCCTTCTCCACCGGCGTGGTCACCGCGATCGGCGGCGAGCGGCCGGGGCTGCAGCGGGTCGAGGTCGACGGCCAACCCGCCTACGTCCTCACCGACCTGATCGGGCGGGTGGCGGTCGGGGACGAGGTGGTGGTCAACACCACGGCCATCGACCTGGACCTGGGGACGGGAGGCTGGCACGTCGTGCACTGGAACCTGTCCCGGCGCGAGTGGTCGCAGCCGGGGCCGGGGACGGTCATGAAGCTGCGCTACACGAGCCTGCAGGTCGACGTCGGTGCGGCCGAGGAGGCGGCCGGCTACCAGCCCCGGCCCGGCGGGTTGGGCGGTACCCCGGTGGTGGCCTGCGCCCTCCACAGCCAGCTCGCCCCGGTGGCGGCAACCCTGGCGGCGGCGCGGGCCGGCTGCCGGACGGCCTACGTCATGACCGACGGGGCCAGCCTGCCCCTCGCCCTCTCCGACCTGGTGGCCGACCTCTGTGCCGCCGGGCTGCTGACCACCACGATCACCTGCGGGCAGGCGTTCGGCGGGGACCACGAGGCGGTCAACGTCTACTCGGCGCTGGAGGTGGCGGTGGCCGAGGGGGCCGACGTGGTGCTGGTGGCCGCCGGACCGGGCGGCGTGGGCACCCGCAGCCGCCTCGGCTTCAGCGGGTTGGAGGTGGCGTCGGTGATAGACGCCGCCGCCCTCCTCGGCGGGCGCCCGGTGGTGGCGGTGCGCTACTCCGGCGCCGACCCCCGGGAGCGCCACCGGGGAGTGAGCGACCACACCGCGGCGGCGCTGTGGGCGGCGGCCCGGGCCGCCACCGTCGCCGTCCCGCGGGGCGGGCTAGAGGCGATCGGCGCGATCGCCGCCCATCACCACGCCATGGAGGTCGACGCTCCCGAGGTCGCCGGCCTCCTCGCCGCCCACGGCCTGGTCGTCGAGACCATGGGCCGCACGCCCGCCGACGATCCCCACTTCTTCCGGTGGGCGGCCGCCGCCGGGGCGGCCGCCGCTCAGCTGCTCGGCGGGCGCTGACCGGGAGCCAGCCGGGCCAGGGTCGCCTCCCGCACCGCCGCGCTCTGGGCCTGTATCGCCCAGAACGACGCCTCGCGCAGGAGCCGCTGGGCGGGATGGGACAGGGCCATGGCGCCCCCGCCGGTGCCGGCCACGAGGGCCTGGGCCGCGCGCAGCGCCAGGTCCAGCCCCCACGCCCGGGCGGCCACCAGCCGGGCCAGGTGCGCATCGCCGGCGGACGGGTCGTCGGCCAGGCGGTACGACTGACGCCGGCACTCGGCCAGCTCGGCCCCCAGCGTCTCGGCGGCCCGGCCCACCGCGGCCTGCCCGGTCTCCTCCGCCCGCCGGACCAGCATGGCGGTGGCGGAGGCGGCCAGGCCGAGGGCGGCGGGGTGGGGCTGGGCGGTGGCCGCCCGGTCGCGTTCCCGCCAGCGCCGGGCCTCGACGGTGGAGATCACGTCCTCGTCGGGGACGAACAACCCCTCGAACGAGAGCCGCACCGTGGCCGACGCCGACATGGCCGCCAGCGCCAGGGGAGCGGACGCCCGGAGCGACGCCGACGCCGCCGCCGATGCAGGCGCCACCGCGACGAACAGCACCGGTCCGTCCCCTTCCACTCGGGCGGCGACGGCGAAGAGGCCGGCCAGGCCCCACGAGGTCACCCACGGCGCCTCGCCGTCGACGATCCATCCGCCCGCCACCGGCCTCGCCACCACCGCCGGCGGGCCGGGGCGGCGCAGGTAGGCGAAGGCCACGCCGCCGAGCACGGCCCCGCCACACAGCTCGGGCAGCCACCGCGCGCGCAGGGCGGCGTTGCCGGACGACGCCAGCAGCCGGACGGGGGCGTGATGCTGGACCCAGGTGAAGTAGGTCACCCCGCAGGCGCCCGCCAGCGTCTCGTACACCTGGCGCACGACCGCCGCCGGCGCGTCCCGCCCGCCGGCGTCCCGCGGACCCGAGAGGCCGTTGAGCCCCGCCGCGGCGAGGGCGTCAAGGTGCGCCCGGGGGACGACCGACGCCTGGTCCGTGGCCTCCGCCGCCGGCGCCAGGACCGTCCCGGCCAGGCGGCGGGCGGCGTCCACCAGGTCGGCGTGCTCGTCGCCCCTGCCGGCCGCGCCCCCCGCCGCGGGCGCGAGGACGTCGTGGACGCTGGGATCTGTGCTCGAGGTCAGCGCTGGCGGGGGCGGATGCAGTAGGAGCAGACGGCGTCGCCCGCCATGGTGTGGGCGGTCCGCGTCACCTCGACGTCGGGGCCCAGCACCCGGCGGATGAGGGCCAGCTCCTGGGCGCACACCGCCGGATAGCGCTCGGCCACCCGGTGGACGGCGCAGTTGTTCTCGGTGAGGACGAGGCTGCCGCCGTCCCCTTCCGACCACTCGGCCAGGTAACCGGCGTCGTCGCGGATCTTGGCCAGGCCCGCCACCCGGTCGGGCAGCTCCTCGGCTCCGGCCTCGGCGAGCGCCGCCTGATAGCTATCCACCAGCTTCTCGGTGCGGGCGGCGAAGACGGCGTCGACCGCCTCGCGCCCGGCCAGCTCGCCGAGGTCCTCGAGGACGTCCAGGGCCACGCCGTCGTAGCGCCGCGGGAAGAGCTCCAGACCGGTGGCCGAGAGGCGCCAGCCCGACGCCGGCCGGCCCGGCCCCTTGCGGTTGCACTCGGTGGGCTCGACCAGGCCCTCGTCCTCCAAGGCGTCCAGGTGGCGGCGCACGCCCATACCGGTGAGCCCGAGCTCCGCCGCCAGTTCGCTCACCGTCACGCCGGGGTGCTTCCGGAGGAGCAGCAGAACCTTGCGCCTGGTGGGCATGCGCTCGGTGGACACCAGCGTCCGAGGTTACCGGATGGTTCCCGAGGCCCCCGCCGAGCCCTCGGGCCGGCACTACGGTGGGCCCGCGTGCACCGGCTGGAACGGCTCATCAACCTGGTCGCCGCCCTGCTCGAGGCACCCCGCCCGCTGACCGCCGAGGAGCTGCGGGCGCGGGTGCCCGGCTACGCCCCCGACAGGTCGGCATTCCGCCGGGCGTTCGAGCGGGACAAGGAGACGCTGCGGGAGATGGGCGTGCCCGTCGTGGTGGAGCCGGTCGACGAGTTGCAGCCCGGAACGGTCGGCTACCGCATCCCCAAGGAGGCGTACTACCTGCCCGACCCAGGGCTGGCCGCCGACGAGCTGGCCGCTCTGCATCTGGCAGCCTCGGCCGTGCGCCTGGAGGGAGCCGACGGCGTCGAGGCGCTCTGGAAGCTGGGCGGGGAGGTGGCCGAGGCGGGCCCGGCACCGGCGGTCGCCGCCCTCCCCGGCCAGCCCCACCAGGCCCCACTGTTCGCCGCCATCTCCGAGCGCCGGCGCGTGACGTTCGCCTACCGGGGGAAGCGCCGCACCGTCGAGCCCCACCGCCTGTCGTTCCGCAACGGGCACTGGTACCTCGCCGGCACCGACCTGGCCGCCGGTGACGACCGCTCGTTCCGGCTCGACCGCATCGAGTCGGCCGTCGAGGTGGGCGACCAGGCGGGGGTGTTCGAGCGACGCGCCGCCGCCGCCCCCGCACCGCCGTGGGAGGCGGGGACCGCCGACCCGGTCGAGGCCCACCTCCTCGTCGACGCCGACCAGGCGGCGTGGGCCGCCGGCCACCTGGGGGCGGACGCGGTGCGCGAGCGTCGCCCCGACGGATCGGTGGTCCTGCGGGTGCGGGTCACCAACCGCGACGCCTTCCGCTCGTTCGTCCTCGGGTTCCTCGACCACGCCGAGGTCCTCGGCCCTCCCGAGCTCCGCGAGGAGATGGTGGCCTGGCTGGAGGCGCTGTGCCGCGCCTGAGCGCCGACGAGCGGCTGCAGCGGATCCTGTCCGTCGTCCCGTGGGTCGCGGCCAACGACGGGCCGGCCATCGCCGAGGTGTGCTCGCGGTTCGGCTGCACCGAGGAGGAGCTGCTCGACGACCTGCAGCTGCTGTTCCTCTGCGGCCTCCATCCCTACACGCCCGACACGCTGATCGACGTCGACGTGGCCGACGGCCGGGTATGGATCCGCTACGCCGACTACTTCGCCCGCCCGCTGCGGCTCACGCCGTCGGAGGCGCTCGCCCTCCTCGCCGCCGGGACGACGTTGCTGGCCGCGCCGGGCGCCGACCCCGACGGGCCGCTGGCCCGGGGCCTGGCCAAGCTGGCCGACGCCCTGGGCGTGGACGCCGAAGAGTCCGTCGAGGTGTCGCTCGGGGCCGCCCCGCCCGAGACCCTGCAGGTCCTCTCGGCCGCCGCCACTCGCCGACGGCAGGTCGAGATCGAGTACTACGCCTTCGGGCGGGACGAGTGGACCCGCCGGGTCGTGGACCCCTACGCGGTCTTCTCGGCAGGGGGCCAGTGGTACCTGTCGGCGTGGTGCCACGCGGTCGACGACGAGCGCCTCTTCCGCGTCGACCGGGTGCGGGAGGCGGTGGTGCTCGACACCGGCTTCGAGCCTCCGCCGCGCCGACCCGAGCTGAGCGTGTACGAGCCCCGCCCCGACGACCCCCGTATCACGCTCGAGCTCGAGCCGGTCGGCCGCTGGGTGGCCGAGCAGTACCCGACCGAGGCCGTCACCGAGGTCGGGGACGGCCGACTCCGGGTGACCCTGGCGGTCAGCGAGCGGCCGTGGCTCGAGCGCCTGCTGCTCCGCCTCGGCCCGGCCGCACGGATGGTGGAAGGAGACACCGGAGCCGGTCGGGCGGCGGCGTGCCGGGTGCTGGCCCGCTACCGGGCCGGTCGATCCGGAGGAGGAGCACCGCTGCACTAGCCTCCCCCCGTGGCCGACACCCTCCCCCATCCGCCTGACGCGCCCGAGGCCGTCGACGCGGAGAAGAAGCGGCCTTCGGCGCTGCGGGGCCTGGTGGAGTGGGTGGTCATCCTGGCCGGAGCGCTCCTGCTCGCCTTCGTCGTCAAGACGTTCCTGCTCCAGGCCTTCTTCATCCCGTCGGGCTCCATGGAGCCGACCCTCAAGATCCACGACCGCGTCCTCGTCAACAAGCTCAGCTACGACTTCCACGACGTCAACCGGGGCGACATCGTGGTGTTCCGCACACCGAACGGCCAGGAAGGGTCGGACGTCAAGGACCTCATCAAGCGGGTGATCGCCCTACCGGGCGAGACGATCGAGGCGGGCGACGGCAGGATCCTCATCGACGGCCGCCCGCTCGAGGAGCCCTACCTCCGTGAGCCCGCCCTGGGCGGCCTCCGGCTGGAGACCCAGACGGTTCCCCCCGGGAGCGTCTTCGTGATGGGCGACAACCGCGACGGCTCCAAGGACAGCCGCTCCTTCGGCCCCATCGACGAGGAATTGATCGTCGGGCGCGCCTTCGTGCGGGTCTGGCCCGTCACCGCCCTCAGCCTTCTCTGATCCCGTCGACCAGGCGGTCGACGTGGTCGCCGTAGACGCCGTCGATGCCCATGCGGGCCAGGGCCCGCACGACGCGCTCGTGCTGGGCGCCCCAGGCGAAGGCGAGGCGACCGAAGCGGTGGAAGAGGGCCGTCAGCCCGCCCGTCCAGTCGGTGTGGTGGAGGTTCACCGCGTCGATGCCGGCCTCCGACAGCTGGGCCGCCCGCCGCTCCGGCCCCTGGCGGAGTTCGTCGCGGCGGGTGCTGTTCACGAGGTGCACGTCGGGCCACGCCGCCCGCCAACGGGCCAGCAGCTCCCAGTCGGGGTGGCACAGCCACAGCCGCCCGACGGCGCCGTCGCCGGCGGCCCGGGCCACCGCGACCACCGCCTCCACCGCGGCGGCGTCGTAGACGTCGAGGGACAGCTCGTAGTCGGTGCCGCACTCGGCGTAGAGCTCCTCGAGGCTGGGCACCGAGGACGGGAGGGCGGAACGGGGCACCTCGCCCACCCGGCGGCGGCGCAGCCCCCGGCCCACGCGGGCCTCGTGGGTCAGCACCGGCACCTCGTCGGCCGTCGTCCGCACGTCGCTCTCCAGCCCGGTGGCGCCCAGGCGCAGGGCCAGGCGGAACGCCTCCAGGGTGTTCTCGGGGGCGTGGGCCCGGGCGCCCCGGTGGGCGAAGGCGATCGGGGGGCGGCGCAGGGGCTCCACGGCCAGCGGACTCTACGACCCGTTCCCCGGTACGATTCGTCCCATGGTCCGGGTGCTCTGGGTGGTGCTGGCAGTGGTCGTCGTCGTCGGAATATTCGTGATCTTCAAGGCCCTGCACAACGTGCTCACCGCCGCCCGGGCGCTGCAGCGCCACGTGGAGACCCTCGGCAGCCAGGTGAACGCCGAGCTCAAGAGCATGGGCGGCGACATGGCCGAGCTCGGGGAGTCGCTCGAGAAGGCACGCCGCAAGCGCTGAGGCCGAGGTGGCCGCCCGGTAGAATCCGGCCGTGCCCTCGAACCTCGGGCCGGCCGAGATCATCGCCATCCTCGTCGTCGCCCTGATCGTCCTGGGCCCCAAGCGGCTGCCCGAAGCGGGGCGCCAGGTGGGCCGGGCGCTGGCCGAGGTGCGGCGGTGGTCGCAGGGGTTCCAATCCGAGGTCCGCAACGCCATCGAGGCCGAGCCCGCGGTGAACGGGGACCGCCCCTCCGAACCGCCGGTCGACCGCCCGTCCGGCTAGGACGGCCCATCGCCATCAAGCCCGAGGACACGGAGGTCGACGACCTCGAAGCCGGGCGCATGTCGCTCGTCGAGCACCTCGCCGAGCTGCGCCGGCGGCTCATCATCTCCGTCGTCGCCCTGGCCCTGGGCGGCCTGGTCGCCTTCCTGCTCTACGAGCGCATCCTCGACTTCCTGATCTCCCCCTACGAGAAGGTCACCGGCAAGACCCGTCTGGTGATCACCGACCCTCTCGAGGGCTTCGCCACCCGGCTCAAGATCTCGGCCTACGGGGGCTTCTTCCTGGCCTCCCCGGTGGTGCTGTGGCAGCTCTGGCGGTTCATCACCCCGGGGCTGCACAAGAACGAGAAGCGCTACGCCGTCCCGTTCATCCTCGCCTCGATCGTCCTCTTCCTCTGCGGCGTCGGCGTGGCGTTCCTCACCTTCGAGCCCGCCCTGCGGTTCCTGATCGGGGTCGGCGGCAACGACCTCGAGACGTTCTTCACGCCGTCGAAGTACCTGAGCCTGATCACCCTGATGATCGTGGCCTTCGGGATCGCCTTCGAGTTCCCGATCCTCCTCGTCTTCCTGCAGCTGGCCGGGGTGGTGCCCAGCCAGCGGCTGCGCAGGTGGCGGCGCCCGGCGATCGTGATCATCGTCGCGGTCGCCGCCGTCATCACCCCCAGCGGCGACCCCTACTCGCTGTTCGCCATGGCCGGCCCCATGTACCTGTTCTACGAAGGGGCCATCCTGGTGGGGCGCCTGCTCAAGAGGTAGGGCGGCGGGCGCGATGAGGCGAGAGGAGTTCGCCGCCACCTACCGGTTCCGGCTGGACCCCTTCCAGCTGCGGGCCATGGACGCCCTCGACGCCGGCCGGTCGGTCGTCGTCGCCGCTCCCACCGGGTCGGGCAAGACGGTCGTGGCCGAGTACGCGGTGGCCAAGGCGCTCGACGAGGACGGCAAGGCGTTCTACACCACCCCGCTGAAGGCGCTCTCCAACCAGAAGTTCGGCGACCTGGGGCGCCGGCACGGACCCGAGCGGGTCGGCCTGCTCACCGGTGACAACGCCATCGCCGGCGACGCCCCCGTGGTGGTCATGACCACCGAGGTGCTGCGCAACATGATCTACGCCGGGGCGCCCACGCTCGACGGCCTGCGCTACGTCGTCCTCGACGAGGTCCACTACCTCCAGGACGCCTACCGGGGCCCGGTGTGGGAGGAGGTGATCATCCACCTGCCCCACGACGTCGTCCTCGTCTGCCTGTCGGCGACGGTGTCCAACGCCGAGGAGCTGGCCGACTGGGTGCAGACGGTGCGGGGCGCCACCGACGCGGTCATCGAGGAGCATCGCCCGGTGGAGCTGCACAACCTGTACCTGGTCGGCGACCGCCACTCCGAGCGCCTGCTGCTGCTCCCCACCTTCGTCGACGGCCAGCCCAACCCCGAGGCCGCCCGCCTCGACGCCCGGGCCGACCACGGGCGAGGAGCCCGGGAGCGGGGCGGGCCCCGCGGACGGCTGTACACCCCGCGGCGGCCGGAGATCGTCGAGCGCCTGGCCGAGGAGTCGATGCTCCCGTGCATCTACTTCATCTTCAGCCGCAACGCCTGCGACGACGCCGCCCGCCAGTGCCTCGACGACGGCCTGCGCCTCACCACCGCCGAGGAGCGGCAGGCCATCCGGGCGATCGCCGAGGCCCGCGCCGACGTCCTCTCCGACGCCGACCTCACCGCTCTCGGGTACGGCCGCTGGCTGGCGTGCCTCGAGGCGGGGCTGGCCGCCCACCACGCCGGTATGGTCCCGCCCTTCAAGGAGGCGGTGGAGGCATGCTTCGCCGCCGGACTGGTGAAGGTCGTGTTCGCCACCGAGACGCTGGCCCTCGGAATCAACATGCCGGCCCGCTCGGTGGTGATCGAGAAGCTGTCCAAGTTCACCGGCGAGCGCCACGAGTTCCTCACTCCCGGCGAGTACACCCAGCTCACCGGGCGGGCGGGGCGGCGGGGGATCGACGAGGTGGGCTACGCCGTCGTGCCGTGGTCGCCGTTCGTGCCCTTCGACCAGGTGGCGGGGCTGGCGTCGACCCGCACGTACGCCCTCACCTCGTCGTTCCGCCCCACCTACAACATGGCCGCCAACCTGGTCCGCCGCTACCCGCCCGATGCCGCCCACCACCTGCTCAACCTCTCGTTCGCCCAATACCGGGCCGACCGCGACGTGGTGCGTCTCGAGGCCCAGCTGGAGCGCAGCCGGGCGATGGTCGAGAGGGCGCGGCGGGAGGCGAGCTGCGAGCGGGGCGACGTGGCGGAGTACCGCCGGCTGGTCCGCCGCCTCGAGCAGCTGGGCCCGGCGCCCGGGCTGGTGCGGGCGGAGATCGCCGAGGCGCTGGGTCGGCTGCGGCCGGGCGACGTCGTGGTCCTCGCCGGCGGGAAGTCGGCGGGCCCGGTCGCCGTCCTCTCGACCACCCGCCGGCGGGCCGGCGACGTGCGGGTGTCCGCCCTCGCCCCCGACCGGCGCCACCTGACCCTCTCGGTGCGCGACTTCTCGGCGCCGCCGCGGGTCGCCGGCCGGGTGGAGCTGCCCAGCCCGTACCTGCCCCACAACCGCACCTTCCAGCGAGAGGTGGCCCAGGCCCTGGGTCGCCTCCCGCTGCGACCGGAGGACCGCAAGGGCGGGCGCCATTCGCCCAAGGATGGGAGGGCGGGGGCGCTGGCCGAGGCGACGGCCGAGCTGGAGGCCCACCCGGTGGCCGCCTGCCTCGACGCCCGCGCCCACCTGCGGGCGGCCGAGCGGGCCGAGCGCCTGGAGAAGGACCTGCGCCGGCTCGAGCGGCGCATCGCCGGGCGCACCGAGTCCCTCGCCCGCCAGTTCGACCGGGTCCTGCGCATCCTCGAGGCGTGGGGGTGCGTGGAGGAGTGGCACCTCACCCCCGCCGGGGAGGACCTCGTGCGCATCTACCACGAGTGCGACCTGCTGGTGGAGGAGGCGCTGCGCACGGGGGCCTTCGACGACCTCGACCCCACCTCGATGGCCGCCCTGGCGTCGGCGTTCACCTACCAGTCGCGCTCGCCCGGCCCGGCGCCCGAGCCGTGGTTCCCGTCCGCGCGGGTCCGTCGCCGGTGGGCCGACCTCTCCCGCCTGGCCGCCGAGCTGAACCAGGCCGAGGAGGAGGCCGGGCTCCCGCTCACCCGCAGCCTCGACCCGGGATTCTTCGCCGCCGCCTACGGGTGGGCAGCGGGGGAGGACCTGGCCGACGTCATCACCGAGGAGGAGCTCTCGGGCGGCGACTTCGTGCGCAACGTCAAGGTGCTGATCGACCTGCTGCGCCAGATGGGCACCGTCGCCGGTGAGCCGGCCACCGCCAAGACCGCCCGCGACGCCGCCGACCGGCTGTTCCGGGGCGTGGTGGCGGCGTCGTCGGTCGTCGGGGCCTGAGGTGCCCATCGCCAAGGGCTCGCCCTACGGCGCGCCCGGGCCCCTGCCCGACGACGCCGTCGTGGTCCGCTCCGACGCCGAGGCCCGGGAGGCGGTGGAGGGGGCCCGCCGGGACAAGCGGCCACTGCCCACGCTCGGGCTGCTCGGCGGCGACCTGTGCCGCACCCTCGGTGGTGGGCGCCAGGGCCCCCGGGGTGAGGAGCGCCTCCGGACGGAGGGAGGTGTCTCCTTCCCGGTGGACCTGGGCGAGGTCCTCCTCGACGGGCGGATGCGCCTCTTCGTCGCCCACCTCGTGGCCCGCTCGCGCCTGTGGACGCGCGCCTTCGTCGCCATGAACGCCCAGTTCCTCGGGGAGTGGAACCTGGGGCCGCGGGCCCACCCCAACGACGGCCTGGTCGACACCTACGACGTCCGGCTGCGACCGGGCCAGCTGCTCCCCGTCCGGGCCCGCCTGCGCCACGGCGCCCACCTGCCCCATCCCGGGATCACCGAGCGCCGGGCCCCGGCGGTCACGGTGGAGCTGGAGCGACCCCTGACCGTCCGCCTCGACGGCGTCGCCGTCGGGACGGCGAGGAGCGTGGCCGTCCGGGTCGAGCCCGACGCCGTCCAAGTGGTCGTCTGACCACGGAGAGTCCACGACCCGTTTTGGCCGCTCCCGGCGAGGGAACCCTTCCCCGGACGGACACACGAGAGGAGAACGCCATGGCTGGCGAGATGGACGAGGCCAAGGGTCGCTTCAAGGAGGCCGCCGGCGACCTGACCGATGACGAGGAGCTGCAGCGGGAAGGCAAGGTCGACAAGGGGACCGGCAAGGTCAAGGAGTTCGTCGACAAGATCTCCGAGAAGATCAAGGGGAAGTAGCGGTTCTGCTCGCAACCAGAGGTTGCTCGGCGGGTTCTGAGGTGCTCCGGGCGACCGGCGAAGCCGAACCACCCTCCGCCGTTCTTTTCGGCCGGCAGCCGACGAGGTCGCCTGGGGCGAGGGGAGCGGCCACCGGCGGTAGCCGCCCGCTCTAACCTCGGGCCGGTGACCCGGCCCGAGCTGGACCTGGAGACGGCCAAGCGGCGGGTGGTCGAGGAGGTCGAGGCGCGCGCCGAGCTGCTGCTCGACGTCTCCCACCGCATCCACGACCGGCCCGAGCTGCTGTTCGAGGAACGCCACGCCGCCGGGCTGCTCGCCGACGCCCTGGCCGCCGCCGGCCTGGAGGTCGAGCGGGGCGCCTACGGGCTGGAGACGGCGGTGGCGGCGAGGGCGGGGGCGGACGGCGGCGATCCCGCCGTCGCCGTGCTGTGCGAGTACGACGCCCTCCCCGGCATCGGCCATGGCTGCGGCCACAACCTGATCGCCGCCGCCGGGCTGGGCGCCGGCCTGGCCGCCGCCGCCCTCGCCGACGAGGCCGGCGGGCGGCTGGTCGTGCTGGGCACGCCGGCCGAGGAGGGGGGCGGCGGGAAGGCGATCATGGCCGACCACGGCGCCTTCGAGGGCGTGGACGCGGCGATGATGGTCCACCCCGCGGGGCTCGACCTCACCGAGCCGAGCGCCATCGCGGTGGCCAGCCTGCGGGTCGAGTACCACGGGCGGGGCGCCCACGCCGCCGCCGACCCGGAGCACGGCCGCAACGCCCTGGACGCCGCCGTGCTCGGCTACAACGCGGTGGCCGCCCTACGCCAGCACATCCGCCCGACCGAGCGGGTGCACGGCGTCTTCGTCGAGGGCGGGGACAAGCCCAACATCGTCCCCGACCACACCGTCGCCGAGTGGTACGTCCGCTCGGACACCTTGGCGACGCTCCAACCGCTCAAGCAGCGGGTGCTGGCCTGCCTCGAGGCGGGGGCGGCGGCGGCGGGGTGCCGGATGACCTGGGAGCCGGTGGCGCCCGAGTACTCCGACCTGCGCACCAACCGGCCCCTGATCGAGCTCTACCGGGCCAACAGCGCCGCCCTCGGCCGGCCGCTCGAGGAGCCGGCGGCCGATCGACGGGTCACCGCCAGCACCGACATGGGGAACGTCAGTTACCTCGTCCCCTCCATCCACCCCATGCTCGCCGCCTCGCCGCCCGAGGTGTCGCTGCACTCGGAGGAGTTCGCCGCCTGCGCCTCCTCGGCCCAAGGCGACCGGGCCGCCCTGGACGGGGCCAAGGCCATGGCCATGACCGTCGTCGACCTCTGGCTGCGGCCCGAGGCCCTCGGCGAGATCCGCGCCGCCTTCGACCCCGCCCCCTAGTCTTCCGACTCCATGCATCCCTACGTCGCCGAGGAGTGGACGGCCGAGGAGGCCGACGTCCTCCGGCGGTACTTCACCAACCTCGACGGCCCGGTGTTCGCCCTTGTCAACCTGCCCGAGGTGGTGAAGGGCGCCCTGTTCGCCCGGTACTCGCGGTCGCCCAAGAGCCTGCGCCGCCTGTTCCTCGACGAGTTCGTGGGCGAGCTCGACACCGCCGGCGACGCCGGGGTCGACGCCACCGTCGGCGTGCGGCGGGCCGAGGAGCTCTACGACCGGGTGTTCTACGAGTACGGCGACGACTCGGTGGCCCAGCTGGGCGGCGTGCACCTCGCCTGCGAGCAGGCCTCCAACCTCCTCACCAAGGTCCTCGAGTGGGGCCGGCTCATGGCCTACCTGGAGCAATCGACCCGCTACGTGGCCTACGACACCCGCCTGGGCGGGCGGTACCGCTACCACCGCCCTCCCGACGTCCTCGCCTCCCCCCTGGGCACCCGCTACGTCGCCGACCTCGACCGCCTCTTCGACGCCTACGCCGAGCTCGTGCCGGTGTGCCAGGAGTACTTCCGGCGCCTCCACCCCAAAGACCCGGCCGACTCCGACTTCGTCTACCGCCAGTCGATCCGGGCCAAGGCGTTCGACAGCCTGCGGGGTCTGCTCCCGGCGGCGTCGCTGTCCAACGTCGGGGTCTACGGCACCGGGCAGGGGTACGAGGCCCTGCTCCTGCGCATGCGGGCGTCGGCACTGCCCGAGGCCCGGTCCTACGCCGAGCTCATGCTCACCGAGCTGCGCAAGGTCATCCCGTCGTTCCTCTCCCGGGTGGACCGGCCCGACCGGGGCGGGGCCTGGTCCCGCTACCTCCAGGAGACGTCGGAGGCCACCGCCCGGGTGGCCGCCACCCTGTTCGCGGGAACCGCCGCCGAGCCCCGGCCCGCCGTCACCCTCGTCGACTTCGACCCCGACGCCGAGGACAAGCTGCTGGCGGCCATGCTCTATCCCTACGTGGACCTCCCCGACGACCAGGTCCTGGCGCGGGTACGGGTCCTCTCTTCGGCCGAGCGGGAGGCGGTGGTGCGGGCGTACGTGGGGGAGCGCACCAACCGCCGGCACAAGCCGGGCCGGGCCCTGGAGCGACTGACCTATCGCTTCGACGTCCTCACCGACTACGGGGCGTTCCGCGACCTGCAGCGCCACCGGATGCTGACCATCCAGTGGCAGCCGCTGGGGACGTCGCACGGCTACGTGCTGCCCCCCGACGTGGTCGACGCCGGCGGCGCCGCCCGCTTCGAGGAGGCCATGGAGCGCTCGGCCGCGCTCCACGACGCCCTCGCCCCCGACTTCCCCACCCACGCCCCCTATGCCGTGGCCCTGGCCTACCGCATCCGCTACTCGATCGAGATGAACGCCAGGGAGGCCATGCACCTCGTCGAGCTGCGGTCGGGGCCGGCGGGGCACCCGTCCTACCGCCAGGTGGCCCAGCAGATGCACAACCTGATCGCCGAGCAGGCCGGCCACCGACTGGTCGCGGCGATGATGAGCTTCGTCGACCATCGCCCCACCGGGCTCGAGCGCCTCGCCGGCGAGCGCCGCGCCGAGGCCCGGCGGCTGGCCGCGAAGTAGCGCGCCGGCCACAACCCTCAACGAAAGCTTGAGGTTCGATTTTTCGAGTCCCCTGACCAGCGGGAACTCGCGAAGTGGCTGGTCAGAGGGGTTGTTGGAGACGCTCCGACGGCTTGACAGGGGTGGGCCGACTGAGCATGCTCACCGGGTCCGAGACGCCCAGACCCCTGGTCGTGGGCCTCGGCGCCGGCCCCGGGCGGCGGCGCCGAGGGGGCGGTCGAAGGGCAGCACGGGATTCGGGGGACCAAGTAGAGAACGTTCCAATAACCTCCCTCGCCGGCCGGACGCGGCCGCCGGGGGCAGGCCACCGAACGGCACCAACGGTCCCCTGGATCTCGGCTCGGCGGCCCCTCAGCTAGGGGCCCGAGGTCGTCTATGCTCCCGGCCCCGGACGCCCCGGCGCGAAGGACGCAGCGCATGGCCGACGAAGAGGACGCCACCCTCGACGAGCTCGAGGAGCCCGACGAGCTCGACGACGAGGTCGAGGACCTCGACGACGAGGACGTGCTCGAGGACGACGCCGAGCTGGTCGACACCCTCGACGACACCCTCGACGAGGACACCGTGGTCGTCGACGAGGAGGAGGAGGAGGAGGAGGAGGACGACAAGGCCGTCGCCACCGTCGACGACGAGGACGAAGACGAGGACGAGGACGACGAGGTCGACCCCGACGACGTGGAGGCGGGTCTCGACGTCATCCTCAAGGACCGCCTGGTCGTCCCCGAAGACGACGACGAGGAGGAAGAGGCGCCCGACCCCGAGGAGCGGGTCGACGGGACCACCCGGGCCCTCGCCAAGCGCCCGGGCGAGTTCACCTGCCAGTCGTGCTTCCTCGTGAAGCACCCCAGCCAGCTGGCCGACGAAAGCCGGATGTTCTGCCGTGACTGCGTCTGAGGGCGCCGCGCCGCCGCCCGGGGCCGAACGCCGGACGGGGCTCGACCGGCTGCTCGACCTGGCGGTGTACGGGCCGGTCGGGCTGGCCCTCGCCGCCCGAGACCTCCTCCCCGAGCTGGCCGACCGGGGCCGGCGACAGCTCGAGGCCCGCTTCGTCGCCGCCGGCATGGTCGGGCGCCTGGCCGTCAAGGAGGGGACCCGCCAGGCCGACCAGGCCGTGCGCCGGCTGACCGACCAGGCCGAGGCGCTGGCCCGCAGCGCCGGGCTCGTGCCGCCCGTGACCACCCCACCCGTGCCCGCCGACGACACCGGCGGCGGGCAGGGCGAGGGCGCGGCGCCCGACGATGCTCCCGCCGCGTCCACCGCGGCCGCCGATCCGGAAGCGCCGCCGCTCGACCCCGCCACGCTCTCGATCCCCGGCTACGACACCCTCTCCGCGTCCCAGGTGGTCCAGCGGCTTCCCGGCCTGTCCGCCGAGGAGCTCGAGGCGGTGCGGGACTACGAGCTGGCCGGGCGCGCCCGCAAGACGATCCTCCACAGGGTGGCCCAGCTCAGGGCGGCGTTGTGAGGGCTGCCGGGCCGAGGTGAGGTCCGCGCCCTGATGGAGGCGGTCCGGTCGGCGACCGCGGCCGACGTGCCCCGGCTGGCCGAGCTGGCGCGCGCCGCCATCGCCGAGCTGGCGCCCATGCGCGGCGGCGAGGTGTGGCGGGTCAGGGAGGCCCGCACCGAACCCATCGAGGCGGGGCTCGAGGCGGTCCTCGACGACCCCGACGGTCGCCTGGTGGCCGGCACCGTGGACGGGGTGGTCGTCGGGTACGCCGTCGCCCACATCGAGCACCTCGGGAACGGTTCGCGGTTGGGCGTCGTCGACGACATCTTCGTCGAGGAGGAGGCGCGCGGGGTCGGGGTGGGGGAGGCCATGATCGACGACCTGGTGGCGTGGTGCACCGAGCGGGGATGCTTCGGGATGGACGCCATGGCCCTCCCCGGCCACCGTCTCACCAAGAACTTCTTCGAGGAGGCGGGGTTCACTGCCCGCAAGCTGGTGATGCACCACTCCCTGGCTGAGGGAGGCGAGGTCCCGGGTACCGACAGCTCATGAGGCCGGAGGTGTGCGTCGGCGCCATCGCCGTCTCCGAGGAGAGGCTGCTGCTCATCCGCCGGGGCCGCGGGCCGGCCGCCGGGGTGTGGTCGATCCCCGGTGGTCGGGTCGAGGCGGGGGAGACGCTGGCCGAGGCGGTCCTGCGGGAGCTGGCCGAGGAGACGGGGCTCGAAGGGGTCTGCGACGAGCTGGTCGGCTGGGTGGAGCGCATGGGCCCCGACCACCACTACGTCATCCTGGACTTCGCCGTCACCGTCCTCGAGCCGCGGGAGCCGCGGCCGGGCGACGACGCGGTCGAGGCCGAGTGGGTACCCCTCGACGAGGTGGCTCACCGACGGCTGGCCGACGGCCTAGCCGAGTTCCTTCACGAGCACGGGATCGTCCCCGTCATCGCCTGACGGGGCGGGGCGGCTCGGGCCGGACGGCCCGGGCGGCCGGGTCGAGTCGGGCCGGGGCGGGCGCGGGCGTCGGGGGCCGGGCGGGCGGGGGCCTCCGAGCAGCGCCCCGATCGCCGGCACGCGGGGGGCGGCCAGCCGCAGCGCCCGCTCGAGGTCCTCGCCACGGTCGGCCGGCAGGCCCTGCGGCGCCACCGTACGGCGGACCGGGGAGGAGACCACCGCATCGAGGAGCGCCACCCAGCGCTCGGCCGTCGTCTCGGGGGTCATCGCCTCCCCCGCGGCCCGGCTGAGCTCGTCGCCCAGGTCGGCCGGGAAGCGCACGCCGGCGTCGGGAGGGCGGCCGCTGACCCGGAGGGCTCGCACGACCCGCCCGTCGCCGAGGCACTGGCGGATCTCGCCCAACCATGCCTCCTGCTCGGCACCCAGGCGGCGGTCGAGGGCCTCCCGCAGGCTGGCGGCGAGAGCACGGGACTCCTCGTCCCGGCCCGCCGCGTCGGAGCCTGCCACCACCGCCCGCAGGTCGCGCAGGCTGATGTGGTCGGCATCGCCCGCCGCCGCCTCGGCCCGGTCCCGCCACTCGGCCGCCCGCAGGCGGGGCAGCAGCGTCTCGGCCAGGGCCACCAGGGCGTCGGCCCGGACCTCGGGCTTGCCCTCCTCGCGCGCCCGGGCGTTCTGCTCCTCGACCGCCTGGCGCACCGACGGGATGCCGCCGCGCAGCACCTGCTCGGCGACCGGGCGCTGCTCGGGGGGCAGCGACTCGAGGACCGCCTCCCGGTGCTTGCGCCCCGGCTGGAGCCGCTTGGGCCGGGGCCGCGCCGCCGGCGCCGGCGCCGGCGCGTCGCCACGCGGGCGGCGGGTCTGGTCGGCGCGGTCTCTCGGTGCCCTCTCGCGCTGGCCCCGCTCGCGAGGGGGTCGTTCCGGGGGGTGATCCGGGGCGGCGCGGTCGCGGGGTCCTTCGGGCCGGGGGCGGCGTCCCTTGCGGTCGCGCTCCGGTCGGTCGCGCTCGGGGCGGTCGCGCCGCTCGCCGGCCGGGCGACGGGCGCCCTCACGACGCCCACGCTCACGCTCGACCGGCGGCCCCCCGTCCTGGGTCACGGGGAGGTCGGGACGCCCCGAGCCGAGGATCGCCAGGCGGTCGGCCTCGGGGCGCTTGGCGCGCGGCGGGAAGAGGGCGGTGACCCGTGTGCCGTCGAGGTCGATCTCGCAGTCGGCCCGCACCACGTCGCCCACCTTGGCCCCGGGGAAGAGCAACGACGCGTCGAGGGTGCCCTTGGGCTGGCGGGCGCCGGCCGCACGCCACGTCCAGGTGCCGTCCGGGCGCGAGCTGGTGAGCTCGATCTCGATGCGGGGCACGGCCCTCAACCTAATTGGTGGACGGGCGGGCCGCCGCCTGCCCGCCGGCCGCCAGGTCAGCCGACGAAGACGGCGCCCTGCATCCCGTGGAGCTGGTGGAACCGGCAGAAGAAGAGGGCGTGCCCCGACGACGGAGCCTTGACCGTCAGCGTCCTGCGGCTCCCGGCCTCCAGCTCGAGGTCGACGCCCAGGCCGGGACTGGTGAACGTGTGGCGCGCGCCCCCCTCGTTGCGGAGCTCGATGGCGAACTGCCGGCCCGCCGACGCCTTGATGTACGTCGGCTCGAAGTAGGCGTCGTAGGCCCCCACCTCGAGGGCGTCGCCGGCCGTCTCCGTCCCGTGCTCGTTGGTCCTGCCCTCGAGGACCACCGGCGGGTCGTCGTCACCGCAGCCGGAGGCGACCAGCGCCACCGCCCCGACCAGCGCCGCGAGCCAACGTCTCACCGGACGCACCCTACGTCGCCGGGCCGGTTCCTCCCACCGAGGGCGGGGAATGATGCTGTGGTGCCGTCGGGCGACGACTTCACCCTCGGCGTCGAGGAGGAGTTCCTCCTCGTCGATCCGGATACCCGACGGCTCGTCCCCCGGGCCGACGACGTGCTCGCCGACGCCCGGGCCGACGGGGAGGCCAAGGTCGATCACGAGCTCCAGCTGGTGCAGGTAGAGGCCGGCACCGCCGTCTGCCGGACGCTCTCGGAGCTGCGCGACCAGGTCCTCGCCCTGCGGAAGACGCTCGCCGACGCGGCCGAACGAGCCGGCTGCCGCATCGCCTCGGCCGGCACCCACCCCTTCGCGCCGGGTGACGACAGCCGAGTCACACCCAAGCCCGCCTACCTCCGGCTCGAGCGGGACTACCAGCTGGTGACGCGCGAGCAGCTCGTGTGCGGGTGCCACGTCCACGTCGGCATCGCCGACGCCGAGATGGCCGTGCGGGTCATGAACCGGGTGCGGGCCTGGCTGCCCACCGTGCTCGCGCTCGCCGTGAACTCACCTTTCTGGCTGGGCGAGGACACCGGCTATGCCAGCTTCCGCACCGAGATCTGGCGCCGGTGGCCGTTGGCGGGCACGCCCGACGTCTTCGCCTCGCGGGGGGAGTACGACGAGCTGGTCGAGCTCATGCTGAAGACGGGGGCGATCGACGACCCCGCCCGGATCTACTGGGACATCCGGCCGTCGGCGCGCTTCGACACGTTGGAGTTCCGCGTGACCGACGCGTGCCTGCGGGTCGACGAGGCGGTCATGGTCGCCGGGCTCTTCCGGGCCCTCGCCCGCACCGCGCGCGACGAGGAGGTGGCCGCTCGGCCCATCGTCAACGTCCGCCCGGAGATGCTGCGACCGGCGGTGTGGCGCGCCGCCCGGTACGGGACGGACGGGGAGCTCATCGACCTGGTGGAGGGGCGGTCGCTGCCCGCGCCCGAGGTCGTGCGCGATCTCCTCGTGCGCCTGCGCCCGGTCCTCGAGGACGCCGGCGACTGGGAGCACGTGCAGGGGCTGGTGGAAGCGGTCCTCCGGGACGGGACAGGAGCCGCCCGGCAGCGGCGCGCCTTCGCCCGCCGGGAGGAGCTCGACGACATCGTCGACATGGTCGTCGCCGAGACCGTGGCAAGCTGACGCCGTGCCGCGACTCGAGCCGGGGGATCCCGCCCCGCCGTTCAGCCTGCCCGACCAGGACGGGCGCACAGTGTCCCTCGCCGACTTCGCCGGCCGGCGGGCGATCATCTACTTCTACTCGGCCGACGACACGCCCGGCTGCACCAAAGAGGCCTGCCAGTTCAACGACAACCTGGCCACCTTCGCCACCGCCGACGTGGCCGTCGTCGGGATCTCCCGCGACGACGCGAGCCGCCACACTCGGTTCCGGGAGAAGTACGGCCTGCGGTTCCCGCTGCTCACCGACGCCGACCACTCGGTGACCGAGCGCTACGGCGCCTGGGGCGAGAAGACGATGTACGGCCGCAAGACGGTCGGCGTCATCCGCTCGACCTTCCTCGTCGACGAGGACGGCAAGGTGGCCAAGGCCTGGTACAACGTCCGCGCCGACGGTCACGCGGCCAAGGTTCTGGCCGAGCTGTAACGGTGCGGCCCGGGCGGCCGACTGCATCTCAGTGGACGCCTCTCCGCCCTCCGCAGGGGTCAACTACGCTCGGGTAAGTGGACGACGACACCGCGTTGGTGGAGCGTCTGCGGGCGGGAGACGAGAAGGCGTTCGAGACGCTCGTTCGCCGCTACCACACGTCGCTGCTGCGAATGGCTGAGACGATGGTCCCGAGCCGCGCCGTCGCCGAGGAGGTCGTCCAGGAGACGTGGCTCGGTGTGGTGCGGGGCGTCGGGCGCTTCGAGGGACGCTCGTCGTTGCGGACGTGGTTGTTCCACATCCTGCTGAACCGGGCGCGCAGCGCCGGCTCCCGCGAGGTGCGGCGGGCGCCGGGCCGGCCCGACTGGGTGCCGGCGGTGGACCCGGCCCGGTTCGGCTCGGACGGCGCCTGGGTCGACCCGCCGACGCCGTGGCCCGAGGACGTCGACGACCGGCTCGCCGCCGGCGCCCTGGCCGAACGGGTCCGCGCCCGCATCGCCGAGCTGCCCTGGCAGCAGCGGCAGGTCGTGACCCTTCGTGACATCGAGGGCATCGACGCCGCCGAGGTCTGCGAGCTGCTCGGCATCAGCGACGGCAACCAGCGGGTCCTCCTGCACCGGGGACGGTCGCGGGTCCGCCGCATGCTCGACGACGAGCTGGGGAAGGGCTGAGCCGTGCTCCTCCGCCGTCGCCGCGCCATGGTCTGCAGGCAGGTCGTCGAGGTCGTCACCGACTACCTCGAGGGCACCATGGCCGCCCGGGAGCGGGCGCGGTTCGAGGCCCACCTCGCCGGCTGCCCCCACTGCCGCGAGTACCTCGCCCAGATGCGCAAGACCCTCGAAATCCTGGGTCGCATCGAGCCCGAGGAGCTCGCCCCCGAGGTCCAAGACGAGCTGGTGGCGCTGTACCGCCGCTGGCGAGCCGACTGAAGCCGAGAGGAGCAACCAACGTGGCGCTGACCGAGAAGCAGGCGGCGCTAGGCCAGCAGAGCCGGTGGGACTTCTCCGACCTGCGTGCGCTGTTCATCAGCTGCACGCTCAAACGCTCCCCGGAGCTCTCCCACACCGAGGGCCTGGCCGCCATCTCCGTCGAGATCATGCGGAGGAACGGCGTCACCGTCGACCTGGTGCGGGCGGTCGACCTGGACCTCGCCACCGGCGTGTGGCCGGACATGACCGAGCACGGCTGGACGACGGACGCGTGGCCCGTCCTGTTCGAGCAGGTGATGGCGTCGGACATCCTCGTCCTGTGCACGCCGATCTGGCTGGGGGAGAAGTCCTCGGTCTGCACCCGGGTCATCGAGCGGCTCTACGGGAACTCGAGCCTCCTGAACCCCGCTGGCCAGTACGCCTACTACGGCCGGGTCGGCGGCTGCCTGGTGACGGGGAACGAGGACGGCGTCAAGCACTGCTCGATGAGCGTCCTCTACGCCCTCCAGCACCTGGGCTTCGTGGTCCCGCCGCAGGCCGACGCCGGCTGGATCGGCGAGGCCGGCCCCGGGCCCTCCTACCTCGACCCCGGCTCGGGCGGCCCCGACAACGACTTCACCAACCGGAACACCACGTTCATGACCTGGAACCTCCTCCACCTCGCCCGCATGATCAAAGACGCCGGCGGCATCCCCGCCCACGGCAACCAGCGTTCGGAGTGGGACGCCGGCTGCCGCTGGGACTTCCCGAACCCCGAGCACCGGTGACCTTCGCCTCGCAACCGGAGGTTGCTCGGCGAGTTGATCGCGCTCCGGGCGACCGGCGGAGCCGGATCGCCCTCCGCCGTTCCTTTCCGCCGGCAGCCGGGGGGCCGCCTGCGGCGGCACGGGCGGCCGCCGGGAGCCTCCGCCTCGCAACCGGAGGTTGCTCGGGGCGTCAGGCGGCTCGGGCCCGCCGCTCCATGGCCACGTACAGGGTGATGTTGAGGACGAGGGCGACCACGAGGGCGACGGCGTAGAGCGGCGTCGCCCAACCGTCGGTGGTGAACTCGCCACGGGCCCGGATCGCCCCCAACCCGATGAGCGCCAGCCCGATGGTCGCCACCTGTTGGGTGATGCGGAAGCTGCTCCAGCGCTCGTCGAACAGGAACCACAGCCAGGTGACCGCGGGGAAGGCGGTGAAGGCGCTGAGCGCCCGGGTGGTGGCCGGCTCCATCTCCCACGGCCACACGCCCTCGATCAGGTGAGGCCACACGAAGATGGCCAGGGCGAACGCCAGCTGGAGGCCGCCGCCGATGCCGGCGGCGACCCGGACGGGCCGCGGGATCCGTGCGTCGGGCGACGAGGGGCGGCCCGGATCGGTGCGCTGGTTCTTGCGCCACAGCACCGGGAGCAGCACCGGCGTCGACCCGTACAACCCGAGCCACGCCCAGAACGACACATGGTCGTGGTTGAACCCGCTCCAGTGGAGGACGGTTGCGATCATCAGCAGCGTCGAGAACACGGTGACGGCGACGAACCCGACGCCGACGCGATGCCACTCCCTGGCCCGGGCGACCCTCGTGAAGAAGTAGGCGCCGGCCAGGTAGCCCCCGCCCATCAGGAGGGCGTTCATCTCCGGGCAGATCATCCAGCTCCAGAGCCGCATGGTGTCGCCGGGGAACCCGTAGAGGATCACGAAGGCGGCGAGCAGCACCGGGATCACCGCCCGGGCCGTCCACCGGGTCGGAGCGAGCAGCCGGTCGTCCCGAGGGTCCACCGGCGGCTCGAAGGGAAGGGCAAGCATTGTGGTCGTCATCGCCCGCGACGGTCCACGTGAGCGACCGCCGCGTTACAGTCCGGGCCATGCAGTGCCCGGTGGACGGTGCAACCCTCATGATGACCGAGCGGCAGGGCGTGGAGATCGACTACTGCCCCAACTGCCGCGGGGTGTGGCTCGACCGCGGGGAGCTCGACAAGCTGCTCCGGCGGGACGACGACGAGTGGCAGGGCGAGTACGACCGCTTCCGCGAGCGCGACGACGACCGTGAGCGCCACTACGACCGGGAGTACGGCCGCCCCCGGTCCCCGCGGAAGAAGCGCTGGCTGAGCGAGATGTTCGAGTTCGGCGACGACTGACCGGCTCGACCGCTGGCGGGCCCCCTGGCCATCAGGATGGCGCCCCCTCGGTCACCGCCCGCTCGAGGTCGCTGACGCTGGCCATGCTGACCTTGCTGAGAACGGCGTGGGCGCCCGCACGGCGGGCCGGGACCTTCATCGCCTCGGTGCCCGAGTACACGACGATGCGACTGTCGGGCGCGATGGCGCGCAGCTCCGGGATGACCTCCAAACCGGACTCCCCCTCGAGGGTGAGGTCGAGCACGATGACGTCCGGCTGGAGGGACTGGGCCAGGTCGACCGCTTCGGACGCAAACTCCGTCTGCTCGACCCGCGAGTAGCCGGACCGCTGTAGGACGGCGCTGACGATCCGGCGCACGACCGGATCGTCGTCGCAGACCACCGCGGTACGCGGTTGGTCGGAACCGTTGGTCACGGTGCTCATGTCTTCCTCCCCGGTTTCGGCGCCGTTGTCATTCAGTGAGTCTCACGACGAGAGTCGACCCGCCGAACAAGGGCTCACGGCTCGTGGGGCCGGCGCGCGCCAGCCCCGCCGACACGAACTGTCCCCAGTACTTCACAGCCCCCTGCTGGTCGTAGCGGATGCGCCACACCGCCCACGCCGCGATGTGGGCGGTGTGGGCGTCCGCGTCGACCTCGTCGAAGACCGGGACGAGGGCCAGACATCGGGTCACCTCGCCATCGGCGAAGTTCTCAGGACATCCTCCGACTCCGGCCAGGATGTCGTCGTATTGGTACCGCCCGACCTGTTTGCCTCGATCGGCGAGGGCGAACTGGCCGAGTCGGACCGGCTGGCTGGCGGGATCCACGATCCCGTTCCAGCTCGGGCTGAGACCGCACGTCGCCGCCGTCCTGCCGCCGATCGGGATGCCGCGGGCATCGGGTAGGGCGCTGCCCCGCTCTCCGTAGAGCTTCCGGAGGACGGCATCGCCGCGCAGGGCGCGGGTGGTGGGGTCGATGAGGTCGAAGCCCCCCGGAAGGCGCGGGTTGCCGCAGACCATCCACGGAGACCGGGCGGCGACGAGGTTGTCGAGCACCGCGGCAGCCGAGGCGGACGCGCTCATCTCCGAGACTCCGGCCACCCGACCGAACACCGTGCTCCGCGACACCTCGGTGGTGACCCGCACGCCGGCCGCATCGCGGCGCGAGGCCCAGGCACTGTTCGGCGAGCACGGCGCCACGCCCGAGCCGGCCCCGTCGATGACCTGGCAGGTGACGAGGCCGGGATCGGCATCGTTGTCGGCGGCCACCGCACGGACGGCGGCGGCGAGGTCGGTCGTGCTCGATGCGAACCGCACTTGGTGCAGCACTCGAGCCCCCGCAAAGGCGGCGGCGTCGGCGGCGTTCTGCATGCGTCGGCGATCGGCGAAGGCCTGCCCGCCGTCGATCACGATGGCGGCGATGGCGAGCATGGCGACGACGAGGAGGGCGACGAGGACCATGACCACGCCCGACTCGTTCCTGCTCCGTGAGTTCACGCCGATCAGCGCTCCGCCACGGCGCGGCCGGTGATGCCCATCGCCGATGTCGCAGAGACCTGACGAGCGGACGCACCGAACAGGTCCCCGACGAACGTCAAGGTCTCCCGTTCCCAGGAGACGGTCACTTCGATCCGGTCCTCGCCGGGCAGCGCCTGGTCGCAGGCCAGCGAGGCGTCGCCCCGCAGGCAACGGACGGCGACCGCCGGGCCGGAGACGTCGATGTGCCGGCTCGCCGCTGTCTGCACGCTGGCCCGGTCTGCGCTACCCGGCACATCGGCGGCCCGGTAGTCGAGGATGGCGACCCGTGCACCGTCGCGGGCGGCGGCCGTCGCCTGCGTGGAGTCGAAGACCCACAGGCCCAGGTCGATCAGGCCGAAGACGAGGAGGAACAGCAGCGGCATCACCAGCGCCGCCTCGACGAGCGTCGCGCCGCGTTCTCCCGCCACCGGTGATCTCATCCCTGCACCACTACTTCCTGCCGCCCGGTCAGGGTGACGGTCGACCCGATCAGCGCCGAGAGCAAAGGGGTCAGCGGGGAGAAGCTGGCCCGCACTCGGACGACGATCACGTCGCCCGGAGCCGGGCTGGCCGACGACGTCGCGCAGCCCCCATAAGGGGTGACGCCGCCGGTCGCCGCGTCCTTCTCGAGGACCTCGATGTCGAACCCGGGGAGCGTCGCCAGCCCGGCGTCCTCGTCGAGCACCCGGTCGACGATGCTCTGCCCGCCGTCGCAGCCGGCGTCCACGCTTCCCGGGCGGAACTGGGCGAACACGCCGCCTTCCCGGGCCGAGTTGGTCAGGCGGCTCTGGAGGCGAAACACCCGGCCGAGGTCGACCGTGCCTAGCACCAGCAAGGCGAGAAGCGGCAGGACCAGAGCGAGCTCGACGATCGCGCTTCCCCGCTCGTGTGACCGCCGGCGTACGTCTCCGCGGCCTTCGGGCATGCCTCCTCCTCGGTCCTGGTGTACAGTTTATCTTGTTCGGGTATATCGGGAGTCTCGTCCGAGTCAAGCGAGTTCTCCGGAGGGGCTGGCGTGGGAAACCGACGGGCGCCCATCGTGGTGGCGGCGCTGTTGGTGGGAGGTGTGGCCGCGCTGGCGGTCTGGGGCTACTTGGGCAGGGTGGAGCGAGCCGCCTTCGAGGGCGCCCGCCTGGCCCGCGTGTTCGTGGTCAAGAGCGAGATACGGCAGGGGACGCCGGCCGACCGGGCCATGGCCGAGGGACGGATCGGCGCCGACACCGTTCCATCGAAGTTCCGTCCCACCAACGCGGTCACGGACCTCGAAGCCATCCGCGGAAAGACCGCCTCGACGAACCTCCTCGCCGGACAGATCCTTGCCCAGGAGTACTTCTCGGCCACGAGGGGCGGGTCGGCCTTCGCCCAGCAGATCCCCGACGGTCAGGTCGCCATCTCGGTTCAGGTCGAGCCGGTCCGTGGAGTGGCGAACCTGGTTCGCCCCGGTGACCGGGTGAACATCATGGTCGTCACCGCCGACAGCACCAAGACGCTCTTCCAGAACGTCGACGTGATCGCCGTCGGGGGCCAGGCCGTCGCGCCCTCCGGCGACCCGCCACCGACGAGCCCGCCCGACGACAAGAGCAACCTGGTGACGTTCGCCGTCCCCCTCCCGGCCGCCCAGAAGATCGCCCTGGCGGCCTCGACGGCGGGCGGCGGGAGTCTCTACCTGACGCTGGTCCCGCCCGACAACCGCACGACGGTGGCGCCCCCGCTGACCGCGGCCAACCTCTTCCAGGGCCCCCCGGACCCCTACCTGTGAGCGCAGCTCCCGACCCCAGCGGTGACGCCCGCTTCCCGGTGGCGGTGGTGGAGCCGACCAACCGAGCACGCGGCCGCATACTGCGGCTGCTGAGGGACGCCCTCGATGTGGACGCCTTCCCGTCCATCGACGCGGTGCAGCAAGAGATCGACCTCAACACTCCGTGGATCCTCGTGTTCGGTCCCTCCTACGCCGACGACGCGGGTCTCAAGGAAGTCCAGCGTCTCGCTCACGCCTACCCGCTGGCCGGCACCGTCCTGATCGCCGAGGACCTCTCCACCGACGTCCTCCAGCTGGCCTTGCGCGCCCACATCGGCGATGTCCTTTCAGCTCTTGCCGACGCCAACGAGCTGTTGGAGGCGATCGCTCGAGTCGCCGACTCCCTGGGCGGGACCCCGCTCGCCTCCACCGGAGCACAGCGTGACGGCCTCGGCCGGCTCATCACCGTCGTCTCGACCAAGGGCGGGGCGGGCAAGTCGGTGGTGGCATCGAACGTCGGGGTGCTGCTGGCCCAGGCGACCGGAGGGTCCGCCGCCCTGGTCGACGCCGACCTCCAGTTCGGTGACGCCGCGATCATGCTGAACGTGTCCCCCGAGCGCACGATCGTCGACGTCATGGCGGTGATCCGCCGCCTCGACCCCGACATGCTGCGGGACCTGCTCCTCCGGCACGATCCGAGCGGCCTCCTCGTGCTGCCCGCCCCCGTCGAGCCGGCGTTCGCCGATCAGGTCGGGGCCGCCGACCTCGTCCGGATCGTCAACACGCTCCGCGCCTTCTGCCACTACGTGGTCGTGGACACCTCACCACAGCTGACCGACGTCGTCCTCGCCCTGCTGGAGGAGTCCGACGACATCCTTCTGGTCTGCCCCCCCGAGGTGCCGAGCGTGAAGAACGCCAGGCTCGCCCTTCAGACGCTCCGCCTGCTCAACATCCCCCTCAGCAAGGTGCGCCTCGTGCTCAACCGCTCGACGACCAAGGGCAAGGTCGACACTCGCGAGGTCGAGAAGGCCTTGCAGCTCAAGGCCGAGGTCGAGGTCCCCGTCGACCCCGCGGTGCTCCAAGCCGTCAACGAGGGTCTTCCCGTCGTGCTGGCGGCGCCACGGTCGGCTGCGGCCAAGGGCTACCGCAAGCTCGCCCAGCTGGTGGCAGCCAGTGAGTCCCGCGTCTAGCCCCGCCAAGTCGCTGTCGGGGCGGCTGCACCAGGCCCACGGAACGCCCGAACGCCGGCGCGCCGCGTTGGACGAGCTGCGGCGGCGGACACACGACCGGCTGATCGACGATCTGGGGCCGGAGCTCCAGGACGACCGCGTCAGCGAGGAGGAGCTCAGGTTCAAGGTGCGCGAGCGGCTCGGGGCGGCGCTGCGAGGCGCTTCCCTCTCGGCCGCCGAGAAGGCCGAAGTCGTCCAAGACGTGTCGGACGACATCCTCGGGTACGGGCCGATCAGTCGGTACCTCGACGACGAGACGGTGACCGAGGTCATGGTCAACGGCCCCGCCAAGGTCTACGTCGAGCGCGGGGGCAAGATCGAGCGGGTCGCCGAGACCTTTCTGGACGAGGACCACCTCCGCCGGATCATCGACAAGATCGTCAGTCAGGTGGGGCGGCGGGTGGACGAGTCCACCCCGATGGTCGACGCCCGGCTCCCGGACGGCTCACGGGTCAACGCCGTCACCAGCCCGCTGGCCGTCGGCGGCCCGTTCCTCACCATCCGCAAATTCAGCGCCGACGCGCTGCAGATGGACGACCTGATCCGACTCGGTGCCCTGACCGAGGAGGCAGCGGCCTTCCTGGCCGCGTGCGTCGACGGGCGGATGAACATCATCGTCTCGGGCGGGACCGGCAGCGGGAAGACAACGACGCTGAACGCCCTTTCCTCCGCCATCGGGCCGGAAGAGCGAATCGTCACCATCGAGGACGCCAAAGAGCTCCAGCTCCAGCAGGAGCACGTTCTCTCGATGGAGGCGCGCCCGCCCAACATCGAGGGTCGGGGCGCGGTGACGATCCGAGACCTCGTTCGCAACGCCCTGCGCATGCGCCCTGACCGGATCATCGTCGGGGAGGTCCGCGGGGGCGAGGCGCTCGACATGCTCCAGGCGATGAACACCGGCCATGACGGCTCCCTGACGACCGTGCACTCGAACGGGCCCCGAGACACGCTGGCCCGGGTCGAGACGATGGCGCTGATGGCGGGGCTCGAGCTCCCCGTACGTGCCATTCGCGACCAGATGGCCTCCGCCCTGGACCTGTTCGTGCACCTGGGGCGCCTGCGCGACGGCACTCGACGTGTCACCCACATCACCGAAGTGCAGGCGCTCGAAGGCGACGTCATGGTCCTGCAGGACCTCTTCCTGTTCGACTTCGGCATGGGGCTCGACTCGACCGGGCGGTTCCGCGGATGGCTCAAGCCCACGGGCCTGCGGCCCGGGTTCCTGCCGCGGCTCGAAGAGAGGGGGATACGCGTGAACGAGCGGATCTTCCGCAGCGGTACGCCGGTTCGCCGCGCCTCGGCACGCCGATGACCGACCTCATCACGGGTGACGCGGGACGGGCGGTGGTCGGCCTGCTCGTCTTCGCCGCCGTCTCCCTGCTCTTCTACGCGGCAATCGCCTTCCGCCGACGCGCCGACATCGGCTCCGCCTTGGAGCCGTACACCCTCGAGCCCGCCGAGCGGACGCCGGAGGCACGTCGTCGCAACCTGGCGGAGACCACGCTCAGTCGGCGCGGGGTCGACCTGACTGCCCGTCTGCTCCGACCCTCGAAGCTCTCGGCCCTCGTCGAGACGTCCCTGGAACAGGCCGACTGGTCGGTGCGGGGGGCCGAGGCCCTGTTCTTCCATGTTGCCGCAGTGGCCGTCTGCACGCTCCTCGGCGCGGCGTTCGGGAGCGCGGCGGTGACCGTGCTGGCCTTCGTCGCATCGGCCCTCACTCCGGTCGTCGTCCTCGCCCTCGCCATCACCCGCCGGCGTCGCCGCTTCGAGTCGGAGCTTCCGGGTGCCCTCCAGATGCTCGCCGGTTCGCTCCGCTCCGGACGATCGCTCTTGCAGGCCCTTCAGGGCCTGGTCGAGGAGACGGCCGAACCGGTCGCCTCGGAGCTCGCTCGGGCCCTCGCCCACGTGCGCCTCGGACGGCCGATAGAGGATGCGCTCGACGAGATGGCTCGCAGGGTCGCGAGTGAGGACGCCCGGTTCGTCGCCAGCGCCGTTCGGATGCAGCGGCCGATAGGAGGCAACCTGGCGGAGCTGCTCGGCATCGTTGCCGAGACGATGGTCGAGCGGGCACGACTTCGCGGCGAGGTCAAGGCGCTGACGGCGGAGGGTCGGATGAGCGCCGTCGTACTCGGCCTCCTCCCGATCGGTCTGGGCCTCGTGATGTACGCCGTCGACCCCAACTACATGTCGACCCTGTTCGACGACCCGCTTGGCCGGTCGATGATGGCGGGGGCTGCCGCGCTTGCGGTCGGTGGGTTCTTCTGGATGAAGAAAACGATGGAGGTCCACGTCTAGTGGTGCCTGCACTGCGGGCGGTCTTGGTGTTCGCCGCCGTGACGTGCGGCACCTACGCCGTGCTCGACGCTGTCCGCGCCCGGTCGCGGAGGCGAGCGGTGCTGCAGCAGCTGGTGGAGTACGGCGACGGAGACGATCACGACCGGCGACTGCTCGACCCGGTGCTCCGGCGCGTCGCCGTCCCGATCGCGAGGTGGGCGGCGCGGCTCGGACGGGCCTCGACCCCGACCGGGTACGTCGCCCGGTTGCGCCGGAAGCTCGCCCTGGCGGGACGGACGAAGCCCGAGGCTCTCGATCGGTTCCTGGCCGGACAGGTTCTCTCGCTGGCAGCCGGTGCTGCGATCGTGGTGGTCGTCGCCTCGCTCGCTCCGCTCGGCGGAGCGATGCGCTGGGGCGTCCTCGGGCTCGTCGTGTTGGCGTCCGCCCTCGGCCCTCGGGCAGCGCTCGACCGCAGCGCGGCGCGGAGGCAGCGAGCGATCCGCGCCGGGCTTCCCAACGTCGTCGACCTCCTCGCCGTCAGCGTCGAGGCCGGGTTCGGCCTCGACCAGGCGCTCGAGCGCGTCACGGCGGACGCCACCGGCCCACTGGCCGAGGAGCTCCGCCGCCTTCAGGGCGACATGCGGGCGGGCGCCAGCCGGGCGGCGGCGATGCGCGCCCTGGTCGAGCGGACGGACCTTCCGGAGCTGCGCTCCTTCGTCTCCGCCATCGTCCAGACCGAGGTCCTCGGGGTGCCGATCGCTCCGGTTCTGCGCTCGCAATCCGAAGAGATGCGGGTGCGGCGACGGCAATCGGCTCAGGCCCAAGCGCAGAAGGCGCCGGTGAAGATGCTCTTTCCCATGGTCCTGTGCATCTTCCCGGCGCTGTTCGTCGTCGTGCTCGGCCCTGCCGCCCTGAGGATCGGCGACGCCTTCCGCTGAGATGTCCGCTCCCGTGTTGGCTCGCGCCGCGTACAACCCCGTCGTCCGGGCGTTCGAAGCACTTCGTCGCCGTCTTCCCGAGGGCGCCGGGCTTCCCGAAGAAGCGTGGCAACGCCGCCATAGGGGCATCCTGACCCTCCTTTGGCTCCACGTACCCGGGGTCTTCCTGTTCGGCCTCACCGTCGGAACACACGGCCCGCACCTCCTGCTCGAGACTCTGCCCATCGCCGTCGCCGCCGCCGCCGCCGCCCATTTCTCGCACCACAAGACCCTCAGCACCGTCCTGGCGTCGGCCGGCCTGGTTACCGCATCGGCGGTGCTCGTGCACCTCTCTCGGGGGGTCATCGAGGTCCACTTCCACTTCTTCGTGATGGTGGGCGTCGTCGTGCTCTACCAGAACTGGTGGCCCTTCCTCGTGGCCTTCGCCTACGTGGTCCTCCACCACGGAACCGTGGGCACGTTCGCCGCCCACGAGGTGTACAACCACGCGGCGGCTCTGAACAACCCCTGGAAATGGGCGGCGATCCATGGGTTGTTCATCCTCGGCATGTCCACCGCCGGGATCGTGAACTGGCGACTCAACGAGTCGCTGCGGGCAGCGGCGGTGGAGAGCGAGCAGCACCTGGCCGAGGCCCAGCAGCTCGCCCACGTCGGCAGCTGGGAGGTCGACGTCGGCACCGGGTCGGTTTCCTCCTCGGAGGAGCTCAAGCGCCTGTTCGGGTTCACCGGCGACGGACAGCCGACCCTCGAGGACTTCGTGGCGCGGATCCATCCGGACGACCGCCCCCGGGTCATGGGCGCGATGGCCCAGGGCGGCGAGACCGGAGCGGGGTTCACTCTCGACTTCCGGGTCATCCCCGAGCCCGGCCGGGTCCGCTGGGTGCACGGCCGAGGTGAGGGGGTGGTGGGCGAAACCGGCACCGTGCGGCACATCCGGGGCACGACTCAGGACATCACCGAACGCAAGCAGTCCGAGGCCGCCCTCGCCAGAGAGAGCATGGTCCGCCAACTGCTCCAGACCGTGGCGGCGGCGGCCAACGAGGCCAGGACGGCGCACGAGGCCATCGAAGTCGCCGTGGAACAGGTCTGCCGCTTCACCGGCTGGCCGGTGGGACACGCCCTCTTCCCCACCGGCGCCGGCAAGCCGTTGGTCTCGGCTCGGGTGTGGTACTTGGAGGAGCCGGAGCGCTTCGACGCCTTCCGGCGGGCCAGCGAGGAGATGGAGTTCGACGTGGGTGTCGGGCTGCCGGGCCGCGTCTGGGGTTCCGCCGCTCCGGCGTGGATCGCCGATCTGTCCGCTGACGAGTCGTTCCCGAGGATCGGAGCGGCTGCGGAAGTCGGTCTGCGATCGGCTTTCGCCTTCCCGATCCTCATCAACCACGACGTCGCCGGGGTCCTCGAGTTCTTCTCGACCCGACACGAACCCATCGACGCTCAGCTGCTCGATGTCATGGCCCAGGTCGGCAAGCAGTTGGGCCTCGTGCTCGAGCGCACCCGAGCCGCGGACGCGCTTCGCGTCAGCGAGGAGCGCAACCGCACCATCCTCGAGACGGCGAGCGATGCCTTCGTCGGGATGGATGAGCAGGGCTTGATCGTCGATTGGAACCAACGGGCTGAGCTCATGTTCGGGTGGCCGCGGGAGGAGGCGATCGGCCGTGAGCTGGCGGAGACCGTCATCCCCGAGGACCAGCGTGAGGCGCACCGCGAGGGCCTTCGTCGCTATCTCCGGACGGGGTCGGGCCCGGTCGTGGGGGGCCGGTTGACGTTCGAGGCCCTGCGCCGGGATGCCACCCGGTTCCCGGTCGAGCTCGCGGTCTGGGAGGTCAGGTCGCCCAGTGGATGCCAGTTCAACGCCTTCGTCCGTGACATCACCCACCAGAAGCAGGCGGAGGAGGCGCTCGCCTCCGCTCGAGACCACGCCCTCGAGGCCTCACGGCTGAAGTCGGAGTTCCTGGCGAACATGAGCCACGAGATCCGTACGCCGATGAACGGCGTCATCGGGTTGACGAACCTGCTCCTCGACACGCGCCTCGACGGCACACAACGCAGCTACGCCGAAGGGATCCGATCGGCGGGTGACGCGCTGCTCGGGATCATCAACGACATCCTCGACTTCTCGAAGGCGGAGGCGGGCAAGATCGAGCTCGAGGAGCTCGACTTCGACCTCCAGGAGCTCGTCGAGGAAGGGACGAGCCTCCTGGCTGGTGCAGCGGCGGCGAAGGGCCTCGAGCTCGTCACGGACTGCGACTCGAACCTGCCCGCGGTCGTACGGGGCGACCCAGGGCGGCTCCGCCAGGTCCTGGTCAACCTGGTGGGCAACGCGGTCAAGTTCACCGAACGCGGAGAGGTCATCGTGCGGGCGCGGTTGGCGGACGAGGGGGGTGACCATGTCACGGTTCGCTTCGAGGTGGCCGACACGGGGATCGGGATCGACCCGGCGAGCCGTGACCGCGTCTTCGGGTCCTTCACACAGGCCGATGCCTCCACGACCCGGCGGTACGGCGGCACCGGGCTCGGGCTCGCGCTCAGCAAGCGGCTGGTGGAGCTCATGGGAGGCCAGATCGGCGTGGAGAGCGACCGCGGAGCGGGGAGCACGTTCTGGTTCAGCGTGCCGCTGGCCCGACAACCGGGGACCCCGGCACAGCGGCCCTTGCCGCCCCGCGCCCCCTCGCTCGTCGACGTCCGCGCTCTCGTCGTCGACGACAACGCCTCGAACCGTCTGATCCTCGAGGAACAGCTCTCCAACTGGGGCATGCGGCCGGACGCGGTCGCGGACCCGCGTCAGGCGCTGCACCTCGCCCGCGTCGCGGCGGCCGCCGGGGAGCCGTATGACGTGGCGCTGCTGGACGTGCAGATGCCCGAGATGACGGGGCTGGAGCTGGCCGAGGCGATCGGTGGCGAACCGGAGCTCGGACACCCTCCCGTCATCCTGCTCAGCTCAGTCGACGCGTTGCCGCAAGCCCAAGGCGCGGGGAACGGCGTTCGCGCGTCCCTTTTGAAGCCGGTGCGCCAGTCCGAGCTCCTGGACGCGCTCTTGGACGTGCTGGCTCCCGTCGGGAAGGGGGAGTACCCGACCGGAGGCGACCGAGAGCATGGCGAGCAGGGCCAGGCCTGGCGTGGTCACGTGCTCGTCGTCGAGGACAACGCCGTCAACCGGATGGTCGCTCTGGGCACGCTCGCGAAGCTCGGCTGTTCGGCGGACGTGGCGACGAACGGGCGTGAGGCGGTGGAGGCGGTCTCCCGCCGCCCGTACGCGGCCGTGCTCATGGACTGCCAGATGCCGGAGATGGACGGGTACCAGGCGACGCAGGAGATCCGCCGGCGGGAGGACCGTGACCGCCGCGTCCCCATCATCGCCATGACCGCCTCCGCCATGGCGGGTGACCGGGAACGCTGCCTGGCCGCTGGGATGGACGACCACATCCCCAAGCCGGTGCGGGTCGAGGAGCTCGATGCCGCCCTCGCCAGGTGGACGGGGTCGACCCTGACGTCGTCCGCCGGGTCCGGCGCCGAGCCCGATCCGGACGAGGTCCTCGACCGATCTCAGCTCGACGAGCTCCGCAACCTGGGAGCGGGAACGGGCGGCGGGAACCTCTTCGCCGAGCTCGTCTCCGTGTTCGCGCAGCAGACCACGGCGCGCCTCGCTGAGCTCCGTGCCGCGGCACGCATCCAGGACTCCGAAGCCCTCGCTCGGCTCGCCCACACCGTGAAGGGAAGCTCCGCCGCTCTCGGCGCCCGACGAGCCGCGTCCGCCGCGGCCGCCCTCGAGGAGGCGGTCCGGGCCGGTGACTTCAGCGAGGTGGCGGCGCGGTTGCAGGTGCTGGAAGAGGAGCTCCAGTCGGCGACGCGAGAGCTCTTGTCGCAGAGCGGCCCGAGCTAGCTTTCCGCCGACACCCGCTCAACCACCGAACGTGCGCCTAGGCGGCCGACGCATGGCCCATACCGTGATCTCCGAAGGTCGCTGGCGGGCCGCCCGCCGCGGGGTCCTGATCGTCCTCCTCGTTGCCGTCCCGGTGGTGTTCGACACCGGCGTCCGGCCCGTCTTCGCACTGCCCAAGCTCACCGTCGCCACCCTCGGCGCCGTGGTCCTACTGGTGCTGGGAGCGGGGGAGCGTGCCCTCCGGCGCCCGGGCCGGCTGCGAACGAACCCGCTCGCCGTCCCAGTCGTCCTCCTCGTGGTGTGGGCGGCGGTGAGCGCCGTCGCCAGCCCCGACCCCGTGACGAGCCTGGTTGGTCATCGGGAGTCGCTCAACGGGGTCCTGACCACGACGGTGTTGGCAGTGCTCTTCTTCGCGGCGGCCGACGGGTTCGACGTCTCGGGCGTGAGGATGGCGCTCTCGGTGCTGTGGTTCGGCGGCGCCTGCGTTGTCCTGGCCTACGGGGCCCTGCAGCTGGCCGACCGGGTGACATCGGGCTTCCACCTGGATCCGATCGAGTGGATGAACACACCCGACGGAGCCATCTGGTCGACCCTCGGGAACCCCAACGACCTGGGCGGCTTCCTCGCCCTCGTGCTACCCGTCGGGTTGGTGCTGCTCGTGCTGGCGCGCCGACCGGCGACTCGTGCCCTCACGGCCGTGATGGTCCTGCTCCTCGTCGTCGAGTTGGGCGCCACCATGTCCAGGGGCGCCATGCTGGGCGCCGGCGCCGGCGTCACCCTCTTTGCCGCCTGGTGCGGCTCCGAGGTCTGGACGCGCCACAGGGTCGTCGCCGTAGGCGCAGTGGCGCTGCTGACCGCCGGCCTGGCTGTGGCGGGACTGATCGTCACCGGAGGCCACACCGAGAAGGGCTTCGCCGACGTCTTGAGAACCGGCGAGGGGACGACCATCTCCCTCCGGGTCGAGGTGTGGCGAACGGCGTTGCGTATGGCCGAGGAGGACCCGGTCTTCGGCGTTGGACCGGATCTCTTCGGGCGCTCGTTCGACGCCTTCCGCAGTCAGCGGTTCGTGCGGGATTACGGCCCTGATCTCCTGGCGACCGACGCACACAACCTCCTCCTGACGACGCTGGCCACCCGCGGGATCCCTGGCTTGATCCTCCTTCTCGTGCTGCTCGGCTCGACTGCGCGCCTGTTCGCGCGGACGCGTCAGCGCCTGCGTCGCCGACCCGGGATGTGGGACTCGTCGGGCACCCGGGAGAGCCACATCGTCGTCGCCGCCCTGGGCGCCGCCACCCTCGCCTACGTCGTCCAGGCCCTGTTCAACCGCGGGGACCTCACCCTCGACTTCTGCTTCTGGGTGTTGCTGGGGCTGGCCTGTGCCGTCGCCCGAGCCGCAGGCGCGGAGGACGGGTCGATGACCGGCGGGCCGTCAGCCTCGGTGGGGGCGCAGCAGAGCGGCGAGGGCGACGACGGCGGCCAGACCGCCGACGACGAGGGCGACCCAGGAGACCGTGCTCCCTTCGTCCCCGTCGTCTGATTCAGTCCCCGCCGCAGCCAGCGCGATGTCGTTGCACCACTCGTGACGGTCCGTCTCGACCCCGTTCCTCAGCGTGCGCAGCACGGCACAGCCCTGAGCCGGACCGGGCTCGAACCTGACGTCCCCCTCGGCGGCGACCCGGACAACCCATTCCTGGATGTCGCCTCGGCAGATGCCCTCGCTCCGGCCCCCACCTCGAGAGACCCCTTGGGTCAGCCTCCCGCTGACCTCCCAGTTCTCCCCCGGATCACAAGCCATCGGACCGGTCATGGAGACCTGCCGGCCGTCGGTGCGGATGGGCAGGCCGGTGTCGACCTCGGGCGTGATGGTGCGCCGGCGGATGATCGCAACCGACGGCCCTGCCAGCGCTCCGAAGAGCACGGTCCCGGCGACCAAGGCGAGGCTGAGAACCGCGAGGCGACGACGTCGCTTCATAGCGGACGGCAGGGTAGTCGGCCACTGCCACGGCTGCCCGGCCAAGTCCTCGCCATGGCGGAGGAGGAGCGCGTCGGCGACTACCCCGTCGCCCCCCGGGCCGTCGCCGAGACCTCCGTCCCCGGGCCAAGATGGTCGGGGAGGTGCGAGATGAGAAGGCACGGTTCGGGCAGCCGCCACGTCAGAACCGCCCGACGTCGTCTCCGGGCGGATCACCGACCTCATCGAGCTGCCAGCCTCGAACCATCACATGACGCGAGCGGTCGAGCGGGACGACGAGCGGCGGCGCGTCGTGCGCCACTCGAAGCCCGAGGGCGACGGCTCGCAGGTCAGCGTGCGGTGGGACATGCGGTGACCCCCGATCGGCGGTTCCTTGCCGCGCCCATCCGGGCCTGGCAGATTCCCCGTCACGACATACCCGACTCGCGGGCCTCGCGGGCCGGCGCGTGCGAGAGGATCCGTCCGTGAACCGACGCCCAGCCAAGTTCCCGCTCCCGGGCCGCCCGCTGCTCGGCCTCCTCGCCGCCGCTGTCCTCCTGAGCGGCTGCGGCGACTCCACCCCGGCGGCCGACACCTCTTCGCCGGCGTCGCCGTCCGAGTCGACGACGACCGTACCGCCGAGCACCGCCCCGCCCACCACGCTGCCGGCGCTGCCGCCCGAGGGCCTGGGCCCGGGGGCTCGTGGAGAGGCGGTGCGGTTCGTCGAGTCCCGCCTCGACGGGATGCACTTCGACGTCGGCAACGTCGACGACGTCTTCGACGACCTCACCGTCTTCGGCGTGCAGGCGTTCCAGAAGGTCGCCGGGGTGAACCCGATCGACGGCAGGGTGACCCAGCCGGTGCTCGAGCGCCTGGCCGGCGCCCAGCCACCGACCCCGCTGGTGCCGGGCGGGGGGACCACCCGGGTGGAGATCGACCTGCCCCGCCAGGTCCTGCTCCTGTACGAGAACGACCGCCTGACGCGGGTCTTGCCGGTCTCCAGCGGCACCGGCCAGCCCTACTGCTATAGGGGCAAGTGCGGCGACGCCCTCACCCCGGCGGGCGCCTTCCGCGTCGACTACTTCAAACCGGGGTGGGACGACAGCCCCCTCGGCGAGCTGTACAACCCCGTGTACTTCAACCCCAAGGAGGGCATCGCCATCCACGGCTACCCCGAGGTTCCGACCCAGCCCGCCTCCCACGGGTGCGTGCGCATCCCCATGACGGCCGCCGAGTGGTTCCACACCAAGGTGCCCAAGGGCACGCCCGTCTACGTCATCGACGGCAAGACGCCCGTCGGCCCGCTGGCGCCCGGCGACCCGGGCGCCGCCGGGCCCTAGCCCAGGCGGTGAGTTCCGCCCCTCACGAACTGCTGAGGGCGAACGGCGGGTACCGGTCGGTGAGCAGGCCGACGTAGGCCTGGAGCGCCATCGCCGTCACCGCCGCCTGAGCCGACGGCGTCAGGCCCGTTCGCCGGGCGCCACCTTCTCCAGCAGCTGGCGGGCGGGGTTGGACAGGGCGGCCGCCTCGAGCCCCGAGCCGGTCACCCCGAGATAGACCTGGGTGGTCGACAGGTCCCGGTGGCCGAGCAGGCGCTGCACCTCCGGCAGCGACGCGCCGGTGTCGACGAGCAGCGTGGCGTAGGTGTGGCGCAGGGCGTGGGCGAGCGAGCCCGGAGGGGGAGCGACGCCGGCCCGCCGGAACCACCCCGCCACCAGGTAGTCCATGGTGCCGCGGCTGAACGGCCTGCCGTCGGAGCGCACGAAGAGCGGATCGGTGGGGGAGTAGCGGCCCAGGCGGGCCAGGCGGGTGTCCAGGTAGGAATCGACCGCCTCGACCACCTCGGGCCCCACCGGCACCACCCGCCGGCGCCCTCCCTTGCCGTACAGGCGCAGGCGGGGCGCACGGTCGCGAGCCTCGACGTCGTCCACCCGGAGGGCGATGGCCTCGCCGAGGCGCACCCCCGCACCCGTGAACACCGCCACCAGGGCCCGGTCGCGCTCGGGCCAAGGGTTGCGTGCTCGTGGGTCGGGCGTGGCGGCCGCCTCGATCACCCGGGCCAGCTCGACCAGCTCGAGGGGCTTGGGTTTCCAGTCGGCCCGCCCGGGCCCCTCGAGCCCGGCCACGGGGTCGTCGGCCAGGTGCCCTTCGGCCCGCAGCCACCGGCAGAAGCCCCGCCAGGTCGAGAGCACCCGGCGCACCGACGAGGTGGCGTGGCCGGCGGCGTACTCGGCGAAGGCCTCCCGCAGGGCGCGGGGCTCGAGGTCGTCCAGGCCCAGGCGGGCCAGCTGCCGCTCCATGGGCCCGAGCTCGTCGTCGCCGACCGGTCGGCCGAGGTGGTCGGCCAGATGGGCGGCGATCACCGTGAGGTCGGCCCGGCGGGCGGCGTCCGACGCCACCGAACGACGGGCCAACTGCTTGGTCCGCAGCCACTCGCCGGCCACGGCGTGGAGCGAAGGGGCATCCCGAAGCCGTCGCCGAGCTGACATGACGCAGAATTATTCCAAGTGGACCGGCTACGTGGAGGGATGACCCGAGGTGGCCACGGCGGCTTCGCCCTCGGTTTGGCGCTTGCCTTCCTTGCCGCGAGCTGTGGCGGGACGGCGAACGGGGATCGACGGCCACGACGGCTTCGCCGAGCACGCTCGGGCCGCCCCCGGCGGAGCAGGTCTGTGGGCTGCTGTCGGACGACGAGGTGAACGCGTCCCTCGCGGTCGACGGGACCCGCCACACCCCTGCCGTGTCCGGTCCGAGGTCGTGCACCTGGGCCACCGGCGTTGACCTGGCGCAGGCCATCGTGCAGCTCGGCCTCGCTTTCCCAGCGATGGCTGCGGTCGACGCCCAAGGGCGAGGGGATCGGAGCGCCGTGCGAGCGGGGAAGCACCGTGACGACGACGGTCCTCGGGGGTCCAGCGCGCTGCACGCCTCTTGCCTGGTCGATGGCCTGGTGGTTCCTCACCGCGACGACCGCGAAACCCTCCGGCGTGATCGACCTGCTCCACCTGGCCGTGTCGCGGATCAGGTCAATCGACCGGGCCGCGTTCGGGTTCGGGCCGACCCGCGAGACGACGACGTCGCGCACACCTGGCGCTCCTCCCGAATGCGTCGAGGCGTGGCGTGGTGGCCAGGTTGCGCCCGTTCACTGCGAGGACTACCCCGAGGCCCACCGGGCCACGCTGGAGCAGTCGGAGGGGGTGACTCGTCCCCGTCGTTGACATAACCCGGATTATTGCAACGGAAGCAAGCGTTATCGGCCGTTAGACGGGAGTGCCCGGCGAATGCGCGGGTACCACTGTTTGGCTCCCACCCGAGCTCGCCCCGATACTCGCCTGGTCGTCGAGCCCCCAGCGTCGCGCCGGCGGAAGAAGTCGCCGCTCAGGGCGACCGCGTCGCCGATGGGACGATGTTGCTGGGACCTCACCACGCACCTCACGCCGACGCCTCCCCCGGGAAGGTCTCAGCCCTTGTGCCCGGAGGAGACGTCGGCCAGCGCCCGCGAGGAGTTGCCTTCAAGCGGCGAGTCGGGTCCGCTGTCACTTTCCCGGCCGTAGCAACGCACCGATGTGGGCACCCGACTCCCGTGTCGCCGCGTCGGTGCGCCCCTCGGGCGCCCTACGCGGCGTAGCAGTCGTCGACGGCCGGGAGGGCGACGACATTCCCCGCGCCCTCGACGGCGGTCGGGCTCGGCTCGGGCGTACCGGTGACCGAGGCCAGGCGGCGGTACGACCGCGATCTCCAGGTGCGCAGGGTGACGGCAACGCCGAGAAGCCCGGCGAGGGTGAACATCAGGGCGATGCCCCGCTCGGGCCCCGTACCGAACCAGTCCCCGATCCACCGGGCACCACGGCCGTCGGTCATCAGGGGGATGAACACGGCCTCGGCGAGGGGCGCCATGAGGAAGGCGGTCAGTGGCGACGCCGCGTTCTCGACCAGTTGGGCGAAGCCGAAGACGCGGCCCTGCCGTTCATAGGCGATCGACCGCTGCAGGATGGTCTGCTCACCGGCCTCGATCAAGGGGATGAGGGCGAGCCAGACGACCATGCCGATGGTGAGCATGACGATCGACGACCGCAGGGCGAAGATGGAGCAGACCGCCCAGTTGACGAGGTTGGCGGCGAGAACGGCACGCAGTGGGCTCGGGCCTAGTCCGTGGCGGGCGACCGCCAGGCCGCCGGCGATGAAGGCGAGGCTGATCCCGCCCCACAGGAGGCCCCATGCCTCGACCGACACCAGGCTCAGGCCGTAGGCGTCCATGAGGGCCATGAACACGCCCGCCAGCAGGTTGTTGAAGGCGGCCAGGAGGATGAGCATCGTCAGCCCGGGGACGGCGCGGATGGCGTCCACCGCGCCGCGCACGTCGACCCGCCACGGGGCATCGGTGCCGGCTGCGGTCGGATCGGGGGCGGGCTCGTCGATGTGGATCCTCGCCACGTGCGCCAGGGCGGCCACCGTCACCCCGAGGGACGCGTAGTACGCCCACCCCATGCCCAGGCTGCCGATGACCAGACCGCTGAAGACCGACGTGATGGCGAAGGAGACCCCGGTGACGGTTCCGACCATCCCGTTGGCGCGGTCGCGGTGCTCGTCGGCGACGAGCAGGGTGACGGAAGTGGAGAGCACGATGCCGCGCATCTGACCGGCGACCGAGCCGAGAAGCGTCGATGCCACGAGGACCCAGAACCAGGGGCTGCCCAGCCGGAGGAGCTCGTCACTTTCCACGGCGACGAACACCGCGGTGGCGACGGCGAAGCAGGCGATCGACGTCAGCGTCGTGGCGACGAACGCCGTGTGCTTGCGATAGCGGTCGACGAAGCTGCCGAACAACGGGCTCAGCACGGCGGACGAGATGCTGAAGGCTCCCCCGATCACCCCCGTGGCGACCACCGACCGAGTCTCCAGGTACACCCAGAACGTGAGGGCGAACCAGAGGAAGGTGCTCGTCACCCCGGTCAACAGGGTGTTGCCGAGCAGCTGCCGGAACACGGGCGGGATGGCGGTCTTGCTCATGGGCTCGCCTCCATGTCCTCCAACCGTGTCGACGAACGGCGCGTGTTGAACTCATCGGTCACGAGGAGGGTCTTGCCGATGGTCGACCGGGCCTCCATCGCGGCGTGGGCGGCGGCCGCCTCCTCGAGCGGGCGTACCTGTCCGATCGTGGGCCGGATGACACCCGTGGCGGCCAGGTGCAGCGCCTCCTCGACCAGGGCGAACGCTTCTGCCGCAGTGGCCGCGACCGAGCTCAGTGGGACGATCTCGACGCCGCGTCGGGCGAGGCCATCGGCGTCCACCGTCCCCCAGCGTCCGCTGGCGGCGCCGTGTGGGAGGTAGCGGCCGCCGCGCCGGAGCCGAGCAACGAGGTGGACGCTCACGTCGCCCCCGACGCCGTCGAAGACGACGTCAACTCGCCGCCCGTCGAGTGTGGCGTCGAGGCGTCGAGGCCAGCCGGCCTCCCGGTAGTCGACGGCGATCGAGGCGCCCAGGTTCCGGGCATGGGCGACCTTGGCTGCACCCCCCGCCAGGGCCACCACCTCGGCGCCCGCCCGTCGGAGAACATGAACGAGGAGGCCGCCGACACCGCCGCCGGCCGCCGTCACCACGGCAGTCTCGCCAGGTGACATGCGGGCAGCCCTGACGAGCCCCAGTGCCGTGCGGCCGTCGGCGAGGAGCGCGGCGGCGGAGCGCAGATCGACGTCCTCGGGGACGAGGTGCAGGTCCCCGACGGCGGCCACCGCCCGGCTCGCGTACCCGCCGCGCCCGCCCGTGGTCGTGACAACGGCGGCTCCGAGCCACGCGCGGTCCACGCCCTCGCCGACGACCGCCACCGTGCCCCCCACCCCGTTGCCCGGGACCAGCGGGAACTCCGACACGTCGACCGGGCGTGGGCCGCGCCCGGCTCGGAGCTGGGTGTCGACGAAGGTCGTCGCCACGACCTCGACGGCCACGACGACCTCGCCCGCTCCCGGTTCGGGATCGGGGAGGTCGACGACCTCGAGCACCTCCGGCGGGCCCGGCCGAGGAGCGACGACGGCTCGCATCGACCGAGACGCTAGACGTTGAAGTTAACTTCAAGTCAAGAGTCGGTCCGACAGCCGTGATTCGGCGCACGCCAGCTCCTCGTCGGGGCCCCGACGTTGTCGCCGGGGGCCATGTTCGCGGTCCCGCAGGCCCGGGCCTATGTTCGACCGTCAAGTACTCAGTCGCAGAGGCGCAGCCCACGTTCGAGGAGCGGGCGCGGGTCCTTCTTGGTGCCGTTGCCGGCGTCGACGAGGATCGGGCCGACGTCGCGGTAGGCGCCGTGGGCGGAAGGACGGTTGAGGGTGTAGGTGGTGCCGTCCGCCTGGAAGGTGATCTCCGATCCCCGCTCGCAGCGGAGAATCCCGCTCGGCACCGTGACCGGCCACTCCTCGCCCAGCTCGGCCCGGCTGACCGGTGCCCCCGAGTCGGCGGACATGTTGCCGGTCGACACGAGAAGCAGCACGACGGCCAGCACGGCAGCGAAGCAACCGAGGAGCGCAACGAACACCACCGGCAGCTTGCCGACCTCTCCCCAATCGCGTCGCGCCCGGCGGGCGGCGGGTTCGACAGCTATGACAGGTCCCATGCCTGTCAGGAGCCGCGCCCCTGCGCTTCAGATACGACCGGCGTCGAACTCGGCCTGGAGCTCCACGGTCAGGGCCTCGACCGCCTCGGGGCGTCCGTGAAACGAGGCCGGCGTCGCCTGGAAATGGGCGACCCGCCAGGCACCGTCACCCTCGACGGCGACGAGCACGTGCACGGTGTTGACGCTCGGCTCGACCGCCGAAGCCCTCGGCGGGACCATCCCGGCAACAGCTCGCAACAAGGCGACGCCCGGCGCCAGCGGCCGCACCTCCTTGACCTTGCCGACGTACGCCGCCGGCTCGTGGTCGGCGAAGATGCCCGCCAAATGGGCGACGATCGCGCGCCGGGAGTCGACCTGGCTGCCGTCGAAGCCGACCAGCGAGCCGTTCGACGTGAACAGGTCGCCCCATGCGGCCGCATCGCGACGGTTCCAGCCCGCGAGAAGCGCCCGGTACAGGGCTTCGACGTCGGCCGGTGCGTTCACGTCGGATCCTCCCGTTCGGCCCCCGGCGGCCAGACCTTCCAGGCAACCAGCACCACCGCGATCGCCAGGACGCCCCCGAAAAAGACGTCGCTCGGGTAGTGCCCCCGGCTGCGAACGAGGGACCAGTGAGCGGCCATGGTGGCGGGCGCCAAGGCGAGGAACAGCGCGGGCATTTCCTGCGCGGCGGCCAGGGTGAAGGCGAGGTCGGTCGCCGCATGCCCGGACGGGAACGACGAGGTGAACGGCCCCACCCGGCCCTCCCCCGCCCCCGGGGGCCGCGACCGGCGGACCAGGGGCTTGACCACGACGTTGGCGACCACCGCGGTCGACGCGTAGCAGACGCTCCCACGCACGGCCGCCCGCCGACCCCTCGCCCCACCGGCCAGCGCCAACGCGACGGCCAACCCCGCCCACACCGGCGGTTGTTGGACGAGGTCGCCCGTGCGTCCGAACCAACTGGAACCTTGCCGCGCCCCCCTGGGCAGCAATGAGACCAGAGCGTCCTCAGCCGATCTCCAGCGGCGCATGGCACCTCCGCCCCGGATGGTAACGACCGCCGCGTCGGCCGCCGGCGAGGGAACGTAACGTGCCCGAGTGGAGGGAGGGTCGGGCCCGATCCGGCTGGCCGAGGTGCTGGCCGCGCTCTCGCTGGCGACCGACCTGGCCATGGGCCAGCCCATGGAGCACGGCCTGCGGACGTGCCTGGTCGCCGAGGCGCTGGCCGCCCGGATGGGCGTCGACCGGAACGTAGCCCACGACGCCTACGAGCTGGCCCTCCTGCAATGGGTCGGCTGCACCGCCCACGCCCACGAGCTCCGGAGCTGGTTCGACGACGAGATCGCCGCCCACAGGCGCGCCGCCACGTTCGACCTCGCCAACCCCGCCCAGGTCGTCGCCGACCTCCTGCGCCATGCAGGGGTGGGACGGTCCCTGCCCGAGCGGGCGCGGACGGTGGTGGGTGCCCTGGCCAAGGGGCCCGGCGCCGTGCACGACCTGTTCGCCTCGAGCTGCGAGGTCGCCGGCCAGCTCGCGGACTGCTTCGCCGTTCCCGACGGGGTCCGCCGAGGCCTCGCCCACGTCTTCGCCCGGTGGGACGGCCGGGGGTGGCCACCGGACGCCAAGGGCGAGGCGGTGAGCGTGCCGGCCCGCATCGTCCACGTCGCCCAGGACGCCGCCGTCTTCCACCGGGTCGGCGGCACGGTGGCCGCCGCCGAGGTCGTCCGCCGCCGGGCGGGACGGGCCTACGACCCGGCGGTCGCCGACGTCTTCCTGGCCGGTGCCGACGAGCTCCTCGCCGCCACCGAGCAGCTGTCGCTCTGGGACGCCGTCCTCGAGGCCGAGCCGGGCCGCCGCCACCACCTGGCCGGCGCCGAGATCGACGCCGCCCTCGAGGCCATGGGTGATTTCGCCGACCTCAAGTCGCCGTGGACCGCAGGGCACTCCCGGGCGGTGGCCGGCCTGGTCGAGGGGGCGGCCCGCTTCGAGGGCATGGACCCAACCGACGTCACCGCCCTGCGCCGGGCCGCCCTCATGCACGACCTCGGCCGGGTCGGCGTGCCCAACGGCGTCTGGGAGAAGGCCTCCGCCCTCACCAACGCCGAGTGGGAGCAGGTCCGCCTCCATCCCTACCTGACCGAGCGCATCCTGGCCCGCTCCGGCGCGCTGGGGCCGCTGGGCGAGACCGCCTCGCTGCACCACGAGCGCCTCGACGGCTCGGGCTACCACCGTGGGGCCGGGGCGCGGTCGCTGTCGCGGCCGGCGCGCCTGCTGGCCGCCGCCGACGCCTACCAGGCGCTTACCTCCGACCGCCCGCACCGCACCGCGCACCTCCCGACCGACGCCGCCGCCCGGCTCGACACCGAAGCCCGGGCGGGGCGGCTCGACGCCGAGGCCGTCGCCGCGGTGGTGCGGGCCGCCGGCCACGCCGTCTCCCGGCGCCGGAGCGCAGGGCCGGCGGGCCTCACCGGGCGGGAGGTGGAGGTCCTGCGGCTCCTCGCCCGCGGCCTCACCACCAAGCAGGTGGCGGCGTCGCTCACGATCTCGGACAAGACGGCCGGCCGCCACGCCGAGAACATCTACCGGAAGCTCGGTGTGGGCAGTCGGGCGGCGGCCGCCCTCTTCGCGGCACGACACGATCTCGTGTGACCGGCTCGGGAAATGGGGTGATCGCCCCATGACCCGCGCCGTCCCTGCCCGTACGGTCGCCCCGACAGCACACCCACCAGGAGGACGAAATGGCCGTACTCGCCATCTTCACCGTCGAGGGCGACACCGCCGAGCTGCAGGACCGCTACGACGCCGCCATGCCGAAGATCATCGAGGTATCACCCGGCAAGCCCCTCGCCCACGTCTGCACCACCTACGAGGGTGGCCTGCGGGTCTACGACGTGTGGGAGTCGGCCGACGCGCTCGACGACTTCGCCGGCAACCCACGCTTCGCCGAGACCATCGCCGAGGCCGGCCTCCCCGAGCCCAAGGTCGAGGTCGTCCCCGTGCACCGGTTCAACTGGTAGGACGCCGTCCCGGGCGCTCGTCCGGCGCACCCGCCGTGGGTCAGGATGGCAGGGTGGCGGACGAGCGCAGCATCCACAACCCGGTGACGGGCGAGACGTGGACGGCCGTCGTCAGCGGCCACGACACCGGCGGCGCCCACGTCGAGGGCCGGGGTCTCCTCCCGCCGGGGACCCGCCCGCCGGGCGTCCACCGTCACCCTCACCAGGACGAGCGGGTGACGGTGGTGAGCGGGCGGATCTGCGTCCGTATCGGCGACGAGGAGCGGGAGTACGGGCCCGGCGAGTCGGCCTTCCTGCCACGGGGCGTGTGGCACGACTTCTGGGTGCTCGGCGACGAGCCGGCGGAGACCATCGGGCGGGCGGAGCCCGCCCTCGGTATCGAGATGATCCTCGCCACCCTGGCCGGCCTCGCCGCCGAGGGCCGGACCGACCGGCACGGGCGGCCCCGCTTCCTCCAGGGGGCGGTGATGGGCGCGTTCTACGGCGAGGTGGCCGAGTTCCGCCGACCACCTCCCGCCGTGCAGCGCCTGCTCATCCCGCCCCTCGCCGCCATCGGGCGGCGCCGCGGCTACCGGCCCTATTACGAGCGCCACTTCGAGCCCGGTGAGGTCGACGCGATCCTCGACCACTGGGCCGCCCACCGGCCGTGGGCCGGCTACCGGCGACCTGGTTTCTAGGATCGCTCCACCTCGGTCGGCGACGCCGTAGGCTCCCCCCGTGCTCGGCCTTCCCGGCACCATACGCGCCGGTCTGTTCGACCTGGACGGCGTGATCACACGGACCGCGACCGTTCATGCCGCCGCCTGGAAGGAGATGTTCGACGCCTTTCTCCGCGCCCGAGCCGGCGCCACCGGAGAGCCGTTCGTCCCCTTCGATGTGGGCAAGGACTACGGCCTCTACGTCGACGGCAAGCCGCGGGCCGACGGCGTGCGCTCCTTCCTCGCGTCGAGGGGCATCGACCTGCCCGAGGGCTCCCCCGACGACCCGCCCGAGGCGGAGACCGTCCGCGGGCTCGGCAACCGCAAGAACGAGCTGGTCCTCCAGCTCATCCGGACCGAGGGCGTGAGCGTCTACGAGGGCTCGGTCCGCTACCTCCATGCCGCGCGAGACGCGGGGCTGGCGCGGGCGGTGGTGTCGTCGAGCGCCAACACCCTCGACGTGCTGCGGTCGGCGGGCCTGGTCGACCTCTTCGACGTCCGCGTCGACGGGGTGGTGGCCGTCGAGCGAGGTCTGCGGGGGAAGCCGGCGCCCGACACCTTCCTCGCCGCCGCCCACGACCTCGGGGTCGAGCCGGCGGACGCGGCGGTGTTCGAGGACGCGTTGGCGGGGGTCGAGGCGGGCCGGGCGGGGAACTTCGGCTTCGTCGTCGGCGTCGACCGCGTCGGTCACGGCGATGCCCTCCGGGCGCGCGGCGCCGACATCGTCGTCACCGATCTCAAGGAGCTTCTGGAGCACAAGTGATCATCTTCCCGGGCTACACGGTCGAGAACTGGCTGCTCCGGGAGACGCGCCTGGACCTGGAGGTGCTGGCCGAGTCCGAGTCCATCTTCGCCCTGGCCAACGGCCACCTGGGCCTGCGGGGCAACCTGGACGAGGGGGAGCCGTACGGGCTGCCTGGGACCTACCTCAACGGGCTCTACGAGAAGCGCCCGCTGCCCTACGCCGAGGGGGGGTACGGCTACCCCGAGTCGGGCCAGGCCGTCATCAACGTCACCAACGGGAAGCTCCTCCGCCTGCTCGTGGACGACGAGCCCTTCGACGTGCGGTACGGGACGCTGGAGGCGCACGAGCGGGTCCTCGACCTCCGGGCGGGCACGCTTACAAGGGACGTGCACTGGGTCTCCCCCGCCGGCCAGGCCGTCCGTTTGCGGTCCGTCCGCCTGGTGTCGTTCACCCAGCGGGCGGTGGCCGCTATCAGCTACGAGGTCGAGGCGATCGACGACCGGGCCCGGGTCGTCGTCCAGTCCGAGCTCGTCGCCAACGAGCCCCTTCCGCCGCCCGGCGACGACCCGAGAGTCGCCGCCGCGCTGACGTCGCCGCTCGTCGCCGAGGACTACGGCACGCGCGAGCACATGTCCGTGTACCTGACGCACCGGACGGCGGCCAGCGGGCTGCGGGTCGCGGCGGCGATGGACCATCGCGTCGAGGGGCCGCCGAGCACTCAGCGCATCGTCGAGTCCGGACCCGACACCGGCCGGGTCACGGTGACGACCGTCCTTCAGCCCGGCGAGCGCTTGCGCATCGTCAAGCTCCTGGCCTACGGCTGGTCGAGCCTGCGCTCGCGACAGGCCCTCCGGGACCAGGTCGCCGCCGCTCTCATCGCCGCCCGGGCGACGGGCTGGGACGGCCTCCTGGCCGAGCAGCGGGCCTACCTCGACGAGTTCTGGGACGGGGCCCTCGTCGAGGTCGACGGGGACCCCGAGATCGAGCAGGCGGTGCGCTACGCCCTCTTCCAGGTGCTCCAGGCAGGGGCGCGCGCCGAGCGGCGGGCCATCCCGGCCAAGGGGCTGACGGGCACCGGCTACGACGGCCACACGTTCTGGGACACCGAGATGTTCGTGCTGCCGGTGCTCACCTACACCTTCCCGAGGGCGGCTGCCGATGCCCTCCGCTGGCGGCACAGCATCCTGCCGGTGGCCAGAGAACGGGCCCAGAGCCTGGGGCTCGGGGGCGCCACCTTCCCGTGGCGGACGATCGCCGGCGAGGAGTGCTCGGGCTACTGGCCGGCGGGGACGGCGGCCTTCCACGTCAACGCCGACGTCGCCGACGCAGTCATCCGCTACGTCGACGCCACCGCCGACGAGGAGTTCGAACGGGAGGTGGGACTGGAGATCCTGGTCGAGACGGCCCGGCTCTGGTGCTCGCTCGGGCACCACGACCGGCACGGGCGCTTCCGGATCCCCGGCGTCACCGGTCCCGACGAGTACAGCGCCCTCTCCGACGACAACGTCTACACCAACCTGATGGCCCAGCGGAACCTGCGGGCGGCGGCCGAGGCGGTCGGTCGGCACGAGGTCCTCGCCCGGGCGCTGGGCGTCGAGGAGAACGAGGTGGCGGCGTGGCACGAGGCCGCCGAAGCCATGGTCATCTGCTACGACGAGGAGCTCGGCGTCCACCCGCAGGCCGCCGGTTTCACCGATCACCGGCCCTGGGACTTCGACAAGACACGGCCCGACCAGTACCCGCTGTTCCTGCACTTCCCGTACTTCGACCTGTACCGCAAGCAGGTCACCAAGCAGGCCGACCTCGTCCTCGCCATGCACCTGCGGGGCGACGCCTTCAGCGCCGAGCAGAAGGTCCGCAACTTCGAGTACTACGAGGCCCTCACCGTCCGTGACTCGTCGCTGTCGGCATCCAGCCAGGCGGTGATGGCGGCCGAGACCGGCCACCTGGAGCTGGCCTACGAGTACCTGAGCGAGACCTGCCTGGTGGACCTCCAGAACCTCCAGTTCAACACCGGCAACGGGCTCCACCTGGCCGCCCTGGCGGGCGGGTGGTCGGCGCTCGTCGCCGGCTTCGGTGGCTTCCGGGCGACCGACGGCACGATCGCCTTCGCCCCTCGCCTCCCGCCCCCTGTCAGCCGCCTGGTCTTCCGCCTCCGGTACCGCGACCGGTCCCTGCGGGTCACCGCCACCGCCGGCGAGGCGTTCTACGAGCTGCGCTCGGGCAAGCCGCTGGAGATCACCCATCACGGCGAGCCGCTGCTGCTCACCGAGGACGAGCCGGTGGGGCGGCCGATCCCTGCGTCGACGCCTCGGCCCCGCCCTCCGCAGCCCCCCGGGCGAGCGCCGGTCCGCCGCCGCTCGCTCGCCGAGTAAGCCCGCGCCGGTAGGGTCACCACCGGTGAATCGAGGGGTCGCCGCCGGGACCGTCGCCGGCGCGGCCTTAGGCGTATGGGCCCGCCGCCGTTCCGTGGGGGCGCTCACCGGCCCGGCCTGGGGGGCATCGCCATGGTCGTCGCCAACGGTCCCATGGTCGCCCAGCGGCTCACCGACCCCCGCACGAGGGACGTTGCCGGGTGGGTCTCCGACATCGTCCCCCACCTCGGCTACGGCTGGGCAACCGTCCGGACCTACCGGGCGATCACTGCGGCGTAGCGAACGGCTCCGATGAAGGGCGACCGGGTGACGATCGTCGTCGACGTGGGCGGGGGGTCGGTGCGGGAGTTCGAGATCGCCGCGACGAGGGCGGGGCGCAGGGTCGAGGTCTCCGTGTCGAGGGGGACGGTCGAGGTCTCCGAGGTCACCCGCTCGGGCCAACCGGTGCGCTCGGCCCGCTTCATGGCCGCCCGCGTGGTCGCGCTGGTCGAGCACCCCGCGCCGGTGGCGGGCGAAAGGGCGTCCCGGCGGCCCCCGCCGGGCGAGCCACTGCCCCTGGCGCTGGACGACGGCGACGGCTGACCGCCGGCTCCCGGGGTCAGCAGTACATCAAGGCGGTCCAGGTGAAGGGACCGATGATCCCGTCCACGGCGAGCGAGCGACCCCGCTGGAACGCCCGGGTGGCAGCGTCGGTCCTCGGGCCGAAGATGCCGTCCACCGGCCCCGGATCGGCGCCGTTGGCCAGGAGCAGGCCCTGGGCGGTGGCCACGCACGGGCCCTGGCTGCCCCTCCTGACGGTCGGAGGGATGGGCACCTGGGTCGGCGGCGTCGTGGTGTCGCTCATGAAAACCTCCTAGCGCCGTATCGGCCGTCACGCTAACGGGTTGCCGCCGCCGGGCGACGGCCCCATGCTTGGCACGTGACCGAGCACGGCGAGCGGGGCCGCTGGGGCCCGCCTCTCGTGGGCCGCCCGCGGGGCCCGGCGGCCCCCCTTGGCGAGCCGAGCGCAGGGCACCAGAGGGCATCGTGACCGAGCACGGCCAAGCCAGCGGCGGCGCCTACGTAGGTTGCTCGGGGTGGATCTACAAGCACTGGCGGGGGCCCGTCTATCCCGAGGGCCTCCCCCAGCGAAGGTGGTTCGAGCACTACGCCACCCTCTTCGACAGCGTGGAGATCAACAACAGCTTCTACCGGCTCCCGGCCGAGGCGGCGGTCGAGGGCTGGGCCGCCCAGGCCCCTCCGGGGTTCGTCTACGCCATGAAGCTCGGGGCCTTCGGGTCGCACCGTATGAAGCTGCGCGACGCGGCGTCCTGGCTGCCCAACCACCTCGACCGCGTCGACCGCCTGGGGCCCACCGCCGGGCCGACCCTCGTGCAACTCCCTCCCCGTTGGCGGCGCAACGCCGAGCGGCTCGACGAGTTCCTCTCCGTCGCGCCCTCGACGAGGCGCTGGGCGGTCGAGCTCCGCGAGCCGTCGTGGCTGCACGAGGAGGTGTACGAGGTGCTCCGCCGCCACGGTGCCGCCCTGTGCGTCCACGACCTGCTGGCCGACCATCCGTGGGACCTCACCGCCTCGTGGACCTACGTCCGCTTCCACGGCCCGCAGGCCACCGAACGCCCGTACCAGGGCCGCTACGGCGAGGACGGCCTGCGCCCGGCCGTGCGGCGCCTGCGGTCGTGGCTCCGCGACGGCTGCGACGTCTACGCCTACTTGAACAACGACGACTCCGGGTACGCGGTGCAGGACGCCCTTCTCCTGTCCGAGCGGCTCCGCCGCTAGATGACCGATGATCTACTTCGGTCGGGCCTTCGGCCCGAAGCGCTCACCAGCAGCTACGCCGTCATCTTCGCTGGTCGGCGCGATAGAACAGCGGTCATCTAGGGTCGCCGTCCGTGCCCCACGTCGTCGTGCTCGGGGGAGGGTTCGGCGGCTTGGCCGCCGTCCACGAGCTGCAGTCGCGCCTGGGCGACGGCGTCGACGTCACCCTGGTCGACCGGGGCGATCGGTTCTTCATGGGGTTCGCCAAGCTCTGGGACCTGGCCGGGATCCGGCCCCTCGAGGAGGGAAGCGCGCCGCTGTCGGCCCTCACCGCACGAGGTGTCCGCTTCGTGCAGGCGGATGTGACCGCCGTCGACGCCCACGCCCGGCGGGTGGAGACCTCGGCTGGCCCCCTCGAGGCCGACGCCCTGCTCGTCGCCCTCGGCGCCCCCTCGCGCCGGGAGCACGCCGAGCTCCTGTCGGGCGCCGGGAGCCACGACCTCTACGACCCGGCGTCGCTGCCGGCCATCCGCCGATCCCTCGAGGAGATCGACACCGGCCGGGTCCTGGTCGCCCTACTGGGCGGGCCGTTCAAGTGCCCGCCGGCGCCGTTCGAGGCGGTGCTCCTCGTCGACGAGCTCCTGCGCCGCCGGGGCGTGCGCGACAGGGTCGACGTCTCCATCTCGACCTTCCAGCCGGTCACCCTGCCGGTGGCCGGGCCCGACGCCAGCAGCTACGTGGCCGGCCACCTGGCCGAGCGGGACATCGAGCTGCTCGCCGGTCGTGCCGTCACCGGCGTCGACGCGGCCAGCCACGTGGTGCGCTTCGAGGACGGCTCCGAGGCGCGCTATGACCTCCTCCTCGGCGTACCCGCCTGCGCCCCGCCCCAGGCGGTGCGGGAGAGCGCCCTCGCCGGCTCTTCCGGATGGATCGAGCCCGACCGCCACACCCTCCGGACGTCGTTCGAGGGCGTCTACGCGGTCGGCGACTGCACGCTCGTCCCCACGGCCAAAGGGCAGCTGCCCAAGGCCGGCGTGTTCGCCGCCGGCGAGGCCGAGGTGGCGGCCGCCAACATCGCCGCCGACCTCGGCGGGGGGCCGGGGGCGACGTTCGACGGGCACGGCTTCTGCTTCCTCGAGCTGCCGGGCCGACGGGTTGCGTTCGTCGAAGGCGACTTCTTCGCCGAGCCCGAGCCCGACGTCCAGCTCAGCGAGGCCGACGAGGAGCGCTTCGCCCGCAAGCAGGCGTACGAGCGCGAGCGCCTGGCCGCCTGGTTGGGCTGACACCGGCCGCGGCGGTCACGCGAGTGCCCGCCAAATCGCCACCGAGGGCGGTACCCTTGCCGTGCGACGAGAGGAGCCCCGGTTGGCTGAGATCGTTCTCGAGGGTGTCGGCAAGGCGTTCCCCGACGGGACGGTCGCAGTCAGAGACGTGAGCCTCGAGATGGAGGACGGCGAGTTCGTCGTCCTCGTCGGGCCGTCGGGCTCGGGCAAGAGCACGGTCCTGCGCATGATCGCCGGGCTCGAAGAGGCCACGTCCGGCACCATCCGCATCGGCGACCGGGTCGTCAACGAGGTCTCCCCCGCCGAGCGGGACATCGCCATGGTGTTCCAGAACTACGCGCTGTACCCGCACATGACCGTGTACGCCAACATGGCGTTCGCCCTCAAGCTGCGGAAGCTCCCGAAGGACGAGATCGACCGCCGGGTGCGAGAGGCGGCCGAGCTCCTCTCGATCACCGAGCTGCTCCAGCGCAAGCCCCGCCAGCTCTCGGGCGGGCAGCGGCAGCGGGTGGCGATGGGCCGGGCCATCGTGCGCGAGCCGGCCGCCTTCCTCATGGACGAGCCCCTGTCCAACCTCGACGCCAAGCTGCGCGTCCAGACGCGCAGCGAGATCAGCCGGCTGCACAAGCGGCTGGGGACGTCGATCGTGTACGTCACCCACGACCAGGTGGAGGCGGTCACCATGGCGGACCGGGTGGCCGTACTCCGCGAAGGCACGCTGCAACAGTTCGGAACGCCCGACGAGCTCTACGAGAAACCGGTGAACGTCTTCGTGGCCGGCTTCATCGGGTCACCGGCGATGAACCTGGTCGCCAGCCGGGTCGTCGCCGAGGACGGGGACGTGGCGGTGTCCTTCGGCAGCCACCACCTCGAGCTCTCGCCCGCGGTGGCCCGCTCCCTCGCCGACCGCCACGGCAAGGACGTGCTGCTCGGCATCCGGCCCGAGGACATCGAGGACCCCGAGTTCGCCGCCTTCGACGGCAACGCCCGGCTCGAGGTGGCCATCGACCTGGTCGAGAACCTGGGCGCCGAGAGGATCGCCCACTTCGAGGTCGACGCCCCTCCGGTGCGCACCCGGGACACGGAGGCCCTCGCCGCCGATCTCGAGCGTGAGAGCGAGGGGCCGACCGATGCCCGGTTGATCGCCCGGCCCGACCACGTCGCCTTCACCGCCCGGCTGCACCCGCGGTCGCTGGTCTCCGCCGGGCACACGACGAAGCTGGCGGTCGACGTCTCCCGCCTCTACTTCTTCGACTCGGACACTGGAGAGGCCATTCCCCGTTGAGCGACGACGTCGCCGTCGGGCTCCAGACGGGCGCCCCCACCCGCCCGAGGACCGGTGTGCGGCGCTGGCTCCGGAAGCACGCCTTCGAGGTGGCGCTGGCGACGCCCCTCGTCGTCTACATCCTCGTCCTCACCCTCGCCCCGATCGTCGACACCTTCCGCCTCTCGTTGTCCGGACCGCGGGGTGGGGAGTTCCCGACCCTTGCCACCTACCAGGACGTCTTCGACCAGGAGGTCTTCCGCACCGCCATCAAGAACACGGTGGTCGTCGCCCTGCTCTCGCTGGCGCTCGAGCTCTCGATCGGGCTGGGGGTGGCGTTGACGCTCAACGCCAGGTTCCGGGGCCAGGGCCTCGTCCGCACCCTGGTGCTCGTCCCCCTCGGCGTGCCCACCATCGTGTCGGGCGCCGTGATGCTGCTGATCTTCTCCCGCTCGGGCTACCTCAACAGCCTCCTCTTCTGGGTGTCGGACGTGGTGAGCCTCCTGCCCGGCCTCGACTGGAACTTCAAGCCCCTGGCCTGGCCGGTCGCGGGCGGCTGGAGGACGCTCTTCACCATCGCCGTCGCCGACATGTGGAAGGTCCTGCCCGTCGTGACGTTGATCTTCCTCGCCGGGCTGCAGTCGATCCCCGACGACGTCTACGAGGCCGCTTCGGCGGACGGCGCCACCAGGTGGCAGCGGTTCACGCGCATCACCCTCCCGATGCTGGTGCCCTTCATCACCATGGCCCTGATCCTGCGGGCCATCGACGCGTTCCGCATCTTCGAGCTGGCCTTGGTGCTGGCCGGGCGGATCGAGCCGGTGCTGGCGACCTACATCGCCGACCGGTACCTGCCGCCCACCAACGACCCCTTCACCTCCGCCGCCGGGGCGGTCGTGCTGTTCGCCGTCATCATGATCTTCATCGTCGCCTACCTGCGGTTCGTGGCCCGGCGGGTGGAGACGGCACGATGACGACGGCGACGGCGACCACGACGGCGCCGAGGCTCGTCCCGCCCGGGAAGGGCCGCCGGGACCGCCTCGACCGACCCCTGAAGGTGCTCTTCCCGTTCTGGGTCGTCGTCTCCGCCCTCATCGTCCTGTTCCCGATCTACCTGGTCGTGATGGTCTCGGTGGCGCCGGGGTCGGCCCTGTTCGGCGAGCGGCCCGACCTGCTCGTCACCGAGCCGACGCTCGACCACTGGAGGCAGATCATCGACAGCGGGTCGCTCTGGGGGCCGCTGGCCAAGAGCCTCACCGTGGCCACGCTGACGACGGTCGTCGCCATCGTCATCGCCGCCCCCGCCGCGTACGTGATCTCCCGCATGCCCAGCGGCATCCGGTACACCGTCGTCATCGGCCTGCTGGTGACCCGCATGTTCCCCGAGTTCGCCATCGGCATCTCCGTGGCGACCCGCTTCGCCCGCGTCGGCCTGGTCGACGATTACGTCGGGCTCGTGCTGGCCCACCTGATCGGGGCGCTGCCGTTCATCACGTGGATCCTCGTGGGCACCTTCGAGACGATCCCGCGCGACCTGGAGGAGGCCGCCCGCATCGACGGGGCGTCCCGGATGGGCACCTTGCTCCGCGTCGTGTTCCCGCTGGCGGCGGCCGGCATCGCGGTGGCCGCCCTCTTCGTCTGGTTGTACTCGTGGAACGAGTTCCTCTACGCCAGGCTGCTGACCACCAACCAGAACACGCTCCCGCTCGAGGTCTTCCGGGCCATCGACCGCGGGAGCCGCCAGCAGATGGCGACGATCGCGGCCGTCCTCACCCTTCCGATCCTCCTGGTGGTCTACTTCCTCCAGAAGCACCTCCGGCCCGGCGCCCTCGCCGGAGCGGTCAAGGGTTAGGACCGCCGATCACTGCTTTTGACACAACGAAGGAGATGAAAGGGGAGAACATGCGAGTGCGCAGGTACCTGGCCGTTCTACTGGTGGTGCCGCTGATGGCGCTGTCGGCGTGCGGCGACGACGACGACGGTGGGGGCGGAGGGCAGACGGCCAGAGGCGAGCTCGCCGGAACCAGCATCACGTTCAGCATCTCGCTGGACCAGGCGGAGCAGGCCGCCATCGACGACCTGGTCCGCCAGTTCGAGAGCGACACAGGCGCCGACGTGACGGTGACCGCCATCACGTCGAGCGATCTCCCCGGCAAGCTTCGGGTGGACGTCGGCGCCGGACGACCCACCGTCCACCTCTTCGCCCAGGACAACCTGGCGCTCGCCGTCCTCGTCCAGGAGAACCTGGTCGAGGACCTCTCGGACGTCCAGGTCCCGCCCGAGGTGCTGTCGTCGATGACGCCGGAGCGGTTCAACGGCAGGCAGTACTTCCTCCCCTTCCGGCCCAACGTGCGGGTCGCCTACGTCAACACGGAGCGCTTCCGGAGCGCCAACGCCCGGCCTCCGAGCACCACCGAGGAGTACCGCAGCGTGGCCCAGGCGCTGCGCAACGCGGGCGGGGGGCCCAAGGTGACGCTGTCGCTCGCCCAGGGGGACCCCGCGGCCGTCACCATCTCGGAGTGGATCGTGGCGTTCGGCGGCAACCCTCTCATCCTCAACGACGACGGATCGGTGCGCGCCTTCGAGTTCATCCAGGGCCTGTGGCGTGACGGCCTGCTGGCCAGGGAGAGCCTCCTCGGCAAGTTCGACACCGAGCCTGAGTACCTCATCGGCGAGACCGCCTGGCTCGCCCAGAACTGGCCTGTCACCTCCGCCCAGCTGGCCGAGCAGGGGCTGCTCGGGCGGTTCGACGTGTACGAGGGCCCACGCGGCCCGGCTCGGGCCGCTCACGTCATCGGAGGTGACGTCCTCGGAATCCCGAGAGGCGTCACTCCCGAGCAGCGCCGCGCCGCCGTCGCGCTCGCCCAGTTCCTCGTGTCGCGGGGGGCGCAGGAGACGCTGGCCGAGCGAAACGCGTGGCCGTCGGTGCGCGACGACGCCTACGGGCGGGTCCCGACCGAGCAGAAGGAGACGTTCGACGCCGTCCAGAAGGCCCTCGAGAGCGGTTGGTACCGGCCCAACGTCGTGTACTGGTCCGACGTGAGCGAGCAGATGAACGCCGCCGTGCGCAGGATCCTCGAGGGCAACGAGAACGTGAGGACCGTGCTCGACGAGCTCCACGGGAGGATCGAGGCGGCCGCCCGGCAGAAGGGAGCGCAGTACCCGCCCACCAGCTGACGCCGGGGCTACCATCGCCCCGATTCGATCGGGGCCGAGTGGCGGGGGGGCGGATGGCATGAACCCGTACCTGACGTGGTACCGGCGGGCGGTGTGGTTCGGCATCACCGCCAACATGTCGTTCGCCCTCACCGCCCTCTACGCCCCGGCCAAGCTGCTCAAGACCATGCGGCTGCGGCCCATCGCCTCGACCGCGTGGCTCCGCAACGTCGGGATGCTCTTGGTCGTCACCAGCCTCTTCAACGCCGGCGCCGCGCGCGACCCCCGCCGGTACCCGCTGTACTCCTACTTCGTCCCCACCGCCCGGCTGATCGCCGGGTCGTTCTTCCTCGGCATCGTCATCCGGAACCCCCACAGCTCGTCGGAACGGCCTCGGGCGTTCGCCCCCCTCTTCGTCTTCGACACGACGATGGGGGTGGTGTGCGCCGGCCTGCTGTACCTCGGCCTGCGAGAGGACCGGGAGCGCGAGCGCGATGCGGGCACGGCCACGCCGGGGCGGCCTTAGCTCCTCGCCGTGCCCGAACCGCCGGACGAGCGGCGAGACCCCTCGTCCATCGACTTCGTGATCCAGACGGCCAGCGGCGTGCTCACCGGCCGTTTCGGGCCGCGTGAGGCGGTGACGATCCTCGCCTCCCAAGCACCACAGGCGCGGGCCGAGGCCGCCGTCCTCGCCGAGCGAGCGCCCGGGCGGGGCGAACGCTATGCCGAGCTGCTGAGGTCGATCGCCGCCGAGCTGGTCAAAGAGGAGCACGCCGGACGCGAGGCGTGGGCGGTGCGGGCGGTGGTCGAGGAGCTCGAACGGGTCGTGGTGGCGCTGACGGCCTGACCGACGCTCAACGCGGGCGACGGCGTCGGACCTGCCGCTCCCGCTCTGCTCGCCACGACTTGATCAGCTGCTCCCGCCAGACGAGGGCGGCGACGAGGGAGACGGTCGCCGCCGCCACTCCACCGACGACCACCGCCTCCGTCGACGTGACCAGACCGGCCAGGAGGAGCACCAGGCCGGTGGCCCCGAGGACGACCGACGTGACGAGGGCCGGCGGCGACCGGCGTCGGGAACGCTCCACCGCCGCCCGACGCTAACGCCCCCGCGCACGGCGGTGGCTACGGCCTGATCCCGTCGGCGATCAGCCGATGGCCCGGCGCACCGCCCTGGTCGCCACCGTCACCGCGTCGAGGCGCGGCTGGGCCTCGCTCTCCAGGTCGGCGACCAGCCGGGCCACGTCGGCGATGCGGTCCACCCGGGACCCCAGGAAGCGGACGACGGCCTCGGCGTCGGGCTCGTGGGGGTGCTCCTCCAGGGCCCGGCGTGTCCCCAGGCGGCGGAGGTCGGTGAGGTCGTCGGCCAGGCCGCGGCGGGCCGCCGACGACCACCGGTCGGGCGCGGGCGCCTGCTCGACCCGCCGCAGGAGGCGGTCCACGCCCAGGGACTCGCCCACCCACAGCAGGGCCGAGGCGACGCCGGCGACGGACCGGCCCGTGCCGCGCACGAGCTCGGCCACGTCGGGCCCGATGGCCAGGTCGCGGGCGGTGGCCAGCCGGTCGGCCAGGGCCACGTCGACCCCTTGTTCGGCGAGCGTCTCCGCCAGCCGGGCCCGCACCCGCCGCCGGAACGGCGTGCCGATCTCGGGGAGCGCCCTCCGGAGCTCGGCGACGACATCGCCGTCGCGCGCCACGACGGCGGCGATGTCCTCGCCCTCGCCCCGCCGCAGGTAGGTGCGGGTGAGGCTCTCCAGGAGCTCGCTCACCACGGCGGCGGCCGCGACCACGGCGTCGACCCGGGCGGGCCCGGCGACCCGGTCGACGTCGCCCCACAGGGCGGCGGCTCCGGCGACCGTGCGGGCGATCATGTAGGCGGCGGCAACAGCCGACGCCGGCGCCCGCGTCTCGGCCGACAGCCGGCTGACGAAGGTGGGCCCCATGCGGTTGACCACCTCGTTGGCGAGCATCGCCGAGACCAGCTCCCGCCGCAGCCGGTGGCGGTCGAGCAGTGGGCCGAACCGCTCCGACAGCGCCGACGGGAAGTACCCCTCGAGGGTCGGGCGAACGGCCGGCTGGTCGGGGAGGGGCGAGGCGAGCAGGTGGCCGGTCAGGCTGCGCTTGGCCCCCGCCACGAGGACGGCCACCTCCGGACGGGTCAGCCCGGCCCCCGCCTGGTCCCGACTGCGCATCTCGACGGTGGTGGGGAGCCCCTCGATCGACCTGTCCACCACGCCCGCCGCCTCCAGCTCCTCCATCAGCGCCTCGAACGCGTCCATGGTCCGGGGGCCGGCGGCGTGGGCCCGGGCCAGGGCCATGCTCTGCAGCGCGCAGTTCCGGAGCACCTTGGTCACCACCTCGTCGCACACGTCGTGCAACAGCCGGCGGCGCCCCTCGGGGTCCAGCTCTCCGTCCTCGACGGCGAGGTTGAGAAGGATCTTGAGGTTGACCTCGTGGTCGGAGAGGTCGACGCCGGCGGAGTTGTCGATCGAGTCGGTGTTCACGCGCCCACCCCGGCGGGCGTACTCGACGCGAGCCCGCTGGGTGAACGCCAGGTTGGCGCCCTCGCCCACCACCCGCGCTCGTACGCTCGCAGCCGTCACCCGCACGTCGGTGTTGGCCCGGTCGTCGATCTCCTCGTCCGCCTCGGTGCTGGCGCGCACGAAGGTCCCGATGCCCCCGGCGAAGAGCAGGGTCGCCGGAGCCTGGAGGATCGCGCGGATGAGCTCGGCCGCGGTCGGGAAGTCGTCGGCGATCTTGAGGGCGGCCTGCGCCTCGCTGCTGAGGAGGATCCGCTTCTCGAGGCGGGACCACACGCCGCCCCCGGCGCTGAGCAGCGACCGGTCGTAGTCCTGCCACGACGAGCCGGGCAGGGCGAACAGGCGCGCCCGCTCGCGGTAAGAGATGGCGGGGTCGGGATCGGGGTCGACGAAGATGTCGCGGTGGTCGAAGGCGGCCACCAGGCGGATGTTCGGCGAGCAGAGCATGCCGTTCCCGAAGACGTCGCCCGACATGTCGCCGATGCCGACCACGGTCACCGGGTCGACCTCGGGGTCGACCCCCAGCTCGGCGAAGTGCTGGTGCACCGCCACCCACGTACCCCGGGCCGTGATGCCGAGCCCCTTGTGGTCGTAGCCGTCCGAACCGCCCGACGCGAACGCGTCGCCCAGCCAGAAACCCCGCGCGCCGCTGATGTGGTTGGCCAGGTCGGAGAACCGGGCGGTGCCGCGGTCGGGAGCCACCACCAGATACGGGTCGTCGCCGTCGCGGCGACGGGGGACGGGTACGACGCGGTCGCCGACCACGTTGTCGGTGACCTCGAGCAGGCTGGTGACGAAGACCTCGTAGGCGCCGGCGACGTCGACCACCTGGTCGCCGTACCGCCGGCGCTTGAGGACGAACCCGCCCTTGGCGCCGGTCGGGACGATCACCGCGTTCTTTAGGACCTGGGCCCGCAGGAGGTCGAGCACCTCGGTGCGGTAGTCGTCGCGCCGGTCACTCCAGCGCACGCCTCCCCTCGCCACCGGCCCCCACCTGAGGTGCACGCCCTCGACCGAGGGACCGTGGACGAATATCTCCCGGTAGGGCACCGGTCGGGGGACGTCGGGGACGGCCGAGCTCTGCAGCTTGAGGGCCAGGTGGTCGCCGGTTCGGACGTAGCGGTTCGTTCGCAGCGTCGCGTCGACCAGGGCCAGGAACCCTCGCAGGATGCGGTCGTGGTCGAGCAGCTCCACCGCGTCGCAGCCGTCGACGACCTGGCGGCGGAGCTCTCCGGCCAGGTCGGGGCCCTCCTCCCAGGAGGGGTCGAAGCGGGCGGCGAACAGGTCGACGAGCGCCTTGGCCGTGGCCGCGTTGTCCACCAGCACCTGGTCGACGTAGTCGGTCGTGAACGCCGTCCCCACCAGCGTCCGGTAGCGCCGGTACGCGCGCAGCACGGCGACGTCGTCCCACGCCAGGTCCGACCGCAGGACGAGCTGGTTGAGCCGGTCGACCTCCGCCCGTCCGTGCCACAGTGCCAGCGCCGCCTCCGACAGCCGGCGACCGACCCCCTCGACGTCGACGCGGGCGCCGGTGGGATCCCGTACCCCGAAGTCGTGCAGGTGGACACGGCCGCCGGCGACCACGTGGGAGATGTCCTCCACCGCCCACATCCCCAGGCTCTCGAGGATGGGGAGGAAGCGCGACAGCTCGACGCCTGCGTCCGCCGAGTACACCTTCAGGCGAGCCTGGGCCCGGCCACCGACGTCCGGCGCGAGCACGACGCGGATCCCCTCGCTGTCGCCCGCGGCACCGTCGCCGCCGACGAGGGCGTCGACCTCGAGCGCGTCGGCGACCGCCCGGTGGGGCGGCACGGCTTCCCGATAGGCAGCCGGGAACCACCCGGCGGCGGCCCGACCGACGCGGGCGGCGCGCTCCTCGCCCACCCGCTCGGCGAGCGCCGCCGCCAGCCCTTGGTCCCAGGTGCGGCACACCAGGCGCAGCTCCCGCTCCAGGGCGTCGACCGAGACGTCGGGGACCGGACCGTCGACGTGCACGACCAGGCGCAGCACGGCCTCGGGCCGGTCGGCGAGGGCGACGTCGGCGTCGATCCGGGCGCCGTCGAGCTGGGTGAGGAGGAAGCGCTCCAGGCGGCGCCGCAGGGCCGAGGAGTACAGCTCGGTCGGGACCGAGATCAGCGCCGACACGAGGCGGCTGTCCAGCTCGACGCGCACGAGGGCTCGCACGTCGTGCTTGTGCTCGGCGGCCAGCAGCTCGACGAGTGTCCGGCGCAGCGAGGGGACGTCGCCCTGCAGAAGCTCGTCCTTGGGCAGGGCCTCGAACAGCGAGACGAGGGTAGCCTCGTCCTGGCTGCCCTCCAAGACATCCTCGAGCTCGAGGATGCGGCGCAGCTTCTGGCGGACCACCGGGATGGCGACCGAGGGCTCCGAGTTGGCCTTGCGGCTGAGGACGCCGACGATCCACGAGACGCCGGCCACCTCGCCGCCCGCCCCCACCCGGGCGACCTCGATGCGGTGCATGGGCACCTGCCGGTGGATGGTGCTCACCTGGGCGGTGGCGCAGATGCGGAGCAGCTCCTCGGGCGGCCCGAGGTCGGGCGGGACGCGCCGGAGGGGAGCGTCCGGGTCGGCGAGCATGCCGAGGGCGTCGACCAGCTCGACGCCGGTCGCCCCGGTCCGCACGTCGCCGCACCCGGCGATGACGAAGTTGTCCTCGAGGAGCCAATCGAGGAAGTCGGCCGCCTCGACCACGTCGTCGGTCGGGTAGCGGGCACCGGCTGCCGCCCGGGTCTCGGCTGCCATGCTGGCGATCCGGTCGCGCATGGCGTCCTCGTCGCGCGTGGCCGCGAAGACGTCGACGAGCACGCTCCGGAGCGCCTGCACGAGGGCCAGACGGGCCTGCGGCTCGACCCGCTCGGCGAGCTCCGCTTGGAGGAAGGACTCCTTGTGCTCGGCTGTCCGGGCCGGGATGATCGCGGCCAGGGGGCCTTCGGCGCCGCGCTCGCACCCGAACACAGGGTGGAGGCTCCGCACGACGGTGTAGCCGAGTCGGTGCAGCTCCTCAGCGACCGTGGACACGATGAAGCGCCGGTCCTCACACGCGACCTCGACGACCGTACCGGTGGGCCGGGAGCCGTCGACGACGACGTCCGGATCGGTCAGGCGGACGCTGATGTAGCCCGGCCGGCGGCGATCGACGAAGGCGAAAGCGTCGGCCAGGGCGGCCGCGACGGAAGCCGGGTCGGCCGCTCGCAGCTGGGCGTCGGTGACCCGGCGCAGCGCCGAGCGGGCGAACGCCTGCACGATCGAGGAACGCTCGCCCAGAGCCGCCAGTCGTTCGAGGACGGGCGCCAGCGCCTCCTCCCGGGCCGCCTCGTCGTGCTGCGGCGGTGGTCCGGCGGACTCCCCGGCGGTCGTCTCCACCACCGTCCTCCTCGGCGATCCTGCGTCGACTGTACCCGTGGCCCGGTGCTATCGGCGGGTGGCCGTCGGCTACCGGAGGGGCGACAGCTCCTCGCGGGCCGGGATGGGAACCGAGGCGATCTCGTCACGCACGGGACGGGGTGGGCGGGAGCCGCAGAAGAAGCACCGGTCGGTGGCCACGTTGCGGTAACTGCAGCGGCACCACCACAGGATCTGCAGCCAGCGGGCGACGATCGCCGACCAGTGCCGGCGCAGCCACCAGTAGTCCAGCCTGCCGATCCGGCTCGGGCGTTGGGGCAAGAGTCTGATACGCCCGTCGTCGGCACGCGGGCGCGCTTTCTTGAGCCGTCGGTCAGCCGAGCAGCTGGCTCACGACGAAGGGCACGCGGGCCGGGTCGAACGGCTCGTGATCGAGGAGGCGCCGCACGACGATCGGCCCGATCAGGCAGTCGGCCAGCAGGTGGAGGTCGAGGTTGGGCGAGACCTCGCCGGCGGCCACCCCCTCGGCCAGCAGGTCGACGACGAGCTGGCGGCGGTCGCGGGCGACCCGGCGCTGGATGGCGCACACCTCGGGGTCGCGCTCGGCTGCGTCGATCACCGCCGGCAGACAGGCCGACTCGGCGATGTTGGCGGCCACCTGCTGCAGGACCGCGGTGAGCCGGTCCCGCAGGGACCCGGCGGTGGGCACGGTGACGCTCGCCTTGAGGGTGCGGACGGCGTCCTCGACCAGCTCCGACTTGCCCGGCCAGTGCCGGTAGATCGTGCTCTTGCCGACACCGGCCCTCGCGGCTACGGCCTCGATGGTGAGCCCGCCGTAGCCCACCTCCCCCAGCAGGTCGACGGCGGCGGACAGGATGACCCGCCGGGAACGCTCGACCCGAGGGTCGGCGTCGGCCCCGGCCGGGGGTGCCTGCGGAGTGGCGGCGTCGGTCATCGGGTCAGCCGGCCAGCTCCATGGCCGGCTCGGGGGCGGGCCGCGTCTTGCCGGCGGCGGCGGCCTGCTCGGCCCGGCGGTTGAAGACCTTGGCCACCACCGCCGCAGCCACGAGGGCCAGGACGACGGACACCGCGCTGGTCACGTTGAAGGCGTCGGTGTAGGCCGCGCCCGCCCGCGCCGCCAGCTCGGCGCCGCCCGGCACCTGCTCGGCCATGGCGGTGGCCGCACCGACCGACTTGGACGCGGCCCTGGCCACGGGCGGCGGCAGCCCCAGACCGCCCAGGTCGACGGCGGCCTTGTAGGCGGCGTTGCTGATGCTGCCGAGGACGGCGATGCCCAGGGCGCCCCCTACCTCCCGGGTCGTGTCGTTGATGGCCGAGCCCACGCCCGCCTTGGCGTGCGGGACCGCGCTCATGATGCTGCCCGTGGCGGGGGCGGCGGTGATGCTCATCCCCGCCCCGAGGAGCACGAGGGCGGCGGCCAGCACCAGGTAGGAGGTGCCCGGCCCGATGAGGGCGAGGATCCCGAACCCGGCGGCCACGAGGAGGAAGCCGGTCGCCATCACCGGCCCGGTCCCGATCCGCTCGGCGAGGGCGGCGCTCCGGGGAGCGACGGCGACGAGGGTCAGGGCCAGCGGCAGGGTGGACAGGCCCGCGGTGAGCGGCGAGTAGTCCCGAACGAACTGCAGGTACATGGTGAAGAGGAAGAACAGCCCGAACATCACGAAGAACGCGGCGGTGATCACGCCGCTCCCGACGCTGAGGCGACGGTCCTCGAACAGCTTGAGGGGCAGCATTGGATGGGCGGCCCGCCGCTCCCATGCGAGGAAGGCGACCAGCCCGGCGGCGGCCAAGACGAAGGCGGTCAGCACCGTGCTGCTCGTCCACCCCCGTTCGGGGCCCTCGATGATCCCGAACACCAGCGCGCCCAGGCCGATCAGCGACAGCAGCGCGCCGAGGGGGTCGAGCGGCGTGGCCTCGGGGTCTCGGGAGGTCGGGGAGAACAGCCACACGGCGGCGATCACGGCGGCGACGATGGGGATGTTGACGAGGAGGGCGGACCCCCACCAGAAGCCCTCGAGCAGGGCGCCGGAGACGATCGGCCCCAGCGCACCGCCGGCGCCCGCGAAGCCGGCCCACGTGGCGATGGCCTTGCGCCGCTCCTCCGGCGGGAAGATCGTCGTCAGGAGCGAGAGGGTGGCCGGCATCACGAACGCCGCCCCCACCCCGGTGATCACCCGCCCGGCGATGACCTGGGTGGCGCCGGTGGCCACGCCGGAGACGGCCGAGCCGCTGGCGAACACGAAGAGGCCGAACAGCAGGGCCTTCTTGCGCCCGAAGCGGTCGCCCAGGGCGCCGGCGAAGAGGAGCAGGGCGGCGAACACGAGGGCGTAGGCGTCGACGATCCACTGGAGCTCGCTGGCGGTGGCGCCGAGGTCCCGCTGCATGCTCGGCAGGGCCACGTTGAGGCCGGCCACCGACATGACCACCATCACCAGTGAGAGGCACATGATCCCGAGCAGGAACCACCGGCGCCGGTAGATGACGGGGTCCTCGTGGAGCAGGCGCTCGGTGGCAGGGACGGAGGGCGGCTCTTCGAGCATGGCGGTCCTTCCGATACGGCGTCGTCTCGCTATAGAACTAACATGTCTCGCTGCGATACGTCAACGTTTCGTTAGTCGGCGTCAGCGTCTGGGGTCACCTCTACGACGAACGGGACGGCGCCGGATCGACACTCGCTCGGTAGGGTCGTCTCGTGGCCGAGTTCATCTTCACCATGCGGCACGTCAGCCGCTTCCACCCTCCGGACAAGGAGGTGGTGAAGGACATGACGCTGGCCTTCCTGCCGGGGGCCAAGATCGGCGTCATCGGCCCCAACGGGTCGGGCAAGTCGTCGCTCCTGCGCATCATGGCCGGCGCCGACGACGGCTACACCGGCGAGGCCCGCCTGTCCCCCGGTTACACCGTCGGGTTGCTCGAGCAGGAGCCCCGGCTCGACCCGGCCAAGGACGTCAGGGGAAACGTCATGGACGCGGTCGGCGCCGTCGCCGACCTGCTGCGCCAGTACGACGAGGTCCTCGCGCGCTACGCCGATCCCGACGCCGACTACGAGAAGATCGGCGAGGACCAGGCCCGCCTCGAGGCGGAGATCGCCGCCAAGGGCGCCAACGATCTCGACCGCCAGATCGAGATCGCCATGGATGCCCTGCGCCTGCCCGCCGGTGAGGCCGAGATCTCCACCCTCTCGGGGGGCGAGCGCCGCCGGGTGGCGCTGTGCCGGCTCCTCCTCTCCAAGCCCGATCTGCTGCTGCTCGACGAGCCCACCAACCACCTCGACGCCGAGTCGGTGGGTTGGCTCGAGCGAGCCCTCCAGGAGTACCCCGGCACCGTCGTGGCCGTCACCCACGACCGCTACTTCCTGGACAACGTCGCCCGGTGGATCCTCGAGCTCGACCGCGGCCGGGGGACGCCCTTCGAGGGCAACTACTCGAGCTGGCTGGCCCAGAAGCAGGAGCGCCTGCGCATCGAGCAGAAGGCGGACACTGCCCGGGCCAAGACACTGGAGCGCGAGCTCGAGTGGGTGCGCATGTCGCCGAGGGCCCGCCAGGCCAAGTCCAAGGCCCGCCTCGGGAACTACGAGAAGCTGCTGGCCGAGGCACGGGCGGCCGACGGCGGCGGGCGCCGCCTGGAGATCGCCATCCCTCCCGGCGCCCGCCTGGGCGATGTTGTCATCGAGGTCGAGGGACTTACCAAGGCCTACGCCGACCGCCTGCTGATCGAGGACCTCTCGTTCTCGCTGCCGCCAGCCGGCATCGTGGGCGTCATCGGGCCCAACGGGGCGGGCAAGACGACCCTCTTCCGGATGATCACCGGACAGGAGGAGCCCGACGCCGGGTCGATCAGGATCGGGCCCACCGTGGAGCTCGCCTACGTCGACCAGAGCCGCGACAGCCTCGACGACGAGAAGTCGATCTACGAGGAGATCACCGGCGGCCAGGACCTCCTCGTCGTCGGGGGCCGTGAGGTGAACGGGCGGGCCTACGTGGCGTCGTTCAACTTCACCGGCTCCGACCAGCAGAAGCCGGTGGGGAAGGCGTCGGGCGGCGAGCGCAACCGGGTCCACCTGGCCAAGCTCCTGCGGCGGGGAGGCAACGTGCTGCTGCTGGACGAGCCAACCAACGACCTCGACGTCGACACCCTGCGGGCCCTGGAGGACGGGCTCGAGGCGTTCCCCGGGTGCGCCGTCGTCATCAGCCACGACCGCTGGTTCCTCGACCGGATCTGCACCCACGTGCTGGCGTTCGAGGGCGACAGCCAGGTGCGCTGGTTCGAGGGCAACTTCGCCGACTACGAGGCCTGGCGCCGCAAGCAGCTGGGCGCCGCCGCCGACCAGCCCCACCGCATCAAGTACCGGCCGCTCGTCCGCTGACCACCCCGGCCAACCGGCGGTGGATTCTGTCGCTGCAGCGCATGAATCCACCGCCGGTCCGCTGGGGGGGGGCGATGAGTCGGGCGCCCGGCGGTCGTCCCAACAATTGTGATCGCCGCGACCGTGGTCCTCGTGTGTGGGGACGTCGACGTGGCGAGCTGGCCGCTCGTCTGCTGCTGCGCCCCCGACCTCGGGACCGTCGAGCAGCTCGCCCGCCTACAGCTGGCCGCCCGGCGGCTGGGGTGCGCCGTCCGGGTGCGCGACGCCCGCCCGGAGCTGTGCGACCTGCTCGACCTGTGCGGCCTGGGTGAGGTCCTAGGAGCCGGGCGGCAGGTGGGGGGGCAGCCCGAAGGCGGCGAACAGCCGGGTGTCGAGGAAGTTGTGGTGCCCGACGATCCGGTCGTCTGAGACCTCGATGACCTGGAGCGCCCAGGGCGAGTGGCCGCCGCCGGGATCCGCCTTGTACGAGCCGAACGCCGCACAGCCGTTGGCGGCGGTGCCGACCAGCCGGGAGCCCTTGCACCCGATGCCGGGCCCGAGGAAGAACTTGACCATCTCCTCAGGGCCGGCGAGCCAGAAGTCGTAGGGCGGCATCGACATCACCGCGTCCTCGTGGAGGAGGGCTACCAGCGAGGGGATGTCGTAGCGGTCGAAGGCCTCGACGTAGCGAGTCAACAGAGCCTGCTGGTCGACGTCGATCGTCGCCGCCGGCGCCGTGGCCTCGACGTTTCGCGAGGCGAGGGTGGCCCGCGCCCGCTGGAGCGCGCTGTTGACCGACGCCACGGTGGTGTCGAGCAGCTCGGCCACCTCGGCGGCGTGCCACCGCAGGACCTCCCGCAGGATGAGGACCGCCCGCTGGCGGGGCGGCAGGTGCTGCAGGGCGGTGATGAACGCCAGCCGGATGGTCTCCTTCTCGGCCGCCAGCTCGGCCGGGTCGCCGTCGGGGGGGAGCACGCGGGCGTCGGGGATCGGCTCGACCCAGGCGGACTCGGGGCGGGTGGCGCCGGTGAAGGAGTCGGCCGTCCCCGCCGGCCCGAAGTCCATGGCCAACGCCCGCCGCTGGCCGCTGCGCAGCATGTCGAGGCAGACGTTGGTGGCGATGCGGTAGAGCCACGACCGCACCGCCGACCGGCCCTCGAACTCGTCGAACCCGCGCCACGCCCGGACCATCGTCTCCTGCACGGCGTCCTCGGCTTCGAAGCCGGAGCCGAGCATCCGGTAGCAGTAGGCGGTGAGCTCCCGGCGGTACTGCTCGAGGTCCTCGTTGGCGGGAGTCCGAGGGGCGGCGATGGTGTCGGAGTGGACGGCCACGGAGCCGCATTCTACGGCGACGGTCATCGGTTGGTACGACGGCGGCGGAGGGCCGAACTCATCGCGCTTCGCCCCCCACCGGGGAGGGTAGGTAGCCGGCCGTGCGAACGACGCTGAAGCCCCTGTCCGCGCAGGTCGTGGTCGTCATGGGCGCGTCGAGCGGGATCGGCCGGGAGACCGCTCTGCAGATGGCCCGCCGGGGCGCGCGCGTCGTGGTGGCGGCGCGCGACGGCGACGCCCTGCGCTCGTTGGTCGAGGAGATCGAGTCCGGGGGTGGCCAGGCCCTCGCGGTCACCGCCGACACCTCGAGGATGGAGGACGTGCAGGCAGTGGCGGACGCCGCGGTGGAGCGCTTCGCTGGCTTCGACACGTGGGTGCAGGCGGCGGCGGTGGCTGTCTACGCCCGCTTCGAGGACACGACCGCGGAGGAGTTCCGCCGGGTCGTGGAGGTCAACCTCCTGGGCAACGTCCATGCGGCCAAGGCCGCCCTCCCCCGGCTGCGGGCCCGGGGCGGCGGAGCCTTCGTGGCCATCTCCTCGGTCGAGGCACGCCGGGCGTTCCCGTACCACGCCGCCTATGCCGCGTCGAAGCACGGGCTCGACGGCTTCCTCGAGGCGCTGCGCGTGGAGCTGCGCCAGGAAGGCGCCCCGGTGAGCGTGACCAACGTCCTTCCCGCCTCGATCAACACGCCGCTTTTCGACAAGGCCCGCAGCCGCCTGGGCGTCAAGCCCATGCCCATGCCGCCGATCTACCAGCCGGCGACGGTCGCCCCGGTCATCCTGTACGCCGCCGAGCACCCGGCGCGGGACCTGGTGGCGGGAGGCGCCGGCAAGGCCCTCCTGGCCGGCCAGCGGCTCTCGCCCCGCCTGCTCGACGCGGTGCTGCTCCGGCTCGGCTTCCGCTCCCAGCAGAGCGACCAGGACGAGCCTCGCGGTGACAACCTCGACGCCCCGCTCCCGGGATGGGGACGGACCGAAGGGTCCTACAGCCGCGGGGCGCGCCGGCGCAGCGCCTACAACTGGATCGAGACCACGCTGTCACCGCGCCGGATGGTCGGGTCGAGGCTGGGCCGGCCCCGGCTCCGGGACCGGTCCGAGCCGTCGGCCAGAGCGGCCTGAACCGCCTGAGTCGCCTCGGCGGCTACCCGGCCCGGCGCCGGAGGGCGTCGCGTACGCGGTCGACCACGGCCACGAAGGGCCCCACGAGGGTGTTGCCGATGGCGCTCTCGGGGCCGTGGGGATGCGGGTGGGTGGGAGCCGTCCGCTCGGCCAGCTCCACCGACTGGGCCATCTTGGCCAGCTGCTCGGGACTCTGCGAAGAGCGCAGGAGCGGGAAGATCTCCCGTTCCTCGTTCTGGGCGTGAGTGTCCACCAGCTGCTGGAAGGCCGCCAGCTTGGCATCGAAGTCGGGGCTGTCCACGCCGATCTTCTCGAGCTCCGACAGGGCCTCCTTGGCCTCGCTCTCCTCGGCGGTGCGGGCGTCGGCAAGGCGGTCGCCGTCCGGCCCGCTGCCCCGCACGACGGGGTAGACGACCATCTCCTCGGCCGTCTCGTGCACGGCCAGGAGGTTGACGAGGCGGTCGAAGGACCCCTTCTTGGCCTTCCCGGTCGACCCCGTGGCGCCGGTGAGCTGGGTGAACAGCGACCGGACCTCCTCGTGCTGGGCGAGCAGGAGGTCGACGACGTCTCGCCCGCGCCCGGTCTCAGTGGTTGCTTCGGACATGACGCGGTTCTCCTTTTTCGGACCTTCGGGGCGGTTGCCGCGGGCGGCGGAGAGAGTGAGAGAGTGACCGCCGGCGTCCGCGACTGGCTGCTGCTGAACCACCCGCGTACCTACCCGCCGGCCGGCCACCGGAAACGGCGTCCCCGTTTGGCCGGTGGCCGGCGACGGGTAGGTTCCGGGCGGTTGAGCAGCCAGCTGCCGGGTGGTCACTTCCGCCGCGCGCCGGTTGCCGTCGATTCCTCGGCCGGCGCTCGATCGCCCGGCAGCCCTGCTCCCGGATCGGCCGGTCCACAGACAGGACGAGACCAGGAGGCTCCGATGCCCACGCCAGGCAGCCACTCCTACGACGTCCAGCGGACCCGTCTGCGAGGGAAGCTGGACGACGAGGGCGTCAACGACGCCAAGGCCGACGAGGCGGCCAACGCCATCCTCCAGAAGGGGAACGACGCCGTGTCGCCTGCAGCCCGCACCGACCGGGCCGCCGGCCCCTACGGGGAGCGGGGCGGCGGCGGCGACCCCGGCGCCGTCATCGAGCTGCGGTCACCCGCCTTCAACGACCACACCCTGATCCCGGGCCGGTTCTCCCTCGACGGCGACAACCTCTCGCCGCCCCTCGAGTGGTCGGAGGTGCCGGACGGAACGGTCGAGCTCGCTCTCCTGTGCGAGGACCCCGACTCCGCCGGCGGCCCGTTCCTGCACTGGCTCGTCACCGGCATCGACCCCTCGGTGCGCTCGATCGCCGAGGGCGAGGAGGTGCCCGGCACCAGCTGGCCGAACGACTTCGGCCGCCGGGGCTACGGCGGCCCTCGCCCCCCTGTCGGCGACGACCCTCACCGCTACTTCTTCCGCGTGTACGCGCTCGGCTCTCCTCTCGACCTTCAGCCGGGGGTCGACCTCGACACCGTGCGCGCCGCCCTCGAAGGGAAGCGACTGGCGGCCGGCACCCTCGTCGGCCTGTTTGCCCGCTGACCCGCCGGCGGCACTCACAGGTAGCTCTCAGTCCGGCTCCAGGTCGTTCCCAACGCAGCCCGGTCTACTGCGGGGAACCGACCAAAGGAGCCACATGGAACCCTTCCGACGAAAGTTCGCGATCGGCCTCGCCGTGCTCGCAGGCAGCGTGGGAGTCGGCGCGGGCCTGGCCGCCGCCCAGACCGACGGAACCACGCCGCCCACCACTGAGGCGCCAGCCCCGCCGTCCGACCAGGCCCCCCACGACGGCCCCCGCGGCCAGGACGGCAGGGACTGCCCGGAGAAGGGCGACCGGGGCGACGGCGGCAGCACCGAGGGGAGCAGCACCGACGCCGTGATGCGGCTCAGCCGGGACGCCATCTGACGTCCCGAGCGAGAGAATGGGCCATGCCCGACACCGACCCCGACGACGCCCGAGAGGAGCCACGCCTCAGCCGCCGCCAGCTCGTGCGGCTGGGGCTGGCCCTGCCCCTCCCCTACCTGCTCGCCGCCTGCGGCTCGGACGAGGCGAGCGCGCCGGCGCCGACGGCGTCCCAACCGTCGACCGGGGGCGGCTCCCTCGCGCCCACACCTGCGTGTGACGACGGCGACGACTCGACCCCCCCCCAGACCGAAGGCCCCTACTTCACCCCCGGGTCGCCCGAACGGGCGTCCCTCGTCGAGCCGGGGCTCGCGGGCACCCGCCTGGTCGTCGCCGGCACGGTGGTCTCCACCGCCTGCCAGCCGGTCCGCCGGGCGCTGCTCGACTTCTGGCAGGCGGATGGCACCGGGGAGTACGACAACCAGGGTTTCCGGCTCAGGGGCCACCAGTTCACCGACGACCAGGGCCGCTACCGCCTGGAGACCGTCGTCCCCGGGATCTACTCGGGGCGGACCCGGCACATACACGTGAAGGTGCAGGCGCCGCAGGGCCCGGTGCTCACGACCCAGCTGTACTTCCCGGACGAGGCCGCCAACGGGCGGGACAGGATCTTCCGGCGGGAGCTGCTGCTGACGGACACCGGCCGGAGCGGCGGCACTCGCCAGACGTCCTTCACGTTCGTCGTGCGGACCGCCTGACGGGGCTCGCCCGGCGCGCCCTCACCGCTACTTGGGCGCCCAGGCGAAGGTGCGGACGGCCACCACCAGCCCGATCACGCCCCACAGCACGAGCATGCCGAGGTGGTCGAGCTCGACGCCCGCGCCGGTGGTGGCGGGGTTGAAGGCGGTGAGGAGCGCCTCGAACAGGTGCTTCACGGGGAAGACGTCGCCGATCAGGCGCATGCCCCTCGGCAGGTCTTCGATCGGGATGAAGATGCCCGAGAAGAAGTACAGGGGGAGCACGACCGCGTTGGTCACCGCCGGGGCGGCGTTCTCGGTGGGGATGGCGGCGGTGATGGCCAGGCCCAGGGCGGAGAAGGCAGCGGTGCCGACCACGACGGTGAGCACCAACCCGGGCAGCGTGTCGGTGGGCAGGCGGACGCCGTACACGAGCCGGCCGAGCAGGGTGACGACGGCGACGAGGAGGAGGGTCACGACGGTGGAGGTGGCCATGCGGCCGGCCATGAAGACCCAGGGAGGGAGGGGCGTGCTGCGCACCCGCTTGAGCACGCCCCGCTCGCGGAGGGTGGTCACCGAGATGGCGAGGTTGACGAGGGTGGCCGAGACCAGGGCCAGGGCGAGGATGCCCGGGACGTAATAGGTCGACCCCTTGACCTGCTGGCCGTCCACGACCGTCGGCTCGTTGCCGAAGATCGACGTGAAGATGAACAGGAAGATGATCGGGAGAGCGACGGTGAAGAAGACCGCAGTCGGGTCCCGCCAGAACGTCTTCTGGTCGTACTTGAACTGGTGGAGCACCAACTCCCCGGGCTTCACACGCCGCCTGCCTCCGCACTGGTGAGCTCCAGGTAGACGTCCTCCAACGTCGGGCGCACGACCTCGAGGTCCTCCAGGTCGACGGCCCGCTCGAGGGCCCAGCCGCACAAGACGGCCAGGTCGGGCACGGGCGCCTCGGTCGTGAGCTGCACCCGCCCGTCGCGGTCGTTGACCTTGGCCGCCAGCGCAGGTGGCAGCGCGTCGGTGCCGGTGCCGAGAGGCAGGCGGAAGCGGATGGAGGTCCGCCCCCGGTCCGCACCGCCGAGCTCGCTCGGCCTCCCCGTCGCCACGATCTCCCCGTCCTTGATGATGGCCACCCGGTCGGCGAGGGTCTGGGCCTCCTCCATGTAGTGGGTGGTGAGGAACACCGTCTTCCCCAGATGGCGCAGGTTGGCGATCATCCCCCAGGCGCCCCGCCGGGCGGCGGGGTCGAAGCCGGTCGTCGGCTCGTCGAGGAAGAGCAGCTCGGGGTCGCCGATCAGGGCGAGGGCGACGTCCAGCCGCCGCTGCTGACCGCCCGACAGCCGCCCGGCCCGCTGGTCCCGCTGCTGGGTGAGGCCCACCACCTCGATCGTCTCGTCGACCGGGCGGGACGCCGGGTAGTAGCCGGCGTACAGCTCGAGCGACTCGCGGACGGTGAGAAGCGGCTCCAGCTGGCCGCTCTGGAGGACCACGCCGATACGCGCCCGCCACCTCGTCGTGGCCCGCTCCGGGTCGACACCCAGCACCTCGACCTCGCCGCCGCTGCGGCGCCGGTAGCCCTCGAGGATCTCGACGGTCGTGGTCTTGCCCGCCCCGTTGGGACCGAGGAAGGCGAAGATCTCCCCCTCCCGGACCTCGAGGTCGATCCCCCGGACCGCATGGACGGCGCCGTAGGACTTCTCGAGGTGCCGGGCGACGATGACCGACCCGCCCATGCGCCGATGCTAGGCCGTGGTCAGGCGCGCACCTCGTAGCCCGCCTCCTCCACCGCGGCACGTAAGGCGGCGTCGTCGAGCGGCTGCTCGCTGGTGACCCGCACGGTGCCGGTGGGCACGTCGACGGCGACGGCGGTGACGCCGGCGATGTTGGCGACCTCGGTGCTGACCGCCCGGGCGCAGTGGTCGCAGGTCATCCCGGCGACGGAGTAGGTGGTCTCGGTCATCGACTGCTCCTCTCGTTGCGGCGGAACCGGTAGAGCCGCAGGCTGTTGGTCACGACGGACACGCTGGATGCGGCCATGGCCGCGCCGGCGATGATGGGGTTGAGCTTCCCGGCCATGGCGAGGGGGACGGCGGCCACGTTGTACCCGAACGCCCATCCCAGGTTCTGAAGGATGGTCCGGAACGTCCGGCGGGCGAGGCGGATGGCCGTGGCCACGCCTTCGAGCTCCGAGGACAGCAGGGTGATGTCGGACGACTCGATGGCCACATCGGTGCCGGTGCCGATGGCGATGCCGAGGTCGGCCTGCACCAGGGCGGGGGCGTCGTTGATGCCGTCCCCCACCATGGCCACCACCCGTCCCTCGCCCTGGAGCCGCCGAACCTCGCCGACCTTGTCGGCCGGCAGCACCTCGGCGAGGACGCTTTGGATGCCGACCTCGGCGGCGATGGCAGCGGCGGTGCGCCGGTTGTCGCCGGTGATCATGGCCACCTCGATGCCCATGGCGTGCAGCTCGGCGACCGCCGCCGGGGCGCCGGTCTTGAGGGTGTCGGCCACGGCCAACACGCCCCGGGCGGCGCCCCCCCAGCCCACCAGCACGGCGGTGCGCCCTCGGGCCTCAATCCGCTCGACCGCCCGGTCGAGCTTCTCGGGGACGTCGAGGCCGGCCTCGACCAGCAGCCGGCGGCGCCCGACGTGGACGACCGTCCCCTCGACGGTCGCCCGCACGCCCTGCCCGGGCACCGACACGAAGGCGGTCGCCTTGGGCACGGCGAGGTCGTCGGACCGGGCGGCCTCGACCACCGCCCGCGCCACGGGGTGCTCGGAGGGGTCCTCCGCCCCCGCCGCCCACGACAGGAGGACGCTCTCGGTGGTGCCCGGCGCGGCGACCAGGTCGGTGAGCGACATCCGGCCCGTCGTGAGCGTGCCCGTCTTGTCGAACACCACCGTGTCGATTCGCTTGGAGCGCTCGAGCACCCCGCCGCCCTTGATGAGGATGCCGAGCGACGCGCCTCGCCCGGTGCCGACCATGATGGCGGTGGGCGTGGCCAGGCCGAGCGCGCAGGGGCACGCGATGATCAGGACGGCCACCGCCGCCACCAGGCCCTTGGCGCCGTGGCCGGCCAGGGCCCAGCCGGCGAGGGTGGCGACGGCGAGGGCGAGGATCACCGGCACGAACACCCCGGCGATCCGGTCGGCCAGGCGCTGGACCGGAGCCTGCGAGCCCTGCGCCTCCTCGACCAGGCGCACGATCTGGGCAAGGGCGGTGTCGCCGCCCACCGCGGTGGCCCGCAGCGTGAGGACCCCGTCGACGTTGATGGTGGCCCCGGCGACGGTGTCCCCCGGGCCCTTGTCTACGGGCACCGACTCGCCGGTGAGCATGGACTCGTCCACCGCCGACGCCCCTTCCACGACCTCGCCGTCCACCGGGACCTTCTCGCCGGGACGGACGCGGATCACGTCGCCCACGCTGACCGCCCCGACGGGCACCCGGCGCTCCTCGCCGCCGACCACGACGGTGGCTTCCTTCGCCCCCAGCTCGAGCAGCGCCCGCATGGCCCGCGAGGCGCGGCCCTTGGCCCGGGCCTCCAGGTACCGGCCCAGGAGCAGGAAGGCGATGATCAGGGCGGCGCTGTCGAAGTAGTGGTCGGTGTGCTCGTGGGTGAACGCCACCTGGTAGGCCGAGAAGAAGAAGGCGGCCAGCGTGCCGAGGGCGATGAGCGTGTCCATGTTGGCCTGGAGGATGCGGGCGCGGACCGCCGCCTGCTGGAGGAACGGCCAGCCCGCCCAGAACTGGATGGGGACGGTGAGGGCGAACGCGCCCCACCGAGCCCAGGGCTCGTGCATCTCGAACATCGACAGCCAGAACACGACCAGCCCCAAGGGCCAGGCCACGAGCACCCGGCGGAGCCACGCTCTCTGGGCGGCCACCTCCTCGTCGGCCGCCTCGACCACGTCGTCGGGCGCCTGGGGCGGGGCCGGCACCAGCCCGTAGCCGCTCTTCTCCACCGCCGCCACGAGCTCGTCGACGGACGTCTCGTCGCGGTCGAAGGCGACCGTCGCCCGCTCGGAGGCGAGGTTCACCGATGCCAGGTGCACGCCCGCCTGGCGGGCCAGCACCTTCTGCACCCGCGCCGCGCACGAGCCGCACGTCATGCCGGTGACGCGGAACTCGACGGCGGCGTCGACGGTGGCCGGGGCGGCCTCGGCGGCCTCGGCGGCCTCGGCCGGCGGCCGGGCCTCGGTCTGCTGGGTCATCGGGCCGGGAGCTCCTCGGCGGCCGGGCCGGTCGACACCCGGTCGAAGCGCAGGGCCTCCATGAGCTCGTCGACGATCTCGTCGATCCGCCCCGCCTGCATGGCCGCGGCCACGCACGTCTCCAGGTGGTTGCGGAGCACGAGCCGGCTCGCCCGCTCGAGCGAGCCTTGGACGGCCGAGAGCTGCTTCATGATCTCCGGGCAGTAGGCGTCGTCGGCGACCATCCGGACGACGGCGTCGAGGTGGCCTCGGGCGGTCTTCAGGCGGTTGAGGACGGCTGCCTGGTGTTGCGGCTTCACGGCCCTACCCTACCCCACCCGGGGTGGGTTCACAGGCGACACGGGGGGCGCATCGGCTAGCGTGCCCAGCGCAGCTGGGAGACGGTGACATGGGCATCTGGGTGGTCGTTCTGGAGGCGGTCGCGGGGCAGGACCGCACGACGATCAGGGCCGACGACCTCGACGCCCTCGCCGACGCCCTGGCCCCGAACTACCCCCAGGTGACGGGTGGGCCGTCGTTCTTCCAGGCCCAGCTCTGGGTGGAGGAGGGCACCGCCGGCGCCGCCCTCATGCTGGCCCAACGGCTCTGGCAGAGCGCCGTCCGGGAGGTCGGCTTACCCCCGTGGGACGTGGTGCGGGGCGAGGCGCGTGACGCCCACGCCATCGAGGCCGGTCTCATCGAGTGGTCCCCCGAGACCGACGGCGACGAGTTCGACGAGGAGCCCGAGGAGGAGCCGTTCGAGGAGGAGCCAGCCGCCGCCCTCGACGAGGAGGAGCTCGAGGAGGAGCCCGGGGTGCTCGCGCTCGAGGAGGAGGAGCTCGAGGAGGAGCCGGAGGAGGTGTTGGCCGGCCCGCTCGGGCCGGAGGAGGACGAGGAAGAGGAGGAAGAGGAGGAAGAGGAGCTCGAGGCGGTCCCGACCGGCGGCTTCGACCTCGGAGACGAGGTGGAGGAAGAGCGGATGGCGCCACCGCTGCGGCCCCACCTGCGGGCGGCGGCCGAGAAGCGGGCGGCCGCCCGGCAGGCGGCTCGCGAGCAGGCAGCCGGGAAGCGGGCGGCGGTCAAGAAGGCGGCGGTCAAGAAGGTGGGCGGGAAGAAGCTGGGCGCCGAGAAGGCAGGCGCCAAGAAGGCAGGCGCCAAGAAGCTGGCCGCCAAGGGGGTCGGCGCCCGGCGGGCGGCGCCCCGGCGTTAGGCGCCCGGTCGGCTACCGGCGCAGCGGGAGCCCTTCTCGGTCGCGCAGGGTCCCGGTGGCGACGAGGACGACATCGACCAGCCACCAGATGCCGAGCCCTCCGATGGTCACGAGCTTGAGGACACCCAGGCCGGTCCATCCCAGATAGAACCGGTCGATCCCGAGCCACCCGAGGAAGATCGACAAGAGCAGGGCGGACAGGAAGTCGCGGTCGCTGATGGGCGGCCCCGGGAGCCTTGGCGCAGGCGGGGCGACCGGCGGCGGCGGCGACGCCGCCCACGACGTCGGCGGGGGCGGTGCGGGTGGCGGCGGGGGTGCCGGGGGTGGCGGGGGCGAAACCGGCCGCAGGCCGAGGGCCGACTCGTACTGGGCGACGGTGCCCCACACCTGCCCGCCGTCGGGGATGATCCTGCTCGCCGGCCCCAGCGCGCCCCGCTGCACCATGGCCCGGACCTCCGCCGTCGACACCGGCCCGGCGCTTCGGCCGCCGAGCTCGTACCACCACCGCCCGGGCGACCCGTTCTCGCTCACGGGCCTATTCTGCGCCTTGGAAGCGCGGGCGGGAAAGACATGGAATACACCTGTATTCCGGTGCCCACTGCTAAGGTCGCCCGCGTCACCTGAGGGTCCGATTGTGAGGAAGGTGGATGCGATGGCGAGGAAGGCCGCTGCGGCCAAGGCCAAGCCGGCCCGGTCGATGACCGACGAGCACAAGGCGGCGTTGGCCGAGGGGCGTGAGCAGGGCCGCGCCGTCCGCCGCTACCTCGAGGCCCTCGAGGCCCACAAGCCCCGGCGCGGTCGGCGGCGGAGCCCCGAGAGCATGCAGCGGCGCCTGGCCGCCATCGAGGAGCAGCTGGCCGACGCCGACCCGTTGAACCGCGTGCACCTCACCCAAGAGCGCATCGACCTCGAGCGCCAGCTCTCGGCGGGCAGCGACACCGTCGACCTGGAGGGCCTGGAGGCGGAGTTCGTGGCCGCCGCGGGGCCGTACAGCGAGCGTAAGGGGATCACCTACGACGCCTGGCGTGCCGTCGGCGTCGAGCCCCGGGTGCTGAAGGCCGCCGGCATCTCGCGGGGGCGCTGACCGGCGGTCGCCGTCAGGACGGCGACTCGCCCGCCAACTCGGCCATCAGGCGGTCGGCTTCCTCGGCCGAGCGGCCCTCGTCGATCAACCGGTCGCGCAGGAAGTCATGGAGCTCGTCGGTGCCGGGCTCCCGATCGCCGAACTGCTCGCGCACCGCCTCCATGAGCGAGTCGAGCTCCTGCTCGACCTGCTGCTGGCCCTTGACGGCCGCCACCCCGACCAACCGTCCGTCGGAGGTGGTGACCAGGGCCCGCTCCCCCTCGCGCTCGGCCAGCGAGCCCACCGTCACGCTTGGGCGTACGGAGCTCGGCACCACCGCCATGACGTCGAGCAGTGGCGTGTCGTGGGCGGCGCCGTCCAGGCGCTCGGCGTCGACCAGGCCGACGGCGAGGTCGTCGCCGGCGACCACGACGACCTCGCGGGCGTCGGGCCCCTCGAGCACGTTCCGGGCGTCGGCCACCGTCTGGTCGGCGCGGCAGGTCGGCACGGGGTCGGCCTGCTCACCCACGAACGGACCGTCGTCACCCTCGACCGGGAGGCCGTACGCCATCCAGTCCACCTTGCCGTCGACGTAGTCGTAGACCTCGGTGAACCCGTACAGCTCGAGCAGGCACGCCGCTCGGGGGCTGAGGTCTCAGAGGTTGTCGAGGCAGTAGAGGACGACGGGGCGGTCCCGGTCCAGCAGCTGCTCGACCCGCTCACGGGTGAAGTCGCGGGCGAACAGGTGCAGGGCGCCGGGCAGGTGGGCGAGGCGGTACTGGCTCTCCTCCAGGACCTCGACGACCTGGGCGCCCTCGTCGATCAGCTCCCGCACCCGCTCCCGGTCGATGCTCTCGAACATCCACCGGCACGCTACCCGTGGACGCTAGGAGCGGACGAGCTCCACGTCGTGCTCCTCGCAGAAGTCGTAGTTGAGCTCGTCGATGAGGCGGGCCACCAGGTGGATCCGGGCGATCTCCTTGCGGGCCCGGCCGAACCCGTTGTCGTCGTACGAGCGGTTCCCCCGGTACGGCGCCTGCAGGGCGGCCGCCCGGCGGTGGAGGCTCTCGACCGCCCGGTAGGGGTCGTCGGCGCACTCCCGGCACACGTCCCTGGCCACCTTCCGGCCGAGGGTTATCTCGAGGATCGTTTCCAGGTCTTCGGATTCCATCGCATACTCCCGGACATCTCGGGCCACACCCGTCACCGCGGGTAACGGCTCGACCGGCCCGGAGCTTGAGCGACGGGCCGCTCAGCGGCCGCCGGGAGCGCCGCTCTGGTTGCCGCTCTGGTTGCCGCTCGCGTTGCCGCCGGGGTTGGGCCCCCTCCGGCTGGTGACCGGCGAGGTCGGGATCACGATCGGCGCCGGGGTGGTGGGCGGCGGCGTCGTCTCGGGCGGCGCCGTCTCGGGCGGGGCCGTGGCGGCCGGCGCGGTGGTCGCCGGGGGGCGGGTGGTCGTGGGCGCCCGAGTCGTCGCCGGCGGGCGGGTCGTCGTGGGAGCGGCTCCCGGGACGAAGAGGGTCACGGTGGTTCCCTTGCGGGCGTTGGCGCCCGCCGGTGGCGTCTGGTCGACGACGACGTTCGGGTCCCCGGGCTGGTCGGGACGGGGCGTCACCGCCGGGCGGAAGCCGGCCACCTCGACCGCCCGCTGGGCCTCGGCGACGGTGCGTCCCACCACTGCCGGGACGCCGGCCGTGCCCGACTCACCCGATCGCAATAGGGCGATGAGGATGATGGCGGCGAGGACCATGAGCAGGAGGAGGCCGATCGCCGTTGCCTGGCGCCGGCGATCGCGGTCCTGTGTCGCCACCGCCCCGACGGCGGTGCGCTCCCGCTGGTCGTCGACGGCGACCGGGCCCGGGAGGACGACGGTGGAGGCGGCGCCCGACGGGTCCACCGGGGGCACGACGGCGGTCGCCGCCATCGCCGCCGCGCCCCCGTCGCGCCCGGCGAGAAGCTCGTCCCGCAGCTCCTGGGCAGACTGCTGGCGCCGGGCGGGGTCCTTCTCCATCGCCTTGAGCACGACCGCGTCCAACGCCGGGGGGACGTCGGCGTTGTGCTGCGACGGGGGCACCGGCGTCTCCGACAGGTGCTGGTAGGCGACGGCCACGGGCGTGTCGCCGCGGAACGGCGGCTGCCCGGCCAGCATCTCGTAGAGCATCACGCCCAAGGCGTAGATGTCCGTGCGGGGGTCGACGGGTTGGCCCTGCGCCTGCTCGGGGGCGAGGTACGTCGCCGTCCCGAGCACCGCTCCGGTCTGGGTGAGGCTCTCGCGAGGGTCGCCGGCCCGGGCGATGCCGAAGTCGGCGACCTTGACCATGTCGGAGACCAGGACGTTGCCCGGCTTGACATCGCGGTGCACGATCCCGTGACGGTGGGCGGCCTCCAGCGCGGCGGCCACGTCGGCGCTTATGCCCGCCGCCTCCTCCGATGGCAGCGGCCCGCGGCTGCGGATGATGTCCCGCAAAGTCTCCCCCTCGACGTACTCCATGACCATGAAGTAGGCGCCGTCGTCCTCGCCGAAGTCGTAGACGGAGACGATGTTGGGGTGGTTGAGGCCGGCCGCCGCCCGAGCCTCCCGCCGGAACCGCTCGACGAACGAGGCATCGTCCGCCAGCTCGGGGAAGAGCAGCTTCACCGCCACCGGCCGGTCGAGGAGCTCGTCGTGGGCGAGGTAGACCTCGGCCATCCCTCCCCGGGCGAGATGGCGGACGACCCGGTACCGCTCGCCCAGGACTCGGTCGGCCACGGAGGGGGAGCCTAGGAGACGGCCGGTGCCCGGCCGCCCCGCGCCGTCCGTTTCCTCGCGGAGCCCCAGGGTAGGGGTAAGGCGGACCGATGACCGAGCCGGTGCCCGCGCAGACCGCCACCACCGAGCCCCCCCGTTCGCCCACCGAGCTGCCCCCGCGCGACTGGAAGGAGTCGGTCCGCCGGGCGGCCGCGGAGTTCAAGAACGACCGGGGTTCGATGGCCGCCGCCGGCATGGCCTTCTACTGGTTCCTGGCCATCTTCCCGGCGATGATCGCCGGCGTCGGGATCCTTGGCCTGGCCAACCTGGAGACCAGCACCGTCGCCGACATCAAGGACGCCGTCACCAAGGCGATGCCCGGGCACGCCTCCGAGGTGCTCACCCAGGCCCTCGACAACGCGGTCCAGCGGCCGGCCGGCAGCTCCCTTCTCGCCACCGTCATCGGTCTGGCCCTCGCCCTCTGGAGCGCCTCGGCGGGGATGGTGGCCCTCCAGAGCGGGTGCAACGTGGCCTACGACGTGCCCCAGGACCGCAAGTTCCTCACCAAACGGGCGGTCGCCTTCCTGCTGGTCGTGGTCGTCGGCCTCCTCGCCGGCCTGGCGACGACCGCGATCGTCTTCGGCCAGCCCCTGGGCGACGCCTTGCGGGACAACCTGCCCTTCGGTGGCGCCTTCGTGTTCCTCTGGACGCTCATCCGCTGGGCGGTGGGGCTGGTCGCCCTCATCGTCCTCTTCGCGTGCATCTACTCGATCGCGCCGTACCGCGAGACGCCCCGATGGACGTGGGTGACCCCGGGCGGCGTGGTCGCCACGGTGGCGTGGCTCCTCATCTCGCTCCTGTTCTCGTTGTACGTCAACAACGTCAGCTCGTACCAGGAGACCTACGGGTCCCTCACCGGCGTCGTCGTGCTCCTCCTCTGGCTGTACCTCTCGGCGTTGGCGGTGGTCGCCGGCGCGGAGCTGAACGCCGAGCTCGAGCGCCAGGGCGAGCACCGGCGCCAGCAGCAGAGGGGCGGGCGTCGGGCCCGCCGGGCCGCCGCCGGCGGGGACGGCGACCGCTCGGCGCCCGCCGCCGGCCCGCCCTCCCGCCTCGCCCGGCTCTCCCCGCGCCAGCGCCAGCGCGCCGACGCCGAGACCCGCCCCGTGCCCGAGGCGCCGCCCCCTCCGGCCCCAACGCCGGCACCGGAGGCGGAGCCCTCGCCCGCAGCGACCGGCTCCGACGGCGCAGGGTCGTACCAGGACGCCTGGTTCTCCTACGGCCGCCGGACGGACGACCAGAGCCGCCGCTGAGGGCGAGGCCGGCAGTGCCGGATCAAGAAACCTTCCCGCCGGCACTCTGGGGGCTGATCTTCAGACTCGTGGAGGGCTGGACTTGAGCACCCGCCGGCGCCCACTACGGACATGTATCTCGCCGATCAGCCGCCTGGTCCGGGAGGATCACGCTCGCCAAGGACACCAGCCACCTAGGTCGCCTCCTTGGCCATGCCGGCCAGGGCGTCCGCCGGGCCCACCACGATGATGAGGTCGCCCTCGTCGAGGACGGTGTCGGCCCGGGGCGGTATGAGCAGCTCGCCGTCGGGACTGCGGACGGCCAGCACCATCACGCCCTCGTACGGCGCGCACACGTCCCGCACGGTGCGGGCGGCGAGGGCCGACGACTTCCCCACGACCAGCTCCTCGATGCGGAGGTCGGGGGCCACGCTCACCATGTCGACGAACTCGAGCATGGCCGGTTGCAGGGCCTGGGAGGCCATGCGCCTCCCGCTCACCGCGTACGGCGACACCACCCGGTCGGCACCCGCGCGTTGCAGCTTCTCCACCGACTCGGGACGTGAGGCTCGGGCGATGATGAACAGGTCGGGGTTGAGGGCACGGGCGCTGAGGGTGATGTACACGTTGACCACGTCCGAGTCGACCGCGCAGAGCAGGGCGCGGGCCCGGCGGATGCCCGCCTCCTCCAGCACCGACTCCTCGCTGGGGTCGCCGATGAGGTAGGGCACGTCCGCCTCGATCAGCAGGTCCTCGAGCGCTTCTTGGACCTCGATGACGACGACGTCGACGCCGTGGCGCACCAGCTCCTGGCACGCCGCCCGTCCGACCCGGCCGAAGGCGCAGATGACGAAGTGGTCGCTCAGGTGAGAGATCTGGCGCTGCATGGCTCTCCTCTCGATCGTCCGGCTGAGCCGGCCGCTGGCCAGGAGGCTGGTGAACTGGGCGATCAGGTCGAAGACGACGACGACACCGAACGCCACGAGGGTGATGGTGAACACTCGCCCGGCGGCGCTGAGCGGCTCGATCTCCCCGAAGCCGATCGTCGTGAGCGTGGTGACGGTCATGTACAGGGCGTCGAGGAAGCTGAACCCCTCGATGACCTGGTAGCCGACGGTGCCGTAGACGAGGGCGAGCAGGAGAAGGAGGCCGGGCAGCCGCGCCCGGGCGGCGAGGATGCGCCCCCGGCGGCGGCCGCGGCGGCGGATCCTGGTCCGGGGGCGGAGGACGCTCATGCTTCTGTCCCGCGACGGCAAGGCCCCAGGCTAGGGGGTGGGCCGGTAGGCTGCCGGTCGTTGGCGCAGGAGCCGGCAGACGCAGGACTGGCCCGGACGCTCCGGAGCGAGGAGTGCCCCATGGGCACGCCCCAGGAGCCGGAGCTGCGCAAGGTGCGGGTGGGCGACAGCGAGATGATCCTGTGCCGCCTGACCGGCGGCGAGGTGGTGGCGTTCGGCACCCACTGTCCCCACCAGGGCACCGACCTCATGGACGCGAGCTTCTTCGACGGCAACCTGCGCTGTCCCCACCACCTGTACCTGTACGACCCCCGCACGGGCGAGAACGTGGTCCCCTCGCACGACGCCCGCCCGGAGAACCTCTGGAAGCTCAAGCCCGGGTACCTGCCCACCTACCGGGTCGAGGAGCGCGACGGCTGGATCTGGGTGGCCGAGCGGGCCTGCCCCCCGCCGCCGTCCTACGACCCGGCGCGTGAGCGCCGCCCGGTGGGCGCCCGCCGGGACGAGCCGGCGCCCGGGCCCGGGTCCGGCGGCGCGACGAGCGCGGGCCCGGCCGGCCCGGTGGAGCACCCGACCAAGACGCTGCGCGTGCGCCCGGGCGCCAGCTTCGAGCTACGCCTGCCCATGCCGCCCCGGCCCGGTCACGTCTGGCGGGTGGAGGCGTCCCGGGGGCTCCTCTCGGTGGTGCAGGAGCGCTTCGACCCCTCCGCCGACCCGCCCCGGCACCGGGTGAGCATCATCGCCCGCCACGAAGGGGTCGCCACCGTCCGCTGCACGTTCGCCCGCCCCTGGGACACCACCCCGGCCGAGGTGCGGACGTACGTGGTGCGCATCGAGTCATCTAGCAGCTGACGGTCAACAGGTGGTAGGGGCTGGCGTCGCCGCCGCCTCGGGGATGGAACTGGAAGTGGAGGTGGGTGGGGCCGCCACGCGCGTCGCCCGTGTTGCCCACGTAGCCGATCACCGTGCCGGCCGCCACCCGCCCGGTGCGCCCGTGGCGGTCGAGGTGGGCGCCGTAGTAGCGGTTCCCGTCGTCGCCGGACAGGCTGAAGGCCTTGCCCCCGAGGCGGTTGTCGGCCGCCGCCACCACGCCGGACACCGGAGCGACCACCGGTGTGCCGCGGGGGGCGAAGAGGTCGACGCCGGCGTGCCGCTGCCCGTTGGGCTTGAGGTAGTTGTAGTCGTTCACGAAACGCGCCCCCGGCACCGGGCAGCCCCACCTCGTCGCCGGGACCGGGCCGCTCACCGCCCGCCGGCCCGGCCCGGCCGAGCGCGAAGGGACGACCAGGGCCCGCCCGGCCTCGATGTGGTCGGGGTCGTCGAGGTTGTTGGCCTGGGCGAGCTGTCGGGACGACACCCCGAGCTTGGACGCCACGTCCCAGAGGGTGTCACCCGGCTGGACCCGGTAGGAGCTCGTCCCGGCCGCCGCCGGGCGCACCACCAGTGGGGCCCCACGCGGCACCTGGAGCACCTGCCCGGCCAGGATGACGTCGGGGTTGGCGATCCCGTTGGTCGCCGCCAGCGTTCCCTGGCCCACGCCCAGGCGCCACGCCAGCCCCGACAGGGTGTCGCCGGGCTGGACGAGCACGCCGTCGGCGGCCGCCGGTCCGGTCGGGACGACCGCCACCACGGCCGCCGCCAGGAGGCACCCTCGCCAGGCTCTGGTTCCGCGCACGCCACGACCCCCGCTGCTCGACCGACTGCGGAGTGCCACAGTAGCAACATCAGCCACAGCGGCCACAAGGCGCACACGGGGAACAGCCTCCGCTCCGCTCGCCAGCCACTTCCCGAACTGATCGGCCGGCTGGCTCTCAGTGGTCCCCCCACATAGCTCCGCCGGACGCGTCGATCCGGCACCCGGCAGCGTCAGCTCAGCTGCCGGCAGCCCCCGGCGCCGGGGCGGTGGCGGCGGCCGAAGGCTCCTGTCCCCGGCCGCGGTTGGCCGCCAGGCGCTCGATGACGGTGGTGAGGCGCTCGACCGCCTCACTGAGGTCGTCGGCCGTGGGCATGCCGGCGAGGGCGAGGCGCACCGAGGCGATCTCCCGGGCGAGGAACTCGGCGTCGGCCTGCGTGCGGGCGGTGACCAGGCGGTCGCGCTCGGCCTCGGCCCGGTCCCGCTCGTCCTGGCGGTTCTGGGCCAGGAGGATCAGCGGGGCGGCGTAGGCGGCCTGTAGCGACAGCGCCAGGGTCAGGAGGATGAACGGATAGCGGTCGAACCGCAGGTCCGGCACGGCCACGTTGATCGTGATCCAGACGATGACGACGACCGTCTGGATCACCAGGAAGCGGGCCGTCCCGATGTAGCGGGCGATCGCCTCCGAGAAGCGCCCGAACGCCTCGGGGTCGTAGTGGACCCCGAGGCCCAGGCGGCCCCGCGGCGCCGAGAGGTCCTCGCGGCGGCGCAGGACCACTACCGCCACCCCCTCGGCAGCGTGCGGTCGAGGACGTCGTCGACGGTGACCGCCCCCAACAGCCGTCCCTGCTCGTCGCACACCGCAACGGCCAGGAGGTTGTAGGCGGCCAGCCGCTCGGCGACCGAGACCTCGTCGAGGTCGGGCGACACCACCTCGCTCTGGGGCCGGACGCAGTCGCCCACCGGGGTCGGGGGAGGCTCGCGCAGCAGGCGCTGGAAGCCGACGGGGCCGAGGAAGGCGCCCGTCGGCGTCTGCGTCGGGGGCTGGGAGACGAAGACCTGGGCGGCCAGCGCCGGTGGGACATCGAGGTCCCGCAGCCGGGCCAGCGCCTCCGCCACCGTCGTCTCCGGGAGGACGACGATGGGCTCGGAGGTCATCAGGCCGCCGGCGGTGGCGGCGTCGTAGGCGAGCAGCCGCCGCAGCGGGTCGGCCTCGCCGGGCTCCATGGCCGCGAGGAGCTGGCGCTGTCGCTCGGGCGGCAGCTCCTTGAGCAGGTCGGCGGCGTCGTCGGGAGCCATCTCCTCGAGCACGTCGGCTGTGCGCTCGGTGTCGAGGCCACGGATGAGCTCGACCTGCACCGACTCCGGCAGCTCCTCGAGCAGGTCGGCCAGCCGCTCGTCGTCCATGCTCTCGATGATCTGGCGGCGGCGTTCGGCGGTGAGGGGCCGGATGCGGCGGGCGGCGTCGGAAGGATGGAGCCGGCGCAGGGCGGCCACCTCCCGGGCGATGGGGCCGGTGTCGAATAGCGACTTGACCTCCTCCCAGCTGACGACCCGGGTCGAGCGCAGGCGGCCGAGCGGACCGGGGGGGGCGATGGCGACGGTGGCCACCTCCCACGAGCGGGCCCGTCCGGTCACCGCCCGGAGCCCGAGGTCGGTCACCACCGACCCGTCGACCCGGCGGTTGAGCAGCTCGGACACAAGGAGCTCGCCCGGCCGCAGCGAGAAGTGGCGCAGGTCGACGGTGCCGCCGGCGAGGCGCAGGCCCGACGCGTTGAGCTCGTCGACGCGACCGGCTCCGATGAAGATGCGGCGGCGCTGGATGGCGGCGACGAACCCGAGCACCTCGGGGGGCAGCCCCCCACCGGAGGGCAGCAGCACGATGTCGGCGACGCTGCCGAGCGAGCTTCCCTCGGCGTCGTGGATCGGCAGCCGGCTCACCCTCGACGCGTAGATGAGCGGCTCGTCCACACGCCGAGGCTAGCGGTGTATCTCGATCGGGCGGCCGGGCTCTTGTCGGGGACACCACTCTCACGGGCGGAAGGGAACGGCGACGTGACAACCATGGCCTCGATCGGCGTGCAGGCCGACGTGTCGGGCCCGGTCAGCGGTCAGGTCGCGGTCGGCACCAACATCGTGCAGTACATGGTCGGGGCGGGCGGGGTCGTCAACCATCTCGACCCGGCGGCGCTCCCGAAGCCGAAGCTCCGACCCAGCGTCGCCATCAAGGGCCGCGACCCGGACCTTGTCGGGCGCACCGAAGAGGTGCGGGCGGCCCTGGCCGCCCTCGCCCCCGCGGAGGCCGTCGAGCTCCACGGTGTCGCCGGGGTGGGCAAGAGCGTCCTCCTCAAGCACATCGGTCACCATCCGCCCCCGGAGCTCGCGTCCGCCGTCGTCTACCAACGGTGCGGCGTCGAGACCGCCGAGGACACGTTGCAGTTCCTGTTCCAGGCCTTCTACGAGACCTCGGCCCCGTTCAAGCCCACGGACGGCCAGCTGCGCCACCTCCTCGCCGAGGTCACCGGCTTGGTCGCCCTGGACGATGTCAGCTTCGAGCGCACCGACCTCGAGGCCGTCCTCGACGCCCTTCCCCAGGCGACGTTCCTGCTGGCGTCGGAGCGGCGCCGCGTGTGGGGCCAGGGCAAGGCGCTCGCCCTTCGGGGCCTGAAGGACGACGAGGCCGTCGCCCTCCTCGAGCGGAGACTCGGCCGGTCGCTGGTCGACGACCAGCGTCCGGCCGCCGTCGACGCCTGCCGGGCGGTCGAGGGACACCCGCTCCGGGTGGAGCAGCTGGCCAGCGTGGTCGATGAGCTGAGCGAGATCGCTCATCCGTCCGCCGACGGCGCGCCCGTCGACGCCCTCGTCGACCGGTTGAAGGCGCGCCTCGGCCCTGAGCAGCTGCAGGTGCTGGCCGCTCTCACCGCCGTCCTCGGCGCCAGCCTCTCGGCCGAGCACCTCGCCGCCGTGGTCGGCTCCGACGACATCGCCGCCGTGGTCGAGCCCCTGCTGCGCTCGGGGCTCGTGCAGTCCCACAGCCCCCGCTACAGCCTCCGGGAGGCCCGTGCCGCCGTCGGCGACACCGCCGACTGGGCCCACCGCGTGGCCGATCATCTGGCCGACGCCGCCGAGACCGACGCCGACCCGGAGCCGGTGGCCGCCGAGTCGGGCGCCATCCTCACCCTGCTCGAGCGGTTCCGAGACGAGGGCGACGACCGCGCCGTCCTGCGCCTCGCCCGGGCCACCGAGCGGCCCCTGATGCTCGGTCGCCGCTGGGGCGCCTGGCGCCTGGTGCTGGAAGACCAGCTCTCGGCGGCCCGGACGCTGGGCGACCGCCGTTGGGAGGCGTGGGCCCTCCACCAGCTCGGCACCCGAGCGCTGTGCCTCGAAGACCAGGTGGCGGCCCGGGCCAACCTGTCACAGGCGTTGCGCATCCGTGAAGAGGTCGGCGACCGCCGCGGCGCGGCGGCAACCCGCCACAACCTCGAGCTCCTCGACCCGCCTCCCCCGCCGCCCCCACCGCCGTCCCAGCCTCCCCCTCCCGCGCCCCCTTACTGGCAGCCTCGGCCCCCCGCCCCTCCGCTCCCGGGCCCGCCCGCCGACGACAGGAAGCGACCGGCGATCTGGTGGGCCGCCGGGTTAGGTGCGCTGCTCGTCGTCCTGTCCTTACTGGCCACGACCATCGCCGTCGGCGGGTCGGACAGCCAGAACGTGGCGTCCGAAGGGCCCACGACGACAGGAGCGCCCGTGGCGCTCGAGCCGGGCCAAGCAACGCCGGGCGGCTCGGGCGCGGTTTCTGCCGACCCCTCGTCTCTACGGTTCGAAGACCAGCCGGTCGGGACGGCGAGCGTTCCTCGCACGGTCAGCTATGCCAATGCGAGCACCGGTCCGATCAAGCCGAGCGGCGTGACGGTCGAGGGGCCGGGGCGGGAAAGCTTTACCGTGGCCTCGACGACCTGTACGGCGACGGTCCCTGCCGGCGGCAAGTGCACCACAGACGTCGTCTTCCGCCCCACTGGCGTCCGCGATCGCACCGCGGCGCTACGCCTCGCGATCCCCGGTGCACGCGACGTCGCGCTGACCGGGCGCGGGGTCGAGAGCGCCCAGGACGAGATCCGACTCGACCCCCAGGTCGTCTCCTTCGCCGATCAGGCGGTGGGGACCACCGGCCCGCCTGTGACCGTGCGGGTGACCAACGTGTCGCCATCCCGGGTCACGATGCAGGCCGTGTCCGTCTCGAGCATCGGCGACTTCGCCGTCGATTCCCGTAGGTGCACCGGTACCGCTCTGGAACCGAGAACCGGCTGCGCCCTCACGCTGACGTTCCGCCCGACGGCCCCAGGCGACCGTCGGACCAGCCTGTTCGTGACGACGTCGGCCGGGGTGGCGGTCGGGACGCTCCAGGGCCGAGCGCTCCCCCAGACGGGCGGCCCACCGGAGGACCGGCCGACCGCGGCGCAGGCCGACCTGGCCCTGACCGCGTCGTTCGAGTGGTGTGACGGGTTCGAGATCTGCGCGGTCGAGCTCACGGTCACCAACAAGGGACCCTCCGTCGCCACGGGCGTCACCGTGACCTTTGGCTTCACCCGCGCCGCTCCGAACACGTCCGCTCCGCAGCAGTGCCCGGGCAGTAGCTGTGTACTGCGTACGCTGAAAGCGGGCGAGTCGTCGACGTTTCAGTACTTCGCAGCCATCGTCGACAAGAGCTCGGCCAGCACGTTCTCGGGGTCGGTCACGGCCGTGGTGAAGGCGGCGGAGGCCGACCCGAACGGTTCCAACAACCAGGCCACGACGACGCTCGCGACCTTCAACCCGGGCCCCACCGCCACCACCACGACGACGGCGGCGGGCCTGTTCTAGGCGGCGCCCTCAAGACCCCCGCCCCGTGCGGTCCTGGAGGTCCTCGATCTTCCGGGACGCCTCGGCCTTGGTGAGGTCGTCGGGGACCTCCTCGCCTGCCTCCTGGGCGAGGGTGGACAGATACGAGGCCTGCGGCCCCGTCATGGGCTCGTCGCCGGTGACCCAGTCGTCGGGGTCCTTGGCCGGGCTCGGAGTGGGTCGATCGCTCATGCCCCCGCTGTACCCATTCCGGTGACCGTCCGAACACCCGTTCGTCACGCCTCCTAGGCGGCGCCGGCGGGCAGCCGGCCCCGCCACGGCACCCGCCCGCCGCCGTTGACGAGGGCGATCCCGGCGATCACCACCGCGCCCCCGGTGAGGAGCCTGAGGGAGAAGTCCTCACCGAGGAACAGAACGCCGACGGCGACGGCCACGACCGGCACGAGGTAGGTGACGACGGACGCCTTGGTGGAGCCGATGTCGGCGATGAGCCGGTAGACCATGACGTAGGCCAGTCCCGTCCCGAAGACCCCGAGGACGCCGACGGCGAGGGCGCGGGTGGGCGTCACCGCCAGGCCCTGGCGCACCGTGGTGACCAGGGCCAGGGGTGCCAGCAGGACGGTCGCCATCACGAGCTGCCCGGCCGCCGCCACCAGCGGCGGCAGCGGCGTGAGGTGGCGGCGCGTGTACGTGAGGCTGATGCCGTACCCGACGGCGGCCCCGACCGCGGCCGCCTTGCCCCCGAACCCCGAGCCGGTGACGTCCTCGCCCCCGAGGCCGGCGACCACGGCCACGCCGACCAGCCCGAGCGCCAACCCGGCGACCTGCGGCGGCCGCAGCCGCTCCCGGAGCAGGACGGTGGCGAAGAGGGCGGCGAACAGTGGGGTCGACGCGTTGAGGACGGCGGCGAGGGCGGACGAGATGTGCTGCTCACCCCATGCCAGGAGCGAGAAGGGGGCGGCGCTACCGGTCAGGGCGACGAACGCGAAGTGCCGCCACCACCGTCGGTCCCGCGGCAGCGACAGCCCCCGCGCCCGCACCACGGCCAGGAGCACGCCGGCGCCGAGCGCGACGCGGATCCCCGCGACGGTGGTCGGGGTCATGCCCGCCACCGCCACCTTGATCAGCAGGAACGACCAGCCCCAGATCCCCGCCAGTAGGACGAGTCGCCTCATGCGGAGAAGGGTGGGGCCTCCGGCATCGCCCGAGTGTAAGGACCGCCTGCCGGCGGGCGCCCCGCATTAGCCGCAGTTGCGCCCGTTGCCGCCGCTCGTCGGCAGGTCGGCCAGCGGCACCGTCCACACCGCGACCTGCCCGTCGAGGACCCCGGTCACGACGGCCAGGCCGTCGCGGACGGCGACGCCGGTCACCGCCCGCTCCCGGATGAACGGGAAGAGCCGGTTGTCGACGGGCGCCCGGTCCCACGACCCGCCGCAGTCGGTGGACCGCCAGAGGGCGATCGGCCGGTTGCCGCCCTGGCCCTCGACGCCGACCGCCACCACGTCGTTGCCCTCGGCCGCCACGTGGTCGATGCGCAGGTCGACGTCGGCCCGCAACGCGGGGCTGGCCGAGGCCGTCCACGAGCGGCCGTCGGTCGACGTCCACGCCGCCGCCGATCGGCGACCACCCGGGTTGCGGGCCGAGCCCACGGCCAGCAGGCGGCCGCCGACACCGATGCAGGTGCGGATGTCCTCCCCGGCCGCCGCCAGCGCCCGATCCTGCACGGGCTGCCACGACTCGGCGTCGGCCGACGACCACGCCACCGGCGTGTCGCTGCCGGTCCCGAGGGCGACCCACCCCGGGCGCCCGGCGCACACGCGGGCGGCACCCTCGGCGCCCTCGCCCTCCGACCGGGGGACGCCCCGGACCCGTCGCCAGGGACCGGAGCCGTCCCGCACCCAGAACACCGCGTCGAAGTCCACGGCCGTCCGCGTCAGGGAGCCGACCGCGACCACCCGGTTGCCGCGGCGGGCGACGCCGGACAGCGACTGGGAGACCGTCTCGTCGCGGAAGGGCGCGTCGTCGAGGAGCCACGACGCGCTGTCCGACGACACCCACGCCTTGGCGTGGGGTACGCCCTCGGAGACGACCGGCGCCACCGAGGGCTCGGTGCCGACGGCCACGAGCCCCCCGTTGGCGTCGGGCACCATCGACAGCACGAAGGCCAGGTCGAAGGCGGACGACCCCTCGAGGGGCCTCCAGCTCCGGCCGTCGGAGGACCGCCAGAGCCGCGCCCCACCTCCCTCCTCCGCCAGCCCGGGGCCGCCTTCGATCGTGTTGGCCCAGAGGACGAAGCCGTCGGCGGCGGCGACCACCCCGCTCTCCACCGCCACCGGTCGAGGCGGCGAGAGGGGCGTGGCGACGCTCGCGTCGACCCACCGCCCCTGGCGCCGGAGCAGGAGCCTCGGCGGCAGGACCTCGACCGACGAGCCGACGAGCACGTCGTTGCCGGCGGCGGCGGCCAGGGCGAGATCGAGCCGGGTGGCCGCCCGCACCTCGGGCTGGAGCTCCGCCTCCGCCCATGCCACCCCGTCCGGGGACGACCACACCCGCCGGGCTTGGGCGCTCCCTCCGGTGGCCACGTAGCCGTCGTCGGCCCGCACCAGCGTCTTGATCTCGGACCCCCGGTTGTCCTGATTGGGCTGAGAGGCGGAGTCGAAGCTGGCCGGCACGGGTTCCCAGGACTGCCCGTCGACCGAGCGCCACACGGCCGGGAGCGGCCGGCGGTCGGCACCCGTGTCGGTGGGCGTCGACCCGGCCGCGCGCAGGCCGTCGGGCCCGACGGCGACGGCGGTGATCCGCCCCCGCGCCGCCCCGCTGAATCCGGCGCGGCTCCAGACCGCCCCGTCGGGGGACCACCACGCCGCCGGGCCTCCGCCCTCGCCTCCCACGGCGACCACACCGGAGGCTGTGGCGACCAACTGGGCGACGGCCGAGTCGGCCATGAAGACGTCGAGCCGCTCCGCCTGGGTCCACGCCCTCCCGTCGCCCGATCGCCAGAAGGACAGGCGCCCGTCGACCGTCCCCAGGGCGAGGAACCCCTGCCCCCCGGCCACCCCACCGACGACCTGGCGCACCAGCACGGTGCCGCCCCCGCCCGGGAGCGCTCCGGGGACGGCGGCCGGCTGGTCCTCGCCCTGAGCGACCCACACCGCCGGCGCCCGCCGGCCGCTGCCTCCCTCGGCCCGGTCGCCCACGAGGACCAGCACGTCACCCTGGCGGGCGGCGCCTCTCACGATCGCGCCGCCGCCCTCGGGTAGCGGCTGCCGCTCCCAGCCCAGGCCTTCCCTCGACCGCCACAGGGTCGCCACCCGGCCCCGTCCTTCGGGCGAGTCCCCCGCCGCGAGCCAGGCGGCGGCGCCGGCGCCGGGGTGGAGGACGGTGACGCGCGCGGGGATCGCGGCCACGTCGAGGGCGCGGTCGTCCACCCGCCGCAGTCCCTCGCGACCGCTCCCGCCGTCGCGGCAGGCGGACGCGGCCAGGATCGCCGCCGCCACCACAACGGTCCATCGTCGCATCGAGCCAGCCTGTCACCCCCGGACGAGGGTCACAGACCGCCCGGGCGACGGTGGTCAGCCGGAGGCTGGCCTCGTTCCGGTGCCGACGTTCTCCAGGGCCCGGCTCAGCTCGGGCGGCAGGTAGCTCAGGAGCCCCCCGCAGAAGGCGCCGCACGTCGCGCAGCGGAACGTCAGGTAGCGCCGGCCCCGAGACGCGAGGGCCCAGGCATGACGGTGCTCGCTCACCACCCGTACATGCTCTTGGGGGGCAGCGCGTCACCGAGAAGTCGAGGGCCCGCCCATCCGGGCGGGCCCTCGGACTGGTCGGATCGTGGCGATCAGCCGGTGGTGTCGCCGTCCTCGCCGCCGGGCGGCGGGAACGGGGGTTCCCGCGGCGTGGACGGGTCGCCCCTCTCGCAGTTGAAGATCTGGTCGTTGCCGGCCTGGCCCAGGCAGCTGTCGTTGTTCGTCCCGGGATCGAGGGGCGGGCCGCCCGGCATCGGCGGGCTCGGGTTGTCGCCGTCGATCTCGTCGTTGCCGTCGCCGCCGAGCATCGTGTCGCTGCCGAAGTTGCCGAACATGAGGTCGTTGCCGGCGTCACCCGCCACGTAATCCTGGCCCGGGCCCCCGAACATGACGTCGCCGCCGGGGCCGCCGGTGAGCCGGTCGTTCCCGCCCATCCCGATCAGGTCGTCCGCGCCGTCGCCGCCGTTGAGGGTGTCGTTGCCGGCCAGGCCGATGAGCACGTCGTTCCCCGGGCCGCCGAAGGCGGTGTCGTTGCTGCCGAAGGGCAAGAAGGGAGGCTCCCCGCCGCCGATGACGACGTCGTTGCCGGCGCCCGCGTCGATGTAGTCGTTGCCGCCGTTGCCGCAGACGATGTCGTCGCCGCCCAGGGCTCGGATGAGGTCGCGCCCCGGGCTGCCGGCGATCACGTCGGGGCCGTTGGTGCCGGTGATGACGCCCGCCCCGACGATGGTGGCGGGGATGGGAGGCTCTTCCGGTCCGATGAAGCACGCCGGCTCTTCCTGCGCTCCGGCGCCGCTCACCAGGAGCATCGGCGACACCGCGAGAAGCGGTGCGCTGAGGAGGACCGCCAGCTTTCGCATCCGAGCTCCTTGTCGTCGTCGGTCGTCGATCGGGCCGCCTGCGGGCGGCAGCCTAGCTTCCCCGGCCAGGGGTGCGACGAATCCGTCAGCTCGACGGCGTCTCGGCGGCGCCGTCGCCGCCCCCTTCGCCCCGACCGTCGCCTTCGGGCCGGCGCCAGGCCCGCCCCGCCAGCTCCGCCTCGGTGAGCTCCACCGCGGTGGGGTCGGCGGGAACATCCTCGGGGTAGGCCGCCGCTGCCGTCCGGTGGCCGTTCAGGACGGGGAGCGGAACGTCGACCCGGCCGTGGCCCTTGTGGGCGGCCAGCACCTTGGCGTGGTACTCCTCGGCGACGGCGGCGAACTCGTCACCGCCGTAGGGCGACCCGTCGACGAAGGTGCCCGGGCGGCCCTCGATGATGGCCCGGATGTCGTCGCCGGTGACCGTCTTGTGGGTCTCCAGGGCGTGGGCGACGGCCAGCACCGCCTGGCGGTTCTCGGCCAGGAGCTGCTTGGTTCGCTCGAGGAGCTCGCCCAGCTTGGCCTCGACCTCCTTGCCCAGGTTCCACTCGACCAGGTCGAAGGCGGTGCGCTCGTCGCCCCGGCCCGACCGCCCGAGCCGCTGGGTGATGCCGTGGGAGGCGACGGTGGTGCCCATCCCCCACCAGCCCTCCATCATGCCCACGAGCATGGTGGCCGCCTCGAGGTCTCCCGAGACGCCGGAGGAGTTGTCGCCGTCGAAGAACATGTGCTCGCCGGCGAGCGACGCCAGGCTGACCATGATGTCGGCCTCGTACTCGGACCGCCACCGGGTGAACTGGTCGTCGGGCGGGATGGAGGCGACCATGCCGAGATAGGTGCCGCCCTTTTCGATGGTGGCGATGTCGATGACCATGTGGCGGCGCACCATGTAGGCGGTGACCGCGTGGCACGCCTCGTGCACGGCGACGGCGTGGCGCTCCCGCTCGATGTACTCCACGTCCTCGGGCGGCCCGAGGTCCTTGAGCTGCTTGGCCTTGACGATGTCGCCCCAGCTGATCTTGTCCCGGCCGGCGCGGATGGCGTTGATCAGCGCCTCGTTGACCATGTCCTTGATCGTGGCGCCGGTGGCGTAGGGGGTGATGGTGGCCAGCTTGTCGACGTGCTCGGGAGTGAGCTCGTGGTTGACCTTGGCGAGATAGCCCTCGTAGGTGCGGACCCGGCCCGCCTTGGACGGGTAGCCGACCTTGTAGATGCGGTCGATGCGCCCGGGCCGGAGGAGGGCCTCGTCGAGGGCCTGCGGCATGTTGGTGGCCATCATGACGAGGATGCGGTACTTGGGCGGGGGCTTCGGGCGCAGGCCCAGGGTGCGGCGGACGACCCGGTTCATGAACCCTCGGGGCTTCTTGAGCCCCGAGAGCTCGGCCAGGAGCGTCTCCAGCGTGCCCATCCCCCCGCTGCCCATGCCCATGGGCATGACGCGGTCGCGGAGCCGGCGGGGCGGCTCGGGGGCGTTGCTGGCGTCCAGGCAGCCGCGGAACACCAGGCTGGCCGTGTCGGGGGACATGTAGGAGAGCCCGTTGCACGACGTCAGCGGGCTGCCCGCGCCGACCGGCTGGCCCGGCAACGCGTGGCCGTGGCCGCCGCCGCCGAACGGGCCTCCGCCGGCGAGCGCCCCCCGGTTGCCGAGAGAGTCGGCATCGTCGAAGAAGACGATGACCCCGCCGTAGCGCACCGCCAGGCGCCGGAGCTTGCGGAACAGCGCCTTGACCTTGAGGACGCCGACCCCGATGAACATGTTCTGGAAGGCCCCCGGGTCGACGAACACGTACGGCCGGCCGGTCTCCCCCGCCACCGCCTCCGCCATCAGCGTCTTGCCGGTGCCCGGAGGCCCCCACAGCAGGATGCCCCCCGGGACGTAGCCGCCCCGGCGCTCGATCGACTCCGGGTCCTCGAGGAAGAGGATGTTCTCCTTGACCTTCTCCAGGACGTTGTCCTGGCCCCAGACGTCGGAGAACCGGGTCTTGATGTCGTCGGGGTAGTAGACCTCGGTGCCGCCCTTGGACAGGAACCAGAAGAGGGCGACGAACTGGATCACGATGAAGACCACGGCGAACAGCAGCTGGAACAGCAGCGGCAGGGCCCGGAAGAACGTGATGGGCAGCTGCACGATGGCCAGCAGCGGCGACGTGTGGGTGATGGCGGCGACGATCAGGTCGATGACCAGCAGGACGAAGAGGATCTTGGCCGCCCGGGCGATGCGGAAACGGTCCCAGTCGTTCATCTTCGACGTGCGCTGCTCGAGACGGCCGAAGACGCGCTGCGTCCAGAACCGGTGGTACGACGCCGAGCGCTCGCTGATCAGGTAGTGGAGCTGCCGTAGGCCCTCCAGCACGGCGGCGGCCAGGAGCCACCACTTGGCCCGCACCTGGCGGTCGACGGCGTCGCGGAACGGGAGGATGGGGTTCGCCCCCATGTCCGCCATGACGAAGAGGATCCAGGTGGACCCCAGCAGCAGGAGGATCTTCGTCCGGTCCCAGAGGGCCATGGGCTTGCGGGTCGTGCGGTCCTCCTCCCGCATGCGGCTCTTGAACCGCATGGGGCCCTCCGCGGGCGAGGCCAGACCGACAGGTGCGCTGGGCGGATCGGGCGGCGGCATCTTCAGCCCTTCTTGTGCTTGACGGTGAACGAGCTCGCGATCTCGTCCAGAAGCTTACGTTGCAGGATGAATTGCTCCTCGGAGGCGCGCATCAGCAGGACGTGAACCCTGCTGGCCTCGCCATCGAGGAGCGCGGTCTGGTCGATCACGTAGAACTTCTCGTTCTGGCGGAGCTCGAAGCGGAGGCGGCTTCCCCGGATGCCCCCCTCGAGCTGGATCTCCTCCTCCGACAGGGGGCGGAACGACGAGGTGATCGGCGGGTTGGGCTCGAGTGGCGTCTCCGCCCGCTCCTGCGCCAGCTGGGCCTTCAGCTGGTCGTAGGGGAAGAAGATGTTGCGCAGGCTGGCGATGTTGACCCGGTCGCGCTCGTCCCCGGTGAGCTGGCGGACCCGCACCTCCACCACCGGGGCCTCGGCGTACGACACCGCGTTCACCGGCGCGGGGTCGGGGTCG